>DATBJG010000001.1:0-3921 GCA_036556585.1 Vicinamibacterales bacterium
TGCGCTAACGCCTGCGATGGAAGTGCGGCTGTGAAGAGAACCACCACATGAGTCGTGACCCGCCGCAGAAGCACTCTCGCAGTCGTCAGATGTGACCGCCCGCGTGTCTCGAAGAGGGACATGGCAACTCCTGAATCGTACCGGGTTTATCGGAGGGCTCTTTCCGAGAGAGGATGGAGCCCATGGGACGACCCAGCAAGTATTCCCCTGAATTGCGTGAGCGCGCGGTCCGCATGGTCTTTGACCATGCCGGCGAGCATCCGTCGCAGTGGGCGACGATTCGATCGGTCAGCGAGAAACTTGGTGTCACCACCGAAGCGCTGCGCCGTTGGGTGCGCCAGGCTGAACGCGATGCCGGCCAGCGGCCGGGTCTGACGACCGACGAACGCGCCGAGTTGAAGCGGCTCCAGCGCGAAGTCTTCGAATTGAAACGCGCCAACGAGATCTTGAAGAAGGCGGCCGCGTTTTTCACCCAGGCGGAGCTCGACCGCCGAGCGAAGTAATGGTGCGCTTCATCGATCACCACCGGGACACCTACGGAGTCGAGCCGATCTGCGCGGTCCTGCCGATCGCTCCGTCGACGTATTTCCTGCGCAGGGCGCAGCAGCAGGATGCGACGAAGCGGTCGGCGCGGGCCCGGCGGGACGACGAGCTCCGCGCGGCCATTCAGCGGGTCTGGGACGAGAACGACCAGGCATATGGTCCGCGGAAAGTGTGGAAGCAACTGCGCCGCGAAGGCACGCGCGTGGCCCGCTGCACGGTCGAGCGTCTCATGCGCGCGATGGGGCTCCGCGGGGTGAGCCGCGGCCGCGCCTGGGTGGTCACGACGCAAGCGGACAACGGCGCGGACCGGCCCGCCGATCTCGTCGATCGTCAGTTCCACGCGACGCGGCCGAATCAGCTGTGGATCGCGGACTTCACGTACGTGGCCACCTGGCGCGGCTTCGTCTACGTCGCGTTCGTGATCGACGTGTTTGCGCGACGGATCGTCGGCTGGCGCGTCTCGGCGTCGCTCGCGACCGATTTTGTGCTCGATGCGCTCGAGCAGGCCATCTACGACCGGCGTGGCGCCGGTGTCGAAGACCTCGTCCATCACAGCGATCGCGGGACCCAATATCTGTCGATGCGCTACACCGACCGGCTGGCCGAGGCCGGCATCGAACCGTCGGTCGGCAGCCGCGGCGACTCGTACGATAATGCGATGGCCGAATCGATCATCGGCCTCTTCAAGACGGAGGTGATTCAGCGGAAAGGCCCCTGGCGCCATCTGGAAGCCGTCGAATTCGCCACCCTCACGTGGGTCGACTGGTTCAACACCCGTCGACTGTTTGGACCGATTGGCTATGTGCCGCCGGCAGAATACGAGGCGAACTACTATGCGCTGTTGCAGCGGCGCGTGACGAACGAGGACGGCGCCGCGGCGGGGATTCTCCAGCCTGCGCCGCCCGACGATCGTGGCGCTGAGGGCATCCTATGAGGTCGAGCTTCAAGCGATCGATGCTCGATTCAGCTCAGTGCCAACGTCTCGGCGGGGGCGCTCGGCGGCATCCTCGCCCCAGCCTCGATGTCCCTTGCGCAGGCCGCCAAGCGCCTGCACAACTTTCTTCGCCCGTTGACAGCATCAAATCAACTCACACTAACCGCTCTCCGATAAACCCGGTGCACTTCATTAGATTTGGCGCTTGCCTGATTGCCTAGCGAAATGGACGCACGGCCCCGGCAATCCAACAAACGAGCTGACAGCCAAACCGTTGATCAGTTCGAATCACCGCAAGCGCAATAAAAGAGACTTCACTCGCGACGTTGTTGTAGGGAGACACGTTGGGGGAGAGGTCGTTGAATTTGCCGTCTTCCTAGTGCGATGTCAAGTCAGTGCTTCTCCTACACATGTGCGCGTGTGTGCAACAAATCAATCTTATGGAACAACTGCAGACTCGATGGCACATAGTGAGACCATCACGACACTTTAGATCTTCCACTCTTTTCCTTGCTGACAGGGGCCATTCTGAGCGCAAACCCGTTGTCCAAAACCAGAAACGATTCTCATCTGATCGGAACAGCCTACGAGTTTCGCTTGGCGCTCGGTTCGGCGACTGCCTTCAGGACTTTATGCGGAGAAACAGTTTGTCGGTCTGACCTGAAACTGTTTCCCGGAACGTCGATTGCGATGAAAGACAACACCGTAGCCTGATCGCCGGCAACAATGAACTCCGTCCAGGTCGAAGTACATCAGCGAGGCCCCGCTCCATACGTCGCACTAATCGACGTCGACGTCGCTGCGGTGCCGGTGACCCGTGTGGTGCCACTCATTTCAGGCGTTACAAAAAGATAATCGCCCGGCCTTGACTTGATGGTCGCGTCCGTGCGTTCAAGCTAGACGCGCACGGGACGCCTGGGCGACGGACTGACATTCAGCAACACAGGACGGATCGACTGGCTGCCGTACTTCACCGCTAGGAACACTGATAACGCGCCATGGACTACTTGCTAGCGCGGGAGCTAACAAACGAGGTGAACGAGATGCACGAACACGATTGAAGGACGGTACAAACCGTCGAGAATGCGAACTACATGAAGAGGACGACACGAGAAATACTGGGTGAAGGCTTGTACATTTTGTCCGGGTATAATCGCAGCCATGAGATCTGAACCGACGCGACTGACGATCATCATGACGGTGCTTGCGATGTTTGCCGGCGGCCCGTCGGCCTTCGCGCAAGCGCCGGACGGCGCAGCAGCATTCAAACGCGACTGTGCGCAGTGTCATACGACCCCGGCCGCTGACTCGCGTGCCCCCAATCTGGATGCGCTTCGCAAGCTCACGCCCGAAGCCATCAACAACGCGTTAACGATTGGGACGATGCGATTGCAGGGTGCTGTCCTCACCGATCCCGAGCGCCGTGCCATCGTCCAGTACCTGGCAGGTCGTCCCCTGGACGAGTCATCGTTGATTCCAACCTCGGGCCGGTGCGCCACGGCAACACCAATGTCCGATCCCGCTTCCGGGGCGCATTGGAACGGTTGGGGCGCCGGCGTTACCAACGCGCGGTTTCAACCTCTGGAACGCGGTGGTCTGACGGCGGCGCACGTTCCGAATCTCAAGCTCAAATGGGCGTTCGGCTTTCCTGGTGTGACGTCCGCCCGCTCGCAGCCCGCCGTCGTTGGCGGTCGATTGTTCGTGGGAAGCGATACCGGCGTTGTCTACAGCCTCGATGCAAAGACCGGCTGTATCTACTGGACATATCGCGCACAAGCCGGCATACGAAGCGCGTTGGTGGTAGGTCCGCGCGGTGGGCCGGGAGCAAAAGGGTACGCCGTGTATTTTGCGGATGGTGTGGCCAATGCCTACGCGCTCGATGCGTCGAGCGGGCAACAACTCTGGACGAGAAAATTGGACGATCATCGTCTGGCTCGTGTAACCGGCTCGCCAACGCTGCACGAGAGCCGGTTGTATGTGCCTACGTCGGGTCTCGGTGAGGAAGGGCAGGGGGGCCGGCCTCAGTACGAGTGCTGCACGTTTCGCGGCAGCGTCACCGCGCTCGACGTGACCAATGGGAGCGTCGTCTGGAAGTCGTATCTCATTACCGAGGAACCAAAGCCGCGAAGCAAAAACAAGGAAGGCGTGCAAACGTGGGGGCCGTCAGGTGCAGGAGTCTGGGCCGCGCCCACCGTTGACGTCAAACGAAACGCGATTTATGTCAGCACCGGCAACGGATATTCGGGTCCACCTCAACCGACGACCGATGCCGTGATTGCTCTTGATCTGCAATCGGGCAAGATCCGGTGGGTCAATCAGACCACACCCAACGACGTCTGGACGCTGGGATGTCAGCCGGAAAATCCGAACAACCCAAACTGTCCCGAAAAGCTCGGACCCGATCTCGACTTTTCCGCGTCACCCATTCTGACGACCCTGCCGGG
>DATBJG010000002.1:0-24869 GCA_036556585.1 Vicinamibacterales bacterium
GGATGGGAAATGGGCTCGCCTGGATAGCTGCCGGCCTCGCGGTGTTGGCAGTCGTGGCTCTTGGAACCGTGGCATCGCTGATTGTGATGAGCCGCAATGCCCCTCTACCGCCGCAATCGGGAACGACAGCCGTTCGTCCGCCAGAAGACTATCGGCGGATTCGCGAAGAAGAGTCGAAGATGCTGGAAGAGTATCAATGGATCGATCGGGATGCTGGCACGGTGCGCATCCCGATTGAGCGAGCCATGAAACTGATCATCGAGCGCGGTTCACTCGACCAGCCCTCCAGCACTCAATAGTGGCCAGTCGTCGGTGGTCAGTGGCTAGTGGTCGGTGGTCATGATTTCTTCTCCAACAAGACGTTGTGGTACAGAAGCGCGGCCACAATCGCCCCCGCCGGGGGACCAATCCAGTAGGCCCAGTGCCAGTCCCAGAGGCCATAGACCAGTGCTGGACCAAACGATCGCGCGGGATTCATGGACGCCCCGGTCACGGCGCCACCCGCGAGAATGTCGAACGCGACCGTCAAGCCGATGCCAAAGCCGCCAATCTTGACGGCCCGTCCTCGTTCGTCGACGGCCGTCCCAAAGATTGCGGTCATCAGCAGGAATGTCATGATGAATTCCGCCAGGAGCACAACGCCGGACGTTGCCCAGCCCGCCGGGAGCGGAATGCCGAGTTTGGCCGCGTCAATGGACTCAGCAGGAAAGATTACGGAGCACGCCAGGGCCGCCACCGTCGCGCCAATCAGCTGGGTCACGATATAGCCTCCGGCTGCCGGGACGCTAATCCGGCCCGTCGAGAGAAAGCCCAGCGTGACCGCCGGGTTGAAGTGGGCCCCTGAAATACCCCCGAACGCATTGACCGCCACCGACAACGCCAACCCGTGCGCCAGCGCGATGCCGACCAGGCCCGCACCGCTGTTGATCGGTGCACCCGTGCTGATAATGGCCGCAATTCCCGCAAAGCACAGAAAGAAAGTTCCAAGAAACTCAGCGACCAGCGATCGCGTGTTCATCGTGACTCCTTCTTTAAGTTGTTGACGGGGCCGGAGCCCCGAGCGCGGTCCGAATTTGATCGATGCGGGGGAGCCCTTTGAGGAACGCCCGCACCACGCGCGGGTCGAAGTGGCGACCGCTGTCAGCCTCGATCGTTTGGACCGCCTGGTCGAGGGGGAACGC
This sequence comes from Vicinamibacterales bacterium, assembly GCA_036556585.1. GTDB lineage: Bacteria > Acidobacteriota > Vicinamibacteria > Vicinamibacterales > JAMQPK01 > DATBJG01. The sequence continues at coordinate 1,182 of DATBJG010000002.1, forward strand.
GTCCTTGTAGCAGCGTTCGGATGTCAGAGCATCGAAAACATCGGCCACGGCGACAATGCGACCTTCGAGCGGAATTTCGTCCTGTCTGAGGCCACGCGGATATCCAGTGCCATCCCACTTTTCATGGTGCGTCAGCGCGATGATTTCCGAGACTCGGAGCAGCGGTGCCGTTGCATTCGCAAGAATCCGAGACCCAAGCGTGGTGTGTTCCTGCATCGCGTGCATTTCGTCGGCGGTCAACTGGCCGCTCTTCATCAGAATGGAATCGGGAACACCGATCTTGCCAATATCGTGCAGCAGCGCGGCCGTGCTGACGAGATCGACATCGGCCGGCGACAACCCCAGCTCTTCCGCGATGACGGCCGTGTACCGGCTCATGCGGCGCAGATGCAATGCCGTGGCCTTGTCCTTGTACTCAGCAGCGACCGACAACCGGAAGATGGTGTCGAGCTGAGCGTCCATCAGGTCCTGAGCCAGCAAGGCGTTCTTGATGGCCACGGCGGCCTGACTGGCGAGCGAGCTCACCAGCTTCTCGGCCTCGCGACCGAATGGAACAATTCGACCGCCCTTGCGCGCGTTGATCAGTTGAAGCACGCCAATGAGCTGACCCTCAATGTCCTTCATCGGCACGACAATGACGCTGATCGTGCGGTAGTGGTTCTGTTCGTCGAACCTGGGATCAAACCTGTACGGCCGGCTTGCCGGCAGGTGGTACGCATCGCGAATATTCAGAAGCCTGCCGGTGAGTCCGACATAGCCCGCCAGCGATCTGGTGTCGAGGGCCACAGAGTCAGATCTGGAAGATTCGGCCATGCTCTCCGGACGGTTCTGCGATGGTGCTCTCGATGCGCCCCGTCGTCGTGCGGGTTTGGCGTTCTGGCTGACCGCAAACCACAGCCGTCCCTGCCGACGGATGTACGCGCTGCCGGCCTCGGCCGTGGTCAGACGGCGTCCCTGAGTGAGAATGAGCTCGAGCAATCGATTCAGGTCGCGCTCTCCTGAAAGAGCGATTCCAATCTCGTGGAGGGCGACCAGTTGTCGTCGAAGCTGGCGGGTACTGCCGCTGCGCGCGCGTGAAAGGGGGGCGGCCATCCGCTCAGTCCTGTTCCAACATTTTCAGGAGATACTGACCGTACCCCGCGTTTTTCATTGGTTCGGCAAGTCCACGCACATGATCGGCGGTCACATAGCCCAGCCGGTACGCGATCTCCTCCACACACGCAATCATCAGACCCTGTCGCTCTTCGATGCTCTGCACGAAGTTCGACGCGTGCAACAGCGCCTCGTAGGTGCCAGTGTCCAGCCAGGCAATGCCGCGTCCCAGGCGTTCGACATGCAGACAGCCGCGCTCGAGATACGCGCGGTTGACATCGGTGATCTCCAGTTCGCCGCGGGCCGAAGGCTTGAGGCCTGCCGCGATTTCGAGCACGCGGTTGTCGTAGAAATACAATCCCGTGACCGCCCACGAGGACTTCGGTTTGAGTGGCTTCTCGTCGATACTCAGCGGCCGCCCGTGCTCATCGAAATCAACCACGCCATATCGCTCGGGATCTTTCACCGTGTAACCAAAGATTGTCGCGCCTTCGCTTCGGCTCGCCGCGCGCCGCAGGATATCGGGGAGTCCGTGGCCGTAGAACACGTTGTCTCCAAGCGCGAGCGCCACGGGCGAAGTGCCAACAAACGTCCTGCCGATCACGAACGCCTGCGCGATGCCTTCGGGACGCGGCTGCACCGCGTACTGAAATTGCAGGCCGATGTCTCGACCATCGCCCAGCAACCTGCGGAAGGTTTCCTGATCCTCGGGCGTCGTAATGATGAGAATTTCCCGGATCCCGGCGAGCATGAGCGTCGAGAGCGGGTAGTAGATCATCGGCTTGTTGTAGATTGGTGTGAGCTGCTTGGACACGGCACGTGAGAGCGGATGGAGCCGCGTGCCGGAGCCACCGGCGAGTATGATCCCTTTCACGACGCCACGACTGTACATCAAGCCGGTCAGAAATTATGACATTCGGCAACGATATAATGCACAGCACACCATGACACCCACTGCCACCGGCGAAAAAATCACGCTCTCGAACGGCAAGCTGAATGTTCCCGATCACCCCGTCATTCCCTTCATCGAAGGAGACGGCACGGGGCCGGACATCTGGCGCGCCAGCGTTCGGGTGCTCGAGGCTTCGGTCGCCAAAGCATATGGCGGTCGGCGTCAGATCGTCTGGAAGGAAGTTCTGGCGGGGCAGAAAGCCTTCGACCTGCAGAAGTCGTGGCTACCTGATGAAACGATCGACGCGTTCAAGGACTATCTGGTCGGCATCAAGGGCCCGCTCACCACGCCGGTGGGCGGCGGCATCCGTTCGCTGAACGTTGCGGTGCGGCAGATCCTCGACTTGTACGTATGCCTCCGTCCGGTCCGTTGGTTCAAGGGCGCTCCCTCGCCAATCAAAACCCCGGAAAAGGTGGACATGGCCATCTTTCGAGAGAACACCGAGGACATCTACGCTGGCATCGAATGGGAAGCCGGCTCGGACGGAGCGCAGAAGCTGCTCGGGTTTCTGAAGCAGGAATTCCCGAAGATGTACGAACGCGTGCGATTCCCCTCGACGAGCGGCATCGGCATCAAACCCATGTCCGAGGAAGGAAGCGAACGGCTCATCCGCGCGGCTATCCAGTACGCGATCATCAACAAGCGCAAGAGCGTCACCCTCGTGCACAAGGGCAACATCATGAAGTACACGGAGGGGGCCTTTCGCAATTGGGGCTACGCACTCGCCGAGCGCGAGTTTGCTCGCGAGACCTATACGTGGGAACAGTGGGGACGCACGAAACAGGCCAGCGGCGAGGCCGCAGCGAACGCCGAACAGAAGTCGGCGCTTGCAGCCGGTAGGATCCTGGTCAAAGACGCAATCGCCGACATCACACTACAGCAGGTGCTCACGCGCCCGGACGAGTTCGACGTCATAGCCACCCCCAACTTGAACGGCGATTACCTGTCGGATGCACTGGCGGCACAAGTCGGCGGCATCGGCATCGCCCCAGGTGGGAATATCAACTACGTGACCGGCCACGCGGTCTTTGAAGCGACGCACGGCACCGCGCCGAAGTACGCCAACCTCGACAAGGTCAATCCCGGCTCGGTCGTCCTCTCAGGCGAGATGATGCTCCGCTACATGGGCTGGACAGAGGCGGCCGATCTCATCATCAAGGCGATGGACGATGCCATCGGCGCCAAAACGGTCACGTACGACTTCGCGCGCCTGATGGATGGCGCCACCGAAGTCAGCACGAGCCGGTTTGGGGATGCCCTCATTGCGCGGATGTAGCATTCGATCGTACAAAACTACGACAGGCAGGCCAAAGGACTGGCTTGCGACGTCCTACCGCTGTGGGTCCACGTCTTGCATCGTCTCGGTCAATGCCCAAATTGACGCTGTTGCCAGGGATCGCCGTCGAACGTGAGCTAGGCCTCCGTGGCGGATCGGATCGTCGCGGTCATGATCGACGGCAACGGCTGCGAGCAGCCGCGAATCGCCGCCGCCGCAACCGGCGTGTGGCCGCGGTGTTGCTGGGGGTCACGTTTGCACCGCTCGTTTACCTGATTGCGCGGCCCGAACCTTCGGTGGCCGTGACCATTGGGTACATCGAAGCAATCCCGCCCGAGCGCGCGTACGAGCACTTGATTCAGGAGGCCGCGCGGACCTACGACCTGGACGCAGCGCTCATCCGCGCGGTCATGCAGGTCGAATCGTCATTCAATCCGCTGGTGGTATCGCCGGCTGGTGCATCGGGCCTGATGCAGCTGATGCCGTCAGTCTCCAGGCAGATGGGTGTACGGGATCCATTCAATCCGCGGGAAAACGTCATGGCGGGAGCACGTTACCTACGCGAGCTGCTCGACCGTCATAACGGCAGCATCGAACTGACGCTGGCCAGCTACAACGCCGGACCGACGGCCGTGGCACGACACCGGAACAAGATTCCCCCGTTCAAGGAGACACGGACGTACGTGCGCAAGATCACGCGGCTGATGGCCGAGAAAAGGGGTCGGGAGTCTTTTTCTCTCACTGAAGAAAAGGACTCCCGACCCCTTTTCTAGAACAGCGCGCCGGCTAGCAACAGGATGGCAACGGCTGCGCCGCCGACCTGCCCCCAGAGCTCGGCACCTTCCTTCAACACGAACGTCCCAAGACAGAGGACAACCGCAGCCGCAAACAGGAACCGCCAGTAGAGCTCTTCCTCACTCGTCTCCTCTCGACCGACCTGCGCGCGACGCCGGACGCTGCTGATAATTCGAAACGCGACGTCACGATCCCCTTCGCGACCGAGCTCGAAGTACTCGCCACCGCCCGCGTGAGCGATCGTGCGGAGGGAGTTGCGGTCGAGCACCCCGCGGATGTTGCTCATTCTCGGTTTCTGCGGCTGTGTGACCGGAAAGAACCCGTTGGCCGTGACGACACCGTCTGGCCCCGACCCTTCCGGAATGAGCCCACCCTGCGTGGTGCCCACACCCACGACGTGCACGACGATATCCCGTGCCCGAGCGACGGCCAGGGCGGTTGCCACATTCCCACTGAAGGCCTGACCGTCGGTCACCACGACAAACGCTTTGGGGTTCCTGGTCTTGCCAAACAGCTCTTCGTCTTTCTCGACGAGCTTCACACCCCAGTACACGCCTTCTTCGATATTCGTATCCCAGGTCGTCAGGTCCTCGAGCCTGAACGGCGAGCGCTCGCTCAGATGATCGAGGAAGAAGAAAAGCGAATTGGGATCCTTGGTGAGGCGCAGTTGCGGGGAGGCAAGATGCGCGAACAGGGCGAGCGCGACACGGTCGCCCTTCCAGCTGAGCGCTTCGGCAAACGCTCGAAGAAACTGGATCGATCGCCGCCACCGGTCTGGTTTCACATCGGTGACGTACATGGACGAAGACCCGTCCTGCAGTAACACGAAGTCCGCGCTGGCACGCCGCACGACCGATGTGCGCGCCTGCGGCCGGGCAAGCGCGACAATGCAGAAACAAACGGCCACGAGGAGACAGATCCAGAACGCGAGATCCCCGATCACCGTGAAGTGCTCGCGCACCGGAACGAGCCGCTGCTGTCGGTACCGTCGAGCATCCGCCCGGCGCCGGATCACCTGCCAGACCCACAGCACGCCCAGTGCGGCCGGTGCCACGAGCAGCCAGAGAAAAGTCGGCTCGCCGAAGCTGATACTTTCGAAGTCGATACCGGTGAGCATGTCAGTCGTCAGTCATCAGTCGACAGTCGTCAGTCGACAGTCGTCAGTCAACAGTCGCCCTACCCCTTCTTCTCGGTTGGTGCGGCCTTCCCAGAGCTGCCGCTTCCCTGCTGCAGCTCCTCCGATTCAAGCGGGATATAAACCTTGAAGTCGTTCGTGTTGCCCTGTTCGGGCGTTGGTCCGCCGCCCCGACCTTCGGGACCATCATCGCCGTCCGACTCACCGGGTTTGCGACGCCCCTTTTCCACTTCCTGACGGAGCCGCACGAGGTACTCGAAGTTGTAGGCTGCGTTCTCGTGGCGCGACGTGTTCTTCAAAACGGTCAAGTACGCATTGATGCTCGTGTCCAGCGCATCGAGTGTCGTCTGTTTGTCCTTCGAGGTCGCCTGTCCCTTTCGAAACGACGCATTGGCAACAACCATCTGGAGGGCGATGTTGTCCACGTCGACCGAGGCAACCGGCTCAGTGCCCTCCGGGACGATCGCCACGTACTGTCGCTGCCAGTACTGGGCCGTTGCTCTGCGAGCACGCACGTCGTTCAGCGGTCCGCTTCCGATCCAGGGGAGGCGACTGGCGTATCCGTAATAACGTTCGGCATTCTCGAACGTGGCGAGCGACTGGTCGAACTTCTGGGTAACCAGGTTCTCCTGAGAGTCGGCGATGCCGCGGTCGAGCCTGCTGGCAATCAGGAGTGCGCCGCCAATCAAGGCGAGCACGATCGCGGCCATGACATAGCCAATGACGCCCTTCATCGAACCCTCCTGCCGGACCCAAAGGCTCCGGCCTCCGTACTGTCCGTAGGGCGGACCTTGAGGTCCGCGTTCCTGACTACGGGAACGTCCGGAAGTACGGGACGCCCAGCTTGAGCACCGCAGCCAGCAGCCACAACCCGACGGCGATCAGCGCGTAGCCTGAAAACCGCGGGCGAAATGCCGTGTACTCGCGCACGTCGATGCGTCCGGCCGACACGCGATCGATCTCTCGAATAGCCTTCAGAATGTCTTCTTCGTCGGACGCAGGATAAAACCGGCCACCGGTGCGCTCGACGGCCGCTTTCCAGATTCTGTCGGCCGCCACGTCACCGAGCTTCATCTTGTAGACGGTCCGGACCATGTAAACGGGAATCTGGTACCGCCTCGCTTCATCGACAATGTTGTCGAGCGATCGGCCTTTGAGCGCGACCTGCGCATCCTGGCCGTCGCTGAAGATCACCATCAGATTGCCTGACGCGTTGAGGAAGTCGAACGCCCGGAAAAGCGCCGTCCCCTCTTCGATACCCTGAATGATGGTCGTGCCCCAGTCGTTGAACCGCCCCCAGTTCTTCGGATCGGCAACAAGCTGGATGCTGAGCAAAATGTTTTCGTAGTCGGTGGTAAAAGGCGTCACCACATACGCCTGGTTACCAAACTCGATCAGCGAAATGAGATCGCGATACGGGCCGTTCATTCGGAGGCGCATGAACCGTTCGGCAGCCGCGACCGCGGTGTAGAAGACGGGCCCGCCCTGGGCACGAAGCTTCGCGGCCTCGAACTTCAGAATCATGCTGGACGAGGCATCGATCAGCAGCGCAATCCGTCGGCCCGGGTAGCTCACTTCGTCCCGCGTGAACGTCGTGCGCGGATCGGCGAGCGCAATCGCAAAGAAGGGAACGCCCAGCAGAAACAGGAGAAAGGCACCGTGCCTGGTCGCCGACAGCAGCGACTGCCGCATCACAGGCAGTAGGGCAGGAAGCGCCACATGGGTGCGCCCGGCGCTGCCGGCCAGCAGCCGACGCCACAAGGCCACCAGCGTCGAGATCGCCATCAGCACGACCAGGACGAGCAGCGTGGTCCGGCCCTCGCTGAACTGCAGATCGTCCCAGCGCAGCCGAAGCCACTCCGCCATCGTGTTGCGAATCGCAACAAGAAGATCCGTCAGCGGGACCACTCGCCCCCTCCGAGTCCGGTGGGTTTGGTGCTCGCGGCCGTTGATCGCCCGGGCCACAACTTCGCGAGTCGGAGGCGGCGAAGCGCGCTTGCCCCGTTGTCGAGCGCTCGATCCAGTTCGGCCGTTTCAAAGTGTCCGTTCCGGCCGTAACGCGCGGCATTGAACACCAGCAGCGAATCCCTGATCTCTTCGAGCGTCGCCTTCTTGCTGGGGCTGGGTCCAGCCCCATTCCCATTGGCGAGCTCTCGCGTGATGGCGTCAGCTGTCGTCGACGCAGAAACCAGCGCACGCCTCCGCCTGAAGAGTCCCTTGCGGAGCACCAGCTGACCTTCGCGTCCCGGAACCTGCGGGTCCACAACCGTCTGTGCAACAGGTTGATCGAGCGCTACGGCGCCAGCAATGCGAAAGATGCTGAGCGCGCGCCCCGCAAGTTCGCTCGTCCAACCCTCGCGCGCGACATCCGATTTGAGTCGGCCGATTTCGCGAAGGCCGCCACTGAGCACGGCTCTAGTCGGCAACGTCCGGCTGACCGGGACGCGCACTCGATATCGACCGATGCCTTTGATAACGGCAACGCCAAGGAGGACGGCCGCGAGACCAAAGAGGATGCCCGCCGCAATCAGTTCTTCGGTGGAACGAAACCGGCGGGCCTCGATATCACCAAACGTTTCGAGCGAGACATCCCGAATGTCGGACGCTCCTCTCGGAACGAGCGACAGGACGCGAATTGGCATGGGCGGGAGCAGATGGATCTGGTCACGACCCTCGGTGCCGCCACCCTGGACCGATTGAATGTTGTACGTGACCTTGAGCGGCGGGATGTTGACGTCCTGCCCGAAGAACTCGTCCCCCAGGAGGCGCATCGTGTATTGATACTGAAAATAGCGCCACGGTGACGCCACGATATCGTCGTGGTGGACCCCTCCCATGACCTCGAACGGCGTGAGCTGTACGGTCCCGGGTTCGAGCTCCTCCAGTTTTGGAACGACCTTGATGCGACTCGTTTCGACCACGCCGCACGTCAGCGTCAATTCGAACCGTTCGCCCACCTGCACCGTGGTCTTGTCGGTTTTCCACCAGCACTTGATTGGAACCGATTCAACTTCGCCCGGCTGCGGTCCGCGTGCGGGTCCGCGTGACTGGGCCGCAATCGGCATCACCGCTCCGACGACCAACGCGCAAATGCTCGCACCCGCCAACCACTGCCTGCTCATAGCTGCCTCTGTGGAGCCTTCAGCCTTCAGCCTTCAGCACCCCATTTTTACACTTTTCGTAAGCGGCGTTCGGCCACAAACTCCACGAGCGTCGTTTCCATCTCCCACCGGTCGAGGCCCACACGGACGATGTCGAGATCGGCATCGCGGGCCAGGCGCATGATCTCCTCTTGCCACTCTTGAACGCGGCCGCCCAACCGCGTGTACTCCTTGCGGGACAGCACGCGCTTGCGGCCCGTTTCGATGTCGAAGGCTTCGAGCCATCCTGCCGAAACCGGGGGAAGCTGATACGCAAACCGCGCGTCGACAAGCATGAGAAACACGTCGTGCGCCGCGTTCAGCCGCGACAGCTCCTTGATCACGCGCGGAGCGTCGGTGAAGAGGAAGTCCGAAATGACGGGAACGAGCGAAGTCTTCCGCAGATGGCTGGCAATGGTGTCCGTCACATCGCTCAACACCGCCGGACGTTCGGTCGCGCTGGGCCGTTGATAAAGATCCAGGCAGTAGATCACGTGGGACTTGCCAATCTTCGGGCGCGCCACCGCCATCTGATGGAACCCCTCGTCAAAGGTCATCAACCCGAACATGTCCTGGAAGAACACCGCCGAGAGGCCCACCGCTGCGACTGAACGGGCAATCGCCGAGGCCACCGAAACACCGTGTAGGCCGCACCGGGTCGACAGCGACGCATCCGCCACGGCCACGATCGTCGCAGTACTCGGTTGTTCGAACTCGCGTGTGACAAGGGGGCTGAAGTTGGTCAGCGAGGATTGCGCCCAGTCAATCGACGACAGCCGGTCGCCGGGCTGCCAGTCCCGGATCCCCACGAAGTTCACGCCGGACCCCTTGAACACGCTGGCATGGTCGCCCAGCGTGTACTCTCTCATGCGCTTGACAATGAAGAGCTCGATCTCGGCAATCTCTGAGAGGTTGACGAGCGGCTCGGCCTGACTCTCAGTCATGGCACCGGAACCTGAGTCAGGATGTCATCGATGACCATTTCCACGGTGACGCCATGACTGGCCGCGTGCGGCCCAAGCCAGACTCGATGGCTCAAGACGTACTTTGCAAGATCCTGAATGTCCTCCGGGTACACCTCCGCGCGCCGACGCTGGAGTAGCGTCCAGACTTTGACCAGCCGCCCCCAGCAGATCGTGGCACGCGGCGAGGCACCGAGATCGACGCACTTCTCGACGAGGTTGGAGGGGGAGTGCTGATACCACTCCGTTTCCGCGTTGTACGGCCGGGTCGCCCCCACCAGCCGCCTGATGTACTTTGCCAGTTTTTCGTGGAGGAACACCTCGCGCGTGATGGCCCCGCGAAGCTCGATGATGCGCTCCTTCGACATCAGCGACTCGAGATGAACCTGCTTGAAGTCGAAGCCAACAAGCTTCTCTTCTTCTGCTGGCGGCAGGTACGCGATATTCACCATGATTGCGAACCGATCCGTGGCCGCCTCAGACAGAGGAAATGTCCCCTGCCCCAGCTCGACCGGGTTCATCGTGGCGATAGCAAAGCTGAACAATGGAAGCTCGAACGTCGTCTTACCGACTGTCACCGTACGGTCCTGAAGCCCTTCGAGAAACGCACTTTGCGACTTCAGCGGAATCCGGTTGATCTCGTCGAGCAGGATGACTTCGGCCGACGCCAGCGGGCCGAATTCGGTGATGAACTCCCCCGTCGCGGGGTTGATCATCTGGAAACCGACTACTTCGGTGGGCTGCAGGTCGGCCCGTCCCTGCAATCGCGCAAACTTCGCGTTGCTGATTGCCGCAAGGATGACGCCGAAAAACGTCTTGCCCACACCTGGCACCCCTCGCAGCAGAAGGTTGCCGGCATTGACCTGACGTCGGTGATCCTTGTCGTAGGTCGTCGGAATCTCTGAAAGGAGAACGACGTTGGCCAGGGCCTTCTCGGTGTCGTAGCCGACGAGCGCCTTGCTGCCCTCAGCGACAATGGCTTCGTGGAAGTCGATGGCCTCCTGCAGATCAGAATGCATTGTCTCCTCGTCGATCCGCGGCAAAAAGGAGCATCATAGTGCAAGCCGGATTATGTGACGAATCACCTGTATCGAACAGGAGCAGAAAGTGCCGCCATGCCCCCACGCCTGGGCGTGCGGCCTGTTCGGGTAAGATGGCTTCTATGACCCGGCGACCGGCAGTTTTGTTCGTGATCTTTGCCGCTTTTCTGCCGCTCCTGCTGTCCGGAACACCCTTCGCCCAAAGCCGCGCGATCAAGCTCGCAACTGTCGTCCCTGCAGGGTCGATTTGGGACACCACCCTGAAACAGATGGGAACCGAGTGGGAGAAGGCGACCGAAGGGCGAGTTGCCCTCACCGTATTCAGCGGCGGATCGCAGGGCGACGAGGCAACCGTGCTTCGCAAGATGCGGCTCGACGCCCTCCAGGCCGCATCGCTCACCGTCGTAGGCCTTGCCAGCATCGACCCATCTTTCAACGTGTTCAACATTCCGTTCTTCTTCGAGTCGTACGACGAGCTCAACCACGTCGTGGACAAGCTGACCCCGACTTTGAAGAAGAAGCTCGAGTCCAAGAACTTCGTGATGTTGAACTGGGGACACGGCGGATGGCTCCAGCTGTTCACGAAACAGCCAATCAAAACCCTTGACGATCTGAAGAAGCTCAAGCTGTACACGTCCGCTGGCGACGATCGCATGACGCAGTGGTACAAGGCGCACGGCTTCCAGCCGCGGGCGATGGCCATGACCGACATCCTGCCGGGACTCAGTACAGGCATGATCGACGCCCTTCCAACCACTCCTCTGGCTGCGATGGCGTTCCAGTGGGACCGTCAAACCAAGTACATGCTGGACATCGGGCTCAGCCCGGTCGTGGGAGCCACTGTGGTCACCGAACGCGCGTGGAACCGGATTGCGGCCGCCGATCGACAGAAATTGATGGAAGCGGCCGCCGTCGTTCAGAAAAAGCTGCAGGCGGATGTGCCAAAACAGGACCTGGGTGCGGTGCTCGTCATGACGCAGCGCGGCTTGTCGATGACTAGAGCCTCAGGCGCCGAATGGCGGGCCGAAGCGGAAACGCTCGCGACCACCATGCGTGGACAAATGGTCCCGCGGGATATCTACGACCTCGCCATGAAAGAGCGGAACGCCTTCAGACAACAAAAGAAAAACTAGGTCCGTTGAACCTTGTCCTTCTACCTAATGAGCCATAAGGACAACGAGGGAAAATACGTGATGAGGAGGACCGTGATCAGCAGAATCACGGTGTACGGCAGGGTCGATCGATAGACCTCGGGTAGCGATCGATTGAATCGGTAAGACGACAAGAACAGGTTCTCGCCCATCGGGGGCATCAAATATCCCAACTCCATGTTTGCAAGAAAGATGATCCCCAGGTGTATGGGATCGATTCCGTAGGCTGCGGCAACGGGCGTGATGAGCGGCACGACCACGATGATGGCCGAATAGATATCCATCAAAGCGCCCACGACAATGAGGAACACGTTCAGCGCCAGCAGAAACATGATGGGCGATTCGACGTGGCCCTGCACCCACGAGAGTACTTTGGTGGGTGTCTCGGCAATGATCAGGTAGTTGGTGAACCCCAATGCCACACTGAGGATGATCATGAAACCACCGACCATCGTGGCGCATTCCACCGTTACACGAGGAACGTCCCGGGACACATGAAGCGCCCGGTGTACAAGGCACTCGACCACGAATGCGTAAGCGACGGTGATCGCAGCCGCTTCAATCAATGTGGCCCATCCAGAGACGATGCTGCCCAGCACGACGACCGGTAGCCCCAGCTCCCATTTCGCATGCCGGATCGCCGCAACGGCTTCGCGGGTCTCAAATTTCGTCCGCGTCGCGCCCCTAAGCGCTCCGTGAATCGCCGCCCACGCCGCCACGACCACGACCAGAAGCACTCCCGGCACCAATCCCGCAAGGAACAGGCGCTCGAATGGCTGGTTGGCGTAGAAGCCATACAGAAAAACGGGAAGGCTTGGAAAGAAGAACAAACCAATCGAGCCCGAAACCGTCACCAGACCCAGCGCGGTGCGCTCCGAATGCCGCGCCTGGACGAGAACCGGGAGTAAGAGACCGCCCATCGACACGATCGTGACGCCGGAGGCGCCGGTCAGCGGCGTGAAAAACGCCAAAACGGCAGTCGTGACAAACGCAAGACCACCGGGAAGCCAGCCAAAGAGCGCGGTGAACAGTCGCGTCAGGCGCCGACTGGCATCGCCTTCTGCCAGAAGGTACCCGCTCAGCGCAAACAGCGGGACCGCGGGCAACATCGGCGACGTCGTCAGCCGGTAGGTTTCGCCAGGAACCGCGTTGATTGGCGTCCCATCCACCCAGAACAGCAGCAGAGCCGCACCGCCAATGGCCACGAATATGGGAAGGCCGAAGGCCGTTGCCACGATGATGATGAAGCAACCCGGAAGAAGGACTGCCGTGTCCGTCAGCTGCGGGATCGATCGAAACAGCAGCGGAATCGCCAGTCCCAGCGCGGCCAGGAGGCGTCCGTGAGGGGTCGCGGCGGCATGCCAGATGAGTCGGCCGGCAATCACGGCGAACCCGACGGGGAGCACGGTCAGGATGACCCAAGCTGGAATGCCCCAAGCCACGACATCGCCAGCGGTTTTCTCAATTCGTACCAGATCGAGGCTTGCAAGCAGGAGCGTGGCGGTCACGCCGGCAGCCAACCCCCCTGTGATGATTGCAAACGGTGCCCGCCACCGGTCGGAAAAGAAGCGCAACGTAGGCAGCGACAGCAGGCGTTCGGCTCGCGCGGCGAGCATGGCACCCACGACGGCAATCCACAACGTGAGATGCTGAACGAGCACGATCGAGCCCGGAACACTTCGGCCCGATGTTCGTCCAACGATTTCCAGAAGCGGAAGCGCCGTCATCATCGCGAGGACGGCTATGGCAGTCGCCTCTTCCGCGAGCTGGAATGCGGCTCTACTTTCCTTTGGTCTTCCGATGTTCATCACGTAGCCGCACGACGGTATCGAACAGATCAGCCGGGCAGTACCGTCCGCGCAGCTTCGGGTACGCGCCTTCGGCCTCGGCGCGCCAGCTGCGAAGCGTGGCGGCATCCACGTCAACCACTTTGAGTCCGCGTTTCTGCATTTCCTGAATTGCCAGTTCATCCAGCCGGCGAATCTCGGTTCGGAGACGGCTTCCCTGCTGACGAGCGGCTTCGAGGAGAGCAGGCTTGTGCTGGTCGGAAAGGCTGTTCCACGCGGTCATGCTGATGACAGTGCCACCAACGAGCGGGGTCCACTTGACGTTGGTCATGTTCGACGCAAGTTTGTAGGACTCCTGCAGCTGGGCAAACAGTGGCACCATCGCAAAGGCTTCGACCATCCCCGTCTGCAGCGACGTAATCATGTCGGTCAACGACAAGGGAATGACGTTGAAACCAAAGTCCTTGTAGAGCCTTTCGGTCTCGGCATCGCCGGCCGACGTGAAGAGCTTCATCCGCCGGAGATCCTCAGGCGTCTTGGCTGGCTGTTTCGAAAAGGTATACACCCAGCCCCCATCCGCCCAGTGCAGCACTTTGAAGCCCTGGGCCTCGATCCGCCGCTCGAGCTCGGGTGCCACGCGATCGCGGACGTAGTCCAGCTCTTCGTACGAGTCGAGCAACATGGGCACCTGCAGGCACGAGACGCCGACGTCGATGCGGGACAACCCAACCGACGACAACCCCACAGCCTGAATCCGACCCTGTCGCGCCTGTCGCACCATCTCCGATTCGTCGCCGAGCTGCCCGCTCGGATAGATCGTCATGTCCAGGCTGGGACCAGCAATCTTCTGCCACTCCTGGCTGATGCGTTGCAGGGTTTCGTGCCAGAGCGAACCTTTGGGCACGACGGTCCCCACACGAATCCGTACACGTCCCTGAGCCGACACACTGGTGACAAACAACACCAACGCGACGCACCACACGGCGCGGCGCATGCGAACACTCATGATTTCCCCCCCGGATTGTCATCAAGAATCAGGTCGTCGGTGCGTTCGAGCAGCCACCGAGCCCGCCGCTGGGAGATCAGGTTGGCCAACCGGTCACGCGGGACTGAATCCGGGTTTACGGCCAGCGCCTTTTCGAGCAGCCCCTGAAACTCCGCCTTGTTCTGGGCGGGCAGCGCTACGGCCTCTGCGTACGCGATGTACAGTCCCGCGCTCATTCCCTTCGACAATTCGAGCGCACGCTCGTAGTGTCGCCGAATAAGCGCAACATCGGTTGGCGCACCTGGTTTGGCCCCGGCAAAAATGACCTTGAACTCGTGCAACGCGCCTCCATCCCAACTCTCGTCGAGCGCCAGCGCACGGTTGAGCATGGCTTCGACTTCCGGCAAGCGGGCGAGCATTGCTGGATCGTCCGGCGACGCGGAAATGGCCAGCCCCAGCGCGGCGGCAGTCCAGTACAAGAGTTCGACGTCGCGCGACTTGTTTCGGGTTCCAATTGGCGCAACAGCCGCGGCAGGATCCTTCAACAGCGCCGCTTCAAGGCCCGGGTACTGTTGCTCGAACGCACGAGTGCAATAGCGCAAACCGCGCAGATAAAGCCGGCGCGCACGATTACGGAGCGCACGCCCACGATCGAGGTCGTCCTCCGTCGCCACTTCGGATTCGTACTGGACGTACGCATACGAGTACAAAACGAATCCCCGGCACGCGGTAATCAGAAGACCATGGTGATTGGGCGACTGCTCCAGCAGGCTCTCGGTCAGCTTCAGACCAAATGGCAACGCCTGGCCAACGAGATCGATGTCTTCATCGGTCTCGTACACCGAGTTGCCCGATGCCAGCGCGTCGCCAACCATGTTGATGGCATACGTCTTCAGCGAGCATCCGGTACACGTCAGCACCAACAGGCAAATCAACGCACGTGACAAGTGCTGCTCCCTGATACGCGGGCCCTGAAGGGCCCAGTACATCACTGCGTTGGATGATACAAAACCGGCTCATCAGCAGAAAGGACAAAGATGCTCAGCACTCGTCGCGGTCTCACGCGCACTTACGCATTCGGCGTGAGCGCCGCAGGTCTGCAAAAAACGTGTCGCGACGATACCGCGTGCAATCATCGTCATAGAGGTGCCTCGTAAGCCAGCGCATCCCTTCCTGAAGGTCCTGCGGTGACATGTTCTGAGGCCGGTAGTTCACGTCAAACAGCGTGCAAAGATCCCAGCGGCCCGGCTCGAGAATTCGCCCTTCACGCAAGAACCGATCGTACAAAGGCGTCCCAGGGAAGGCGGTCAATACTGTGATCTGCACGTCATACAGCGGAATGGAGCAGGCAAACTCGAGCACCTCCCGGAACGTCTCGGTCGTGTGCCCGTCAAGACCGAGGATGAAGCAACCATTGACGCTGACCCCGTGTGCCTGAATTTGCCGCAGTGCTTCTGCATAGTGGTTCGCACTTCGCGCCTTGAAATTCGACCTCGACTCAATACCCTGGAGCGGACCTGGTGCCGGACTTTCGAGTCCAATCAGCACCTGTCGGCAGCCAGCGCGATGCATCAACTCGAGCAGCGCCGGATCGTCAGCCACCGAAATATCTGTTTCCGTAAACCATTTGATGCCAAGCGGCACGAGCCTCCGACAGAGCTCCTTTCCCCACTCTTTGTCCACGAACGTATTGTCGTCGGCAAACTCGATGAACGCGCGAGGTCGGACAGCCAGAATCGCGCGAATATCCCGGACCACATCATCGACCGGCCGCTTCCGATAACGCTGGCTCAGCATGACCGTTGAAGCGCAAAACTCGCAGCGCCACGGACACCCGCGTGACGTCTGGACGGTAAACCGGTTGTACGGACGATTGCCAAGCAGGTCATAGCGGGGAACCGGCAGGTGCTGGACGTCAACTGACGGACACTCGGACGCGCGAAAGATCTGCGGCGGTGCCCCGAGACTGGCCGCACGTACCACCTCCGGCCAGACATGCTCTCCTTCACCCACCACGACATAGTCGGCGTGCCGGGCAGCCTCGTCCGGCATCGCAGATACGTGCAGTCCACCCATGGCCACTCGGACACCGGTATCGCGCAGCCGATCGGCAATTGCGTATGCCTCGAAGACCTGGGCCGAGAACGTGCTGATGGCCACGAGATCGCAGTCATAGATGTCCCGAGGCTCTTGACCATCGGCTTCGGCCTCGAAGTATCTGAGCTCGTGACCTTCGGGCGTGCACGCTGCGAGGTAGAGCAACCCGAGACTTGGCAGCGACGCGACAGTCTTGCTGCGCTCGACAAAACCCGGAAGCGTGAGACCAAGTTCGAGCAGTTTCGGATCGTGAGCGCGAATACCGCTCATGGCCAGGAACCCAATCTTCACGGCGCGCCTCCAATCGTGAACAAGACAGCAATCAGCAGTGCGAGAACCGGTATGAAGAACAGGTGTCGGAACGACTCGCGCCAGCCGGTCAGAAAGCACACCGTCGGCATTGAAATTCCGCCGGCCACAAACCCCAGTGAGGCGATGGCGCCCGAGGTGGTCGCAGGCTCCGGCCATGGCGACAAGGAAAAGATCACATTCAGCATTCCCAACGCCGCCAGCGCAATGTGTCCCAGTCGCACGATGCGCCGGCGAAAGGAGTTGTAGCCGCCGAGAAAGTCCTCACGGTGAAAGAAGAGGCCGATCCCTGCTCCGGTGACGAAAGCCAGCAGGATCAGCCACCAGCCGATGTGCCAATTCAGGACGTGAGCGGGAGCGTTCATAACGTTTGAGCTCTCGAACCTCTAGAAGGACATTACGTGCCCGCTGCTCCGAAAGTCGTGAGAAAACCCTGAAGAAAGGCGGAGAAAACCCTCGATCGCGTAAAGTCTCTCGAACACGATGCGTACTTTCAGAATTGTCGAGGAGTGGATCGTCAGCCTTGCTCTGGTGACGATGGCGGTTTTGCCCATCCTGGAGATTCTGGGGCGGCGGTTCCTGGGGATCGGCATCCCGGGATCAGGGCCAATCGTTCAACACCTCACGCTGTGGGTTGGCTTTCTTGGCGCGGCACTTGCGGCGCGGGACGGAAAACTTCTAGCCCTGGCAACGGGAACCTTCATCCCGGCCGGGCGCGCGCGTCAGGTTGCGGGTCTCTTTTCGGCAACAGTTGCTGCGGCTGTCGCGACCGTGCTCGCCTGGGGCAGTGTCGATCTCATCAGAGCCGAGCGCGAAACCGGCACCATCATTGGAGCCGGTATCCCAGCCTGGGTCGCCCAGCTCGTACTTCCTGTTGGCTTCGGGCTGATTGCGGCACGCCTCGTGTGGCGCGCCAGTCCACTGTGGTGGGGCCGCCTGGTCGCGACCTCCGGCATCCTGATCGGTCTCGCGCTCGGCGGCATGCCAGCGCTCGTCGAGGGCCGCAGCCCGTGGCCGGCTCTGATACTCGTCATCGTGGCTGGCGCTTTGGGGTCACCAATTTTTGCGATTCTTGGCGGCGCGGCCGTTGTCCTTTTCATGAGCGACGGGATCACGCCGGCAGCCATCCTTATTGAAACGTACGCGCTGTCAGTATCGCCGACCCTGCCGGCCATTCCACTCTTCACGCTTGCCGGGTTCATCCTGGCAGAGGGTCGCTCCTCCGAACGATTGCTCCACGTCTTTCGCGCGCTGTTTGGGTGGATTCCCGGCGGGACGGCGGTCGTCTGCGCCGTTGCGTGCTCATTCTTCACCGTCTTTACAGGTGGATCGGGGGTGACGATCCTGGCGCTCGGAGGGGTCCTGCTTCCGGCACTTCTCAGGGACGGCTACCGTGAACGTTTCTCACTCGGTCTGCTCACGGCATCGGGGTCGCTCGGACTGCTGTTGCCACCCTCGCTGCCGCTCATCCTCTACGGCGTCGTCGCGCAGATTCCAATCGAAGATCTCTTCATTGGCGGCATCCTTCCTGGCATTCTCCTGACGATGATGATTGCGGCGTGGGGTGTGCGGGAAGGGATCGTCACGGGTGCCGGACGTCATCCCTTCAACATTCGCACTGCCCTTTCCGCGCTCTGGGAAGCCAAGTGGGAACTGGCAATGCCCATTGTCGTGCTGGTTGCCATGTTCAGTGGGCTTGCAACGGCTGTCGAAGCGTCGGCCTTGATCGTCTGCTACGCGCTGTTCTTCCAGACACTCGTGCATCGCGACCTGTCAATGCGAAAAGACCTGCGGCGCGTGACCACCGAATGCGTCACGCTCATTGGCGGCGTCTTGGTGATTCTGGGCGTTGCAGTGGGGTTTACGAACTACCTGGTGGGTGCGGAGGTGCCGGCCCGGCTTTTGGCGTGGACGCAGGAGCACATTCAATCGGCGTACATGTTCCTCCTGGCGCTGAATGTGTTCCTCCTGCTCGTTGGCTGCCTCATGGAAATCTTCCCGGCCATCGTCGTCGTGGTCCCGCTCATTGTTCCGCTTGGAGTCGCCTACGGCATCCACCCCGTGCACCTGGGCATCATCTTCATCGCCAACCTCGAGCTCGGCTACCTGACGCCTCTCGTCGGCTTGAATATTCTGATCGCTTCATACCGGTTCAAACGACCGGTGCTCGAAGTCTGTTACGCCGCACTCCCAATGGGGGCGATCCTCGGCATTGGGGTGCTGATCATTACGTACGTGCCGTGGCTCACGACAGGATTGCTCGGGTTGCTGGGACGCTAACAGCACATTAGTGATCGGTGATTTGTGACTTCTGAATCGTTGGTGATTGACGAGAGACGAATTGCGATTTCAATCACAATTCGCCATTCTCAAATCGTCAACGAACCGCCAGTCACAGATCCATGAAATCACGAATGGGTTTCAGCCGTCCTGTTTCCCTTGGATTTTCGCCCACGTGTCTCGTAAGCCGACGGTTTTGTTGAACACGAGGCGATCCGGGCGCGAGTCGGGATCCACACAGAAATAGCCAAGACGCTCGAACTGGCACCGATAGCCCGGCTGGACCGTTGCAAGCGACGGTTCAACCTGGCATGAGGTCAGGACCTCGAGCGAAGCGGGATTGAGGGCCTCAAGAAAGTTCTCGAATTCTGCCGGGTCTTCGACCGACAACAAGCGATCATAGAGACGCACCTCGGCGGATCTTGCATGCGCGGCCGAGACCCAGTGCAGCGTCGCTTTGACACGACGGCCATCCGGCGAGTCGCCTCCGCGCGTAGCCGGATCGTACGTGCACCGTAGTTCTGTGATCGCTCCGGTCGCGGGATCCTTGACAACGGCCGTGCACTTGATGAAGTACGCACACCGCAACCGGACCTCTCGACCCGGCCCGAGCCGGAAGAACTTCTTCGGCGGGTCCTCGAGAAAGTCATCCCGTTCGATGTAGAGCACCCGTGAAAACGGAACCTTGCGTGTGCCCGCCGATGCGTCTTCCGGATTGTTGATGACATCGACTTCTTCGACCTGACCCTCGGGATAGTTCTCGATCACCACCCGTAGCGGCCGCAGCACACCCATGACGCGAGGGGCGTGCAGATTCAGATCCTCACGGACGGCATGTTCGAGCTGTGCGACGTTGATGATGTTCTCGCGCTTTGCGACCCCGATGCGGTCGCAGAAGGCACGGATGGCTGCAGGTGTGTACCCTCGCCTTCGCATGCCCGACAGGGTCGGCAGCCGAGGGTCGTCCCAGCCCTGCACATGACGCCCTTCGACGAGTTCCAGCAGCTTCCGCTTGCTCATCACCGTGTAGGTGAGATTGAGACGTGCAAACTCGATTTGCTGCGGATGGCATGGGACCGGCACGTTGTCCAGCACCCAGTCATAGACCGGACGGTGATCCTCGAACTCCAACGTGCACAGCGAGTGGGTGATCCCTTCGAGCGCATCCGAGATGGGATGCGCGTAGTCGTACATCGGGTAAATACACCAGCGATCGCCGCTCCGGTAGTGCGTCGCGCGTCGAATTCGGTAGAGCACCGGGTCGCGCAGATTGAGGTTGGGCGAGGCCATGTCGATCTTCGCCCTGAGCACGTGGGCGCCGTCCTCGAATTCGCCGGCACGCATTCGCGTGAAAAGATCCAGGTTTTCGTCGATAGAGCGGTTGCGGTACGGGCTTTCGCGGCCCGGCTCGGTGAGCGTGCCCCGATAGTCGCGAATCTCGTCGGCCGTGAGACTATCCACATACGCCTTGCCAGTGCGAATCAGGTGCACCGCGCAATCGTGGATCTCTTCGAAGTAGTCCGAGGCAAAGTAGAGTCCCTTCCCCCAGTCGAATCCGAGCCATTTGACGTCGGCCATGATCGCCTCGACATATTCGAGGTCTTCGGTGGTCGGATTCGTGTCATCGAAACGCAGGTTGCACCCTCCGTCGAATTCGATGGCCGCGCCAAAATTGAGGCAGATGGACTTGGCGTGCCCGATGTGCAGATAGCCGTTCGGTTCGGGCGGAAACCGGGTGAGCACACGGCCGCCGTTCTTACCGGACTGACGATCCTCCGCGATGATCTCCCGGATGAAATCGCGGGCAGGTGTTTCCCGCGGGCTGTCGGTGCTGGTCATGAATTCCGTAGGGGGTGGAGGGTTCCAGGGTTCTATCGTCGAACTCTAGAACCCTGGCCCCTTGAGCAGACGACTTCCCGACTTACTTGACCTCTTTCAACAGCGCGCAGGCCTCGAGCGCCGCAGTGGGATCGAGCGCTTCCTGGGCCTGGAAGACTTTCTGCACGACGCCCTGACGGTCGATGATGAAGGTCGTCCTGCGCGAGATAACCGCGTTCTCGTCGAACACGCCATAGCTCCTGCTGATCTCGCGCTTGGAGTCGCTCAGGATCGGGAACTGCACACCCAGCTTCTCAGCGAACGCCTGGTTGGCCCAGCTGCTGTCGACGCTCATCCCCAGGATGACGGTGTTGTTGGTGTTGAACTGCCCGGAGCTCTCCTGATACTTCTGCATCTCGCTCGTGCAGCCGGGGGAAAATGCGGCCGGGAAGAACGCGAGCACCACGTTTTTCTGACCCTTGTAGTCGCTCAGCTTGACCGGCTTGTTCTGCCGTTTCCCATCGACCGTCGCAAAATAGTTTGCGGTGAAATCGGGGGCCGTCTGACCGACCTTGACGCTCGGCGGCGGCGGAGGCGCCTGATTGGGGGCTTGCGCGTCCGGCGCTGCTACCGACAGCCAACCGAACGCCAAAGCCAGGGGCAACGTTTTCAGTAACTGACGAGCTCTCATGGATGACACTCCCTTCACAAGGTTCTAGGGTTCTAAGGTTCCAAGGTTCTAAGGTTCTAAGGTTCTAGAGAGTTCCAAGGTTCTACAGTTCCAAGCTTCCATTATTGAAGAACCTTAGAACCCTAGAACCCTAATCGGGTTTCCGAAAGATAATATGCCATCGGCAGCCTGTTGGGCAGCGTCAAAAGAAAGGGCCGGTTTACGATGTTCAATCCACGCAAAATCCAGATGGTGAGTCCTGACAAGGCTTTGAAGGGACGTGTGGTCCAGATGCCGGTGGCGCCGCGTCATGCCGTGCTTGGGACGGCGATGGAACCGCCTTTTTCGGGTCTGCAGTACGCCACATTCGGACTGGGCTGCTTCTGGGGAGCCGAAAAGCAGTTCTGGCTTGCCCCGGGCGTACACTCGACCGCTGTGGGTTATGCGGGCGGCTACACGCCCAACCCAACCTATGAGGAAGTCTGTAGCGGTCTGACCGGTCATACCGAGGTCGTGCGCGTGGTGTTCGATCCTCAGAAGACCACCTACGATGCACTACTCAAGATTTTCTGGGAGAACCACGATCCGACGCAGGGGATGCGGCAGGGCGGCGACGTCGGCACGCAGTACCGCTCGGCGGTTTACGTCCACAATGACGACCAGCGACGGGCGGCCGAGGCCAGCCGCGCCGCCTATCAAGAAGTGCTGACGAAAGCTGGATACGGTTCGATCACCACCGAGATTGTCGATGCCGGTGAGTTCTACTACGCCGAGGACTATCACCAACAGTACTTGGCGAAAAACCCCCGCGGATATTGCGGGCATGGGGGGACCGGTGTGGCCTGCCCGGTAGGCGTGGTCGCAGCCAAAGGCTGAGAATGACCTCGTCGGCCGAATCCGCTGCGGATCCCATCAGCCTGTTCGAGGAATGGTTTTCAGAAGCCGTCGCCACCGGCATGAAGCTGCCAGAGGCGATGGCGCTCGCGACGGCAACGCGTAAGGGCGCCCCCTCGATCCGCATGGTGCTCTTGCGCGGGCTCGAGAACGGTCGCTTTGCGTTTTTCACGAACTATCAAAGTCGCAAAGGGCGGGAACTCGGCCGGAATCCTCACGCCGCGCTATTGTTCCACTGGCCACTTCTCGAGCGGCAGGTTCGAGTCGAAGGCGGGGTTCGCAAACTGACGCGTCGCGAATCCAATGCGTACTTTCAGGCCAGGCCGCGGGAGAGCCAGCTCGCGGCATGGGCATCTGCGCAAAGCTCCGTCATTCCAAGTCGAGAGTCGCTCGAAGCCGAGTTTGAGCGCGCTCGGACGCGCTTTGCGGGCAAGAACGTGCCCTGCCCGCCGTTCTGGGGCGGATATCATCTCGTCCCCACCCAGATCGAGTTCTGGCAGGGACGAGAACACCGACTCCACGATCGTCGGTGTTATGAGAAACAGAAGCGAGGCTGGAAGGTAAGGATGCTCGCCCCCTAAATCACCACTGGCCACCGACCACTGCCGACTGACCACTAGTAATGGATGGTCCAACCCGCGCCAAACTTCAGATTCGGCCCGTTGTTACCGAACCTGAATTCGGTGAAAAACCCACTCGCGTGGACGAATCCGAAGATTCCGGTCAAACCGCCGGTGACGTCGGTAAAGGACGGATGGTCGAACTTGTAGATGTAAATGGCAGGACCGCCCCCCTGATACACGCTCCAGGCATTGCCAATGTTGAACTTGTAGACGAAGTCGATATTGATTGACGCGAGCATCAGGTCGTTGCCAAACGCACCGTCGATGCCGGGCCTGAAGTGAACGTTGTAGCCAAGCTCGTTGGTCTCGAGGTGGCTACCGAAGAACGCCTGCTCCGGATCGATCGTAAACCCGCCTTGGAAGCCAACCCCTTGGGCGTAAACGGGGGATCCCAGAGCCGAAAGTGGTGCAAGCAGTAACAGAAAGAGGACGATGCGCCGGGCGAAGTGTCCTGTGCGGGCGACCAAAGTAGGCCTCCAAGGCAAGCTGGCGCGCCAAGCTTCAAAATCCAGACCAGTTTGATATCCTTGGGCGGATGATGACGCCGATTTCGCGGCTTTATGCGGTGGCGCTCGTCCTTGGCGCGCTTGGGGCCGTGGCGATTGGCGCACAAAGTGCCGAACAACGCCTTACTCCGAATGAAGTGCACTGGCCCGGCGCCGGCGCCGCAGGAGTGGGAACC
>DATBJG010000003.1:0-10015 GCA_036556585.1 Vicinamibacterales bacterium
AGCGTGCGTGCACCTTGGGCCTGGCACTCGACCAGGAGGACGTCACCTACTTTCTGGGACGCGAGACGCTCATTGTGACGAGAGGCCCGGGAATGACGATGTGGCGAGAACGTCTGTTCGTCCTGATGGCCCGAAATGCTGTCAGAGCCACGGCGTATTTCAGACTCCCACCTGAACGTGTTGTTGAACTGGGAGTGCAGGTCGAGATCTAGTCCCGGCCATCAAGTAACATTCCCGTAGGCATGCACGCCTACGACCTGATCCTCACGCTGACCGGAGGCCTTGGTGCGGCCCTCGTGTTGGGCTATCTGACACAGCGGCTCGGCCTGTCGCCCATTGTCGGCTACCTGCTTGCGGGCACACTGGTCGGACCCCACACTCCGGGCTTTGTTGCCGATGCGTCGTTGGCGGAACAACTGGCCGAGGTCGGGGTCATTCTGCTGATGTTTGGTGTGGGTCTCCAGTTCCACGTCGAAGAATTGCTCGCGGTACGTCGCGTCGCCGTTCCAGGCGCTATCGCGCAGAGCGCCGTCGCGACGGTGCTCGGAGCTCTGCTCGCGCATGCCGCGGGTTGGAGCTGGTCCGCGGGGCTGGTGTTCGGGATGGCCCTCGCTGTGGCCAGCACCGTGGTCCTGGTCCGCATCCTCGCTGACCACAACGACCTGCATACCCAGGCTGGTCACATCGCTGTGGGGTGGCTGGTTGTCGAGGATCTCTTTACCGTGATCGCTTTGGTGCTGCTTCCCGCACTCTTTGAGAACGGCACCACGGGCACACCCCTCTGGTTGGCTCTGGCCACGACGGCCGTGAAAGTGACGGCCCTCGTCGCGTTTGCCGCTGTTGTGGGAACGAGAATCATTCCGCGCGTGCTCGACTATGTTGCCAACACACGGTCGCGCGAGCTGTTTACGTTGACCGTTCTCGTGGTCGCACTCGGGATCGCGGTCGGCTCCGCGCTCATCTTCAGCGTCTCGATGGCGCTTGGAGCGTTTCTGGCCGGCATGGTGGTCGGGCGATCCGACTTCAGCCTTCGAGCGGCGTCCGAGGCGTTGCCGATGCGTGATGCCTTTGCCGTTTTGTTTTTTGTCTCAGTCGGCATGCTCCTGGATCCGCGCGTCTTGATCGCATCTCCAGGCCTCATCACGGGGGCCCTGGCGGTGGTACTCCTTGGCAAGCCCTTGGTTGCGCTGCTCATTGTCTGGGCGATGAAGTATCCCTTCAGAGTCGCGGTGACCGTGGCGATTGCGCTGGCTCAAATTGGCGAGTTTTCGTTCATTCTCGCGACAATTGGCCGTGAACTTGGTCTTCTCACGAGTGCTGCGACAAATGCTCTGGTGGCCACATCTATCGTGTCGATTGTGCTCAATCCCCTCCTGTACAGGACGATTGGCTTCCTCGAGCGGTGGATTGCCGACAGGCCCGTCCTTTGGAGGTTCCTCAACAGGCCGCCGACGATTCCGTTGGATCTTGCCACTTCACGGTCGAAATATTCGATTGATCCGAGTCACCGAGCCGTGGTGATTGGTTATGGCCCCACAGGCCGGACGGTCGTGCGGCTGTTGCGCGACAACGGCATCGCTCCTACCGTCATCGAACTCAACCTCGATGCCGTCCGTACTCTCCGCCAGGACGGCATCGATGCCATCTACGGCGACGCCATACGACCGGAAACACTGGTCGAGGCCGATGTGGCCAATGCAGGAAGTTTGATTCTGGGCTCCGCGGGCATGGCCCACAGCGAGGCGGTCATCCGCACCGCACGAGGGTTGAACCCCCACATTCGTGTGCTCGCGCGTGCGCCGTACCTGCGCGATGTCGCGTCGCTGAGGGACGCTGGCGCGAATCAGGTCTACTCGGGCGAAGGCGAGGTTGCGCTGGCGTTCATCGAGGACATTCTCGATAGCCTTGGCGCCACCCCCGAACAGATCGATCGCGAGCGGGCGCGGGCGCACGGCGAGTTGTTTGGAGAAACCTCAGAGGCATAGCCGCATTCGGCTGCGCTGCTGTCTGGTGGGGCTTGACAGGTCTTTAACTTTGCAATACAAAGTAGACTCCATTGCAAAGTTAATATGCCGGTACGACGCATCAAATTCATTCTTCCGGCCCTCACTGAAGCGACGAGCCCGTACTGGCGTCCAATCAAATACTCACTCTTTCCACCGCTCGGGTTGGCCACGCTCGCGGCGTACCTCGCGCCCGACGACGAGGCCATCCTCGAGGATGAGCATGTGGGGTCCATCGACATCAACGACCGACCCGATCTCGTCGTCATCCAGGTCTACATCACCAGCGCGCGACGTGCCTACCAGCTTGCCGACCATTACCGTACCAGAGGCGCGTTCGTTGCTCTAGGCGGATTGCACGTCACCTCGCTTCCCGACGAGGCAGCCGAGCATGCCGATGCGATATTCCTGGGTCCCGGCGAACAGACGTTCCCTCGTTTTCTCGAAGATCTGTCTGCAGGTCGCGTGCAGAGACGACGGCCAGGGCAGTCAACGCCGCGATATGTCTCGACGGTGGATCGGACACTCGATCGACTGCCGCCCCTTCGCCGGGACCTCATCAATCGCCGCAGGTACCTCGTCCCGAATTCAATAGTTGTCACAAGAGGCTGCCCGCAGCACTGCGACTTCTGCTACAAGAACGCCTTCTTCGAAGGGGGCCGCTCGTTCTACACCCAGCGGGTGGATGACGCGCTCGCCGAGATCTCCAGGCTGCCTGGACGACATCTCTACTTCCTCGACGATCACCTGCTGGGAGATCGACGCTTTGCGGCAGCGCTGTTTGAAGGGATGCGCGGAATGCGGCGACTTTTCCAGGGCGCCGCCACGGTTGATTCCATTCTTCGCGACGATTTGATCGAACGTGCGGCGGCGGCAGGACTTCGCAGCATTTTCGTGGGATTCGAAACATTGACACCCAGCAATCTGGCACACGCCAACAAGCGGCAGAACCTCGGCCGCGATTATCAAGCGGTGACCAATCGCCTTCACGATCTTGGCGTCATGATCAACGGCAGTTTTGTCTTTGGCATGGACGATGACGATGGAGACGTTTTCCGGCGGACCGTGGACTGGGCACTCGAGCAGGGCATGACGACCGCCACATTCCATATCCAGACCCCGTACCCGGGCACGAAGCTTTTTGCTCGCATGCAGGCTCAGGGGCGGATTGTCACGCGCGACTGGGATCTTTACGACACGAGACACGTGGTCTTTCAGCCGGCGCGACTGACGCCTGAAGTCCTGAAAGAAGGATACGACTGGGCCTACCGGGAGTTTTATCGATGGTCCTCAATCGTCCGAGGCTCGCTCGCCCATGGCTCGCTCAAGCATCAGGCAAAGCATTTCTTCTATGCGGCAGGATGGAAGAAGTTCGAACGACTGTGGGATGTCGTCATTCGCGCAAGAGAGCTTCGCGCCATGACGCCGCTCCTCGAAGGCGTCCTGTCAAAGGTTACGGCTGTGCCGTCGCCACAAATCGCAGGCGCACGTAGTCCGCAACCCAGATACCTGTAGCGTCACGAAGTTGGGGTTCGAGTAGGGCGCGAACTTCATGGAGATATTCCGACCGAGCCTCTGGCGGCAGGTCGTGAAAGAAACTCTGGGCGAATGTCTCGAGCCAGTCGATGATGTCGCCGGGCAGAGGTGTCGGACGAGGGATGAGCGCGATGCTGTTGACGTGGAAGCCCGCTCGCTCCAATCGGCGTTGATAGTCAGCGGGCGTCGGGAAATACCAAGGGACTCGCGCTTCTCCGTCGATCCCTCGGCGGTTCAGAGCGCCGACGAGCGCGGTGCGGACCTGGTCGACGCAGCCGTAGCCTCCGCACTCGGCCACGAAACGCCCGCCCGGTCGAAGAGCGCGCTGCACGGCGGCAAGCATCGGATCGGCGCGCTTGATCCAATGCAGCACGGCGTTGCTGAAGACGGCATCGAACTCGCGCTGAAACGGCAGGTCCTCAGCGGCCATCACGTGCGCGTCCAGCCCATGCGTTCGTGCTGCCTCGATCTGGGCAGGGCTCGAATCGATGCCAACGACCTGGCATCCATGATCGACCAGTTGCTTTGTGAGCACCCCGTCCCCGCAGCCCAGGTCCAAAATGCGCTCCCCAGGGCGGGGAGCCAGCAACTCCAGCACCGGAGCCCCAAGATCGGAAACGAAACGCGCGGTGCGTGAATAGTTTGCCGGGTCCCACGTCTGCAGGTTCTTTTCCATCCACACGGCAGCCATGCGATAGCCGTTCCGGAGAACAACGTCGCTGCGCTCGCGAACGTGATAGCCGTGAGCCGCATAGAACGGCTCTGCGTTGAGCGACCCGGCCAGCTCGAGCCGCGTCAACCCGTTCTCGAGCGCAAGGCGTTCGATCTCTCGAACCAGAGCCGACCCACACCCGCGTCGGGCCGCCTTCGGAGAAACGTAACAGGCTCGAAGCTCGGATCGTTCGAGAATGAGCGCTCCTATGCCGACGGGCTCCCCGTCGAGTTCCGCGATCAGCCTGATCTCGTGCTCCTCATTCCGAGCGAGATTGCCGAGGGTCTCCTCGTTGATGGGGACGACCCAACCGGCGATGGCATCAGGAGAGTAGTGGCTGCGGGCAAGGCCGAGGATGGCGCTGTTGACGATTTCCATATACAAGCGCTCTTCGTCGGCCCTCAAAGGCCGCACGGTAATGGGTTGGCGTGCGGATTCCATGTTCAAACACGTGAATTCGAGTTCAGCCTAGGGTTGATCAGACATCTACCCTATAATGGGCTCTTCCTCGCATGCCACCAGCCGTCGCGCGGGCATACACCCCGCGCCGTTGACACGGAGGTCCGTGATGGCGAGTCCACTCATCGGTCGGGCGGTGACCATCGGTCTCGGCACCGTTCTCCTAGCAGCATCGGTTGCGGCCCAAGGGGTGCCCCGGCTCGACTCTTACTCGGGAGTCGCCGTGCGCATCCTTCAAAGTAACAACGCCGGCAACGTCCATCACATCATCGATCCAACGATCAATGAAGTGGTGGGGCTCATCAAGGGCTGTCCGCATGCCCACAATCTGACGGTGCATCCTGACGGACTTTACTACTACTGTTCGAACGAACAGGACAAGACGGTCGACGTCTTTGATTCGAAGACGCTCCAGCTCGTCACACAGATCAAACTGTCGGAGAGGCCGAACAAGATCGTCGTCAACAAGAAGCACCGGAAGATTTACGCCGGGATCAGGAACAGGTCGGGCAATGTTGTGGGGCCCGGATTCAAAGCCAGCACGGATGGTGCTCTCCCCTCAGTGGTCGATGTGATTGACATCGCCACCCACAAGGTGATTCGAAGTATTCCGGTGCACCATCCGGTCCACAACACCTACGTCACGCCGGATGACAACTTCGTGATTGCCGGCTTGAGCGGCGAGGTGAAGCCTGGTGAACCGACCATCCAGGTGATTGATCCCAAGACGGATACCGTGGCGTGGGGCATGGAGCTCACCGGGTATCGTCAGTACAACAGGGACAACCACGAGGTCCGGCCGATGGCGTTCGAGGCGAACCCCGATGGCTCGACCAAGCGCATGTTCGCGCAGGCCACCGGCATCAATGCCGTTTGGGTGATCGATTGGTCGAAACGCAAGGTCGTCGACTTGCTGTGGCCGCCGCCTCTCCCCGCGTGGCGCAAGAACGCGGACGGGATTCAGACCGGTGACATGCACGGCCTCGAGGTACTTCCGAATAGATCAGCCGTCTGGGCTTCGAGTCGTCTTGACAGCCGCATCTATGGATGGAGCCTGCCGGATCTGAAATACATTGGCGCAGTGGAAGTTGGCCCCACCGCCAACTGGATGACGCCGACGCCGGACAGCCGTTTCATGTATGTAGCGCTCTCAGGCACGGATCGGACAGTGGCCGTCGATCTCCAGAAGCTGGCTATTGTCGCCAAGATCAAGACCGGCGCGCGACCCGCGCGGATTAGCACCGCGATCCTTCCGCTCGATCGTGTGAACCCATCCTCGACGACCAGCCGGCGGTCCGGCGGAGATTAACGATCATGACGGAAGAACTGCACGTCACGACGAATCGGCGGCGATGGACGACCTGGGTTCGAAACGGTGCGGGCCTTGTGGTTGCGTTCTGCCTGGCGACGTCGACGTCGGCGGATTCACCAGGCGCGGAGGCTGCCTCGGCACAAACGGCCGCGTTCCCCGGTTCCGCGGACGTGGAAACCTATCGGAAGACTGTTGAGCGAGTATTTCTGGCCGATCGGGGTGGCACGATGGCTGGTTACGCGTCGTGCGTCATGTGTCACACCTGGCAGACGAGCGTACGGTTCAGTCTCGAAACGCCCGCGACCGATGCTGGATGGACCACCGAGCAGTCGCGGCGCAACTTTGACGTCGTCACCAAACTGATAAATACGAAAAACCCGGAGAGCAGTCGACTGCTCCTGAAGCCGCTCGACTCCAGCGCAGGCGGGCTGGTGCATACCGGCGGAACGTATTGGAAATCGCGGAACGACCCTGAATACGTTTCACTCCTGCAGTGGATTCGCAGCTTGCCGGCGGATCGGTACGTCCCGGGTCCGGAACCTTCACTCGACTTCGAGTTCTTTCGCACGTGCGTCCAGCAGGTCTTTGCTAAACCACGTGAAGGTCAGATCCGGTGCAGCAACTGCCACGCCGGCGGGATCATCGGTTTCGCACCCGCTCCACAAGGTGGAACTTCGTGGAGTGATGAGGAAGCCAAGCGGGCGTATCAGCAGATCTCGCGTTTGATTCTTCCCGGCAACCCCGAGCAAAGTCGATTCCTCCTGAAACCGCTTCACCCCGATGGCGGAGGTTCGTACGCGCACAACGGGCCGCGCCGATGGCCGAACCGCGAAGATCCCGAATGGCGAATGCTGGCCGATTGGGTCCGCGGAAAACGCACCGGTCCGAGCTGTTCGTAACGAGTGGCGGCGCTTCGATCGCTTACTCCGTTTTCAACGCGATGAGAGGATCAACGCGCGTGGCCTGACGAGCCGGCCACGCGCTGGCCGCCAGCGTCACGCCAGCAAGGGTGACGCTGACCAGGGTTAGCGTGAGCGGATCCTTCGGATTCGCGTTGGCCAGAAAAGCTGCCACGATAGTACCAATCGAAAGTCCGCCCGTCATCCCAAGGACGAATCCCACCAGGAGTTGAATCAGGGTACGCCTCAGAAACAACCACAAGACCTGTTGTCTGCGTGCGCCAAGTGCCATCCGGACACCAATTTCATGTACGCGCTGCGACACGGCGTGTGAGGTGAGGGCATACACACCCACCGTCGCCAGGACCAGGGCAATGATGGCGAGGGTCTGAAACCACGATCCAACCATGCGAGCTCCCATGCGATTGAGAGCCACGGCCTCGTCCAGCGTTTGGATGGCAAAAACCGGCAGATCGGGATCGAGCGCGCGCACGTGCTCCCGCAATGCCGAGACGGCGGTGGCCTTGGACGATGATCGGACGATCACGGATACGCTCATTGGTGTGATCGCTTCGGTGAGGAGTGGAACGTAGACCACCGGGTCGGGCGGTAGGCTCGGCAGAAAATCCGGCAGCGTGGGAACGACCCCCACAATGGTGAGCCACGGGACCTGCGTACTTTCCGGCGGCGTTGGCGTCAGTCGGATCCGTTTGCCGAGTGGATCCGTATCCGGAAAAAACATCGACGCGAACCGTTCGTTGACGATCGCACCCTCTCTGCCGGCAAACCCATCGTCTGTGGACAATGCCCGACCGCGAACAGGCACGAGCTTCACGGTGTCGAAATACCGTGGCCCGGTGGTTATGTAGACGGCATTCGGCGCGGGTTCACCTTTCACGGGTTCTCGACCTTCGATCGCGAGGGTTCGACGGGCCGCGAGCAGCGGATAGAGCGGCGAGTCGCTGCTCAGCGTGGAGGCCGAAAACGTCGACGTTCCGATCAGGCGGTCGTCCAGTTGACGGAAGAACCGCAGCCTCTGATCGTTTGTGCCGTACTTCTGTTCGGCCAACGTCAGGCGCATCATGACGACGTCGCGTGTATCCACGATCAGATCGGTGTAGTAGAGATCGACGAAGGCTCGTGCGAACAATGCCCCGACGGTGACCAGCGCGAAAGCCACCGCCAGTTGGCCCACGACAAGGGCCGTGGCCCATCGGCGCGAATGCTTCGTGACCAGACTCGTCCGTCCACCTTCCTTGAGCACCTCGTTGACGTCGGTTTTCGAGAGTTGCAAGGCCGGGATCAACCCTGCGCCAATACTGGCGAGCAGGCACGCGAGCCCGAAGACCATCCATGCGACGCCGTCCATTGATGGATCGAACCA
This sequence comes from Vicinamibacterales bacterium, assembly GCA_036556585.1. Classification (GTDB taxonomy): domain Bacteria; phylum Acidobacteriota; class Vicinamibacteria; order Vicinamibacterales; family JAMQPK01; genus DATBJG01. The sequence continues at coordinate 8,306 of DATBJG010000003.1, forward strand.
GAACGGCCGTCTTGGCCTATCGGGCGCCGTGATCTCGATCACGGCAAACGCCCGCGAGACGGCTCGGATGCCGAAGATCGAGAGCCACGCTCCCACGACGGCTCCGCCACCGGCAATCAGGGTGCACTCGATCAACAACTGACGAACCACACGCCACCTGCTGGCGCCCACGGCCAGTCGGATGGCAATTTCGCGCGACCTGCGGCACGAGCGGGCCAGCAGCAGATTGGCGACATTGGCGCAGGCGATGAGCAGCACGATCGCGGCTCCACCGAGCAGCGTCAGCAACAAGGCACCTGCGCCGGTCGCGAGATACCCTTCCTTGGCAGTGACGACAGAGAACCTTCGATCCCCTTCCAATTCCGGATGGTCGCGCGCAATGCGCCCGGCGATCGTTTCAATTTCCGAACGCGCCTGTCCGATGTCTGCGTATGGTTTGAGCCGCGCAAGGATCCCGAACTCGGCGGATGTCCGGAGGGAGTTTCGAAGATTCGGGACCATCGACATCGGCATCCAGAGATCGGTTACGAGCGGATAGCCGAAGCCTTCAGGCATGATCCCAATGACGATTGTCGGTTGCTCGTTGACGCGAACACTTCGTCCCACGATTCCCGCATCGGCGGCGTACCGCGTTCGCCACAAGGTGTGGCTCAGTATCGTGACCCCTGTTGCGCCTTCCCGATCGTCGTCTGCCGTGAAATCGCGGCCGAGTAGAGGCTTCACCCGCAGCGCTCGAAACGCCGGGTAAGACAGGTAAGAGGCGGTCAGCCGATCTGCTGGCTGCGCCTGGTCGCTGAGACTCACGGATCGGGAGAGTTGTGCGCAGAACTCTTCGAATACGGTGGTTTGCTGCCGCCAGTCGAGAAAGTCCGGGTACGAGACGCCGGCCGGAAAGCCGCGCCGGTCCTGGGTGCGAATCGTGATCAACCGGTCGGCGCCTTCAAACGGCAGATCTCGAAACAGTGTGGCGTTCACGATCGTGAACACGGTGTTTGTCGCGGCAATGCCGAGGCCCAGTGTCAGGATCGCGGCTGCAGCAAACTTGCGTTCTTTGACCAGCATGCGCAAGCCGAATCGGAGGTCCTGCGACAGGTCCTGCAGCCACGGCCATATCCACACATCACGTGCGTGTTGACGGGCCACGAGATCGTTACCAAGCGCTCGGTGCGTGATCGTCTCTATGTTCTCGTCGGCCACACCCTGCTCACGAAGTTCCTGTTTCTTCATAGCGCGATGAAATGCCATCTCGTCGGCAAGATCGGCCTCACGTTGTCGGCCCGAGGCGATGTACCAGAGGCGGCGGAAGAATTTCATCAGGTGGCCTCCAACACTTTGTGGATGGCGAGGATCATGCGGTCGAATTCGTCCACTTCAACGGTGAGCCGCTTTCGGCCACCCGCCGTGAGCGTGTAGTACCGGGCGCGGCGATTGTTTTCGGACGTGCCCCATTCCGCCTTGACCCACCCATTGAGCAAGAGCCGCTGCAGAGCAGGGTAGAGCGAGCTCTCGCCCACGTGCAGCACATCGTCCGAGCTGGTGCGGAGGTGTTGCGCAATCCCGTAGCCGTGCATTGGCCCGGCCCTGAGGGTCCTCAGGATCAGCAGGTCGAGCGTCCCTGGCAGGATGTCGGGCGCCGGGTTGTCTCCCATCGTTTATCGATGGGAATATCGTTCAGGTCGACCTGGCCTGTCAATTCCCATCGTCTATCGA
>DATBJG010000004.1:0-7521 GCA_036556585.1 Vicinamibacterales bacterium
AGCAGGTGGAACCGCTGTGAGAGCCGCGCTTCAGGCTTCCTCGTTGCAGAGGCATGCACACCACGCAGCGTCGCGATTCGCTTGGGTTTAACGTTGGCTCAAGCGAGCCTCGGTAACCATCACGCGCAAAGCAGGGAACTCGAGAAACTGAAACGATCTTAGTCCATTAGGGGGGACGGAGGGAAGAAATCGCCAAGAGATTGCAGAATTCCAGGATTGCAGAATTGCAGGATTGCAGAATTGCAGGAAGGAAGGCCAAAACTACTAAAGACTCGTTAGATCCTTCCTGCAATCCTGCAATTCCGCAATCCTGCAATCTCTTCAGTCAGCCGCCAGGCGGAGAGCTTGATCGACGAGTTCTTCGATGCGGTGCGTGCGTTCGGCCAGCGTGCCTCGGCCAACCTGGTGGTTTTCCTGACAGCGAAAATACTCGTCCGCAATGTTGAGGGCGGCCAGCACCGCCAGGCGCAGGGCATCGGTCGTCGGACTCGACTCGGCGGCCGCGCGCATTTTTTCGTCGACGTAACTCGCGAGCTCGGCAATGTACCGCGGGTCGAGATTGCTTCGAATCGGATACCGCTGGCCGCGGATTTGAACCGGAACGATGCCGGTATGGTTGGACACGGCTCCCTCACTTATCAGTCGACCGTCGACCGTCGACGGTCGACAGTCGGCCGCCGGCAGTCCGCGGTCGACAGTCGTCCTTCGCCCTGCCGCTCCCGGTCCCGCCGACTGGCTCCTGCCGACTGCCGACTGCCTAGAGATTGAGCGCCTCCAGCTGATCGAGCATGTCGGCGACACGGTGGCGAATGAGCTCGCGTTCCTCGCGAAGGCTCGTCATTTCCGCGCCGGAGGCTTCCACGTCCGCGAGCCGGTTACGCGCCAGTTCGAGTTCTCGCTGGAGCCGGGCGTTCTCGTCTGCGCCTTTCGTCAGCTCACTCTTCATGCGCTGGACGGTGGTAATCAGCACCCGAAGTTTTTCTTCAAGACGATCGATGGGTTCCAAGTCGACAGTACGCGTAGCTGGCTTCGCCATGTCAGCGTCTCCTACCCGAATTGCTATCTTTGAACTGCCCCGTGGGCCTTCACCAATGCGCCAAGGATCGCTTCCATGGCCTGCTGCACTTCCGCATCGGTCAAGGTGCGCTCCGGGGACTGGAAGGTCAGCCGCAACGACAGGCTGATCCGCCCCTCCGGAATCCCTTTGCCCTGGTAACGATCGAACTCATGCACGCCAGCAAGCGTCGCCGGCGCAGCCGACCGAATCGTGCCACGAACATTTGCCGCGGGCAAGTATTCATCAACGATGATTGAGATGTCACGTACGATCGACGGAAATCTTGGCAGGCTTTCCACCCGACGCGACTCCACGTCCGATGTAAAGCTGGCCAGCGCTCCGAGGTCGAACTCGCCCACGAACACCGGATCGCTCTCTGGCAGGTCCAACGCGCGCATCACAGCGGGCGCCAGCTCGCCTAGATAGCCAACGTGGCGCGTTTTTGAGGGCGACTCCGCACCGTTGGTTGGCGTGCCCACCACCTGAGCCGTCCGGCCGGGAATCATGTACGGAATTTGGACGCGTTCGACCGTTGGTTTGGTGACCTTGAACGCGCGGATGAGCACGTCCGCGACAGCTTTGGCGTCGAAAAAGCTCACGGGCACAACGTCGGTGCTCCAATGGTCCGCTCTGGCCGCGCCGGTCCAGACAAAGGCCACGTTTGACTGCTCACCGCCCGACCGGGTGAAGCAGCGTCCAACCTCGAAGAGGCGCACGTCGCGTACCTGGTGATGTCGGTTGTGGCGCACCGACTCGAGCAGACCCGGCAAAAGCGACGGCCGCAGCGTCGAGAATTTCTCGGAGAGTGGATTGGCCACCGGCACGAGTTCGGCGTCGGCGGCAAACAGCCCCGCGGCCTGCTTTTCAATGAACGAAAACGTGACAGCCTCCGTAAACCCCGCCCGAAGAAGCATCTCCCTGGCCCGACGATCTCGATTCAGTGAGGGCAGCGGAGCTTCCGGCGGCGTCTGAAGCGCGGGGAACGTCACCGGCAGCTTGTCATACCCGTAGTGTCGCGCCACCTCTTCAATGAGGTCGGTTTCTCGAATGATGTCGACCCGGAACGTCGGTACGACCACGTCCCAACTGTCACCGGTCTTCGACGCCTGGAATCCGAGACCTGTCAGAAATCGTTCCACGAGCGCAGGAACAATGGTTTCGCCGAGCACGCGCGCAATGCGTGCCTGGCGAAGGCGGATTTGTCGTCGGGGAGCCGGTGTGGGATAGCAGTCCACCACAGAACCCAGGGCACGACCTGCCCCGGTGGCTTCGAGCAGGGCACACGCGCGCTCGATTCCGGTGACGGGAGCCCCAACGTCCGCGCCGCGCTCAAATCGGGCCGCTGCCTCGGTCTTCAACCCGATCTTGCGACTGGTGATTCGAACCGATTTGGCATCGAAATTTGCGCTTTCGAAGACGACCAGTCGGGTGGACTGGCTCACTTCTGAATCGGCTCCCCCCATGACGCCAGCGATCGCCTGTGGCCGCGCACCATCGGCAATCACGAGCATGTCAGGCGTCAGCGCTCTCTCAGTGCCGTCGAGTGTCCGGACCTTTTCACCTGCCCTCGCGCGCCGTATCCGTATCTCGCTGCCGGCGAGCTTCGCTAGATCGAACGCGTGCATCGGCTGCCCCAGTTCCATCAACACGTAGTTGGTGATGTCGACCACGTTATTGATGGGTCTGATGCCTGCCGCGTGCAGCCGGGCAACGAGCCAGGCTGGGGATGGTCCGACCGTGACCTCGGCCACTGCGGCCGCATAACGCGGGCACAGCGCCGGATCCTCGAGGAGCACGCGCACACGTTCGTTCGCGCCTACGTCGAGGGTCGCGAGACTGAGTGGTGCTGGTCGGTTGCGAGAGAGCTCGCGAAGCGGACGGTCGAACGTGGTGGCCACCTCTCGCGCGAGCCCAATCACTCCCAGACAGTCGGGCCGGTTCGGCGTAATCTCGACATCGACGATGGCATCTTCCGACGATGCCGGTGGCGGTGCCGGTTCGATGCCCGCCAGCTCGAAGCCGCGCATCGAGAGCATCCTGCCCAGCTCGTCGGGAGGGACCGGCACATCGACGAAATCACGAAGCCAGGAGACGAGAAGTTTCACTAGAACTGCTCGAGGAAACGCAGGTCGTTTTCGTAGAAGGCGCGGATGTCGTCCACTCCGTACATCAGCAGCGCGAGCCGCTCGATTCCGACACCAAACGCGAACCCGGTGTACCGCTCGGGATCGTATCCGACGGCCTCGAAAACCGCCGGATGGACCATCCCGCTGCCGAGGACTTCCAGCCAGCCGGTCCGTTTACATAGCGGGCAGCCGTTGCCGCCACACAACTGGCAGCCGATGAAGATGTCGGCGCTGGGCTCGGTGTACGGGAAAAACGTTGGCCGGAAAAGGACCGGCGTATCAGGTTGGAAGAGCTGACGCAGAAAGCCGATCAGCGTTCCCTTCAAATCCGCCATCGTCACGTCTTCACCCACGACGAGACCCTCAATCTGGTGGAACATCGGTGTGTGACTCGGATCGAAGTTGTCGCGGCGATAGACTTTGCCGGGCGCGATGATTCGTACCGGGGGTGGATGCGCCTCCATGTAGCGAATCTGCATGCCGGACGTGTGGGTACGAAGCAGCGTTCCTCCGGTGATGGGGGTGCCCAGATAGAGCGTGTCCTGCATGTCCCGCGCCGGGTGTTCGGCGGGAATGTTGAGTGCTTCGAAGTTGTGGTATTCATCCTCGACTTCAGGGCCCTCCACCACGTGATAGCCCATCGGTACGAAGATGGACTCGACCCGTTCGCGCAGGATCGTCAACGGGTGACGGTGACCGATCGAGAGTTCGCGGCCCGGAAGCGTGATGTCGACCGAGCCGGCCGGCGGACGACCAACGGCGAGCGCCGTGCGCCTCGCGGCCAGCTGCGTTTCGATGTCCTGCTTGAAGGTATTGGCGAGACCGCCCAGGGTCGGGCGGTCGGCCGGAGGGGCGCTCGCGACGGCCTTCATCAGGCCGACGACCACCCCTTGCTTGCGACCGAGATACTTGTCCCGCAGCGTTTGAAGCTCGCGGTCGGACGTCGCGCGCGCCAGTTCATTGTCGAACTCCGCGCGCAGGCGTTCGATCTCGGCAACGTCGGTCATGCCGTCGCTGGGGTCTTGGCGGCCGTCTTCGCCTGCGCGGCAAGCTTTGCGAACGCGTCCGGCTGCGTGACCGCCAGGTCAGCGAGCATTTTGCGGTCGAGACCCACGCCCGCGACCTTGAGGCCGTGGATGAGCTGTCCGTAGCTCAAGCCGTTTTCGCGCGCGGCCGCATTGATGCGAATGACCCACACGCGACGGAAGTCGCGCTTCTTCCGGCGCCGGCCCACGAAGGCGTACTTCAGGGCCGTGTCGGCCGACTCTTTCGCCGAGCGGTACAGTTTGCTCTTGGTCTGATAGAAGCCTTTGGTCCGTTTAAGCAGCTTCTTTCGCTTCGCCCTCCGGACCGTTCCACGTTTCACTCTTGGCATGTCAAAAGCTCCTGTCGTCGGCAGCAGGCGGCAGCGGGCAGTTGTCCTACCTGCCACCTGCTATTTATACGGCAGCATCCTCGCCAGTTTGGCGGCATCCACGCCGGCGACCACCACAGTGCCGCGCAACCCGCGCTTCTGTTTGGTGGTCTTGCTGGTCAGAATGTGCTGCTTGAACGCTTTTCCTCGAAGAAATTTTCCCGTGCCTGACTTCTTGAAGCGTTTGGCGGCACCGCGATGAGTCTTCAGCTTTGGCATCTCTCTCTCATTTCGTCGGGATCTTTGCGCCCGGTTTCCGCGCCAGAATCGTGTGCATCTGGTTGCCTTCCTGACGCGGGCTGTTCTCAGGAACCGCGACGTCCGCGAGCTCGTCGATCAACCGCTCGAGGATGCGACGACCGATTTCCGGGTGCGCCATTTCACGACCGCGGAAGAAGATCGTCGCCTTGACCTTGTCGCCTTCGCTGAGAAAGCGCTCTATGTGCTTCTTCTTGAACTGATAGTCGTGCTCATCCACCTTGGGCCGGAATTTGATCTCCTTGACCTCGATGACTTTCTGGTGCTTCCGGGCTTCGCGCGCGCGCTTCTGTTCCTGGTACTGATACTTCCCGTAGTCCATGATTCGGCAGACCGGCGGGACCGCCGTTGCCGAAATCTCGACCAGGTCCAAACCTTTCTGCCGCGCGATGGCGAGTGCCTGCTGTGGCGCCATGATGCCCAGCTGCTGGCCCGCATCGTCGATGACACGAATCTCGCGAACCCGGATGCGTTCGTTGACGCGCACGCGATCGTCGCGGCGCGGGGCTCTGTCGAAAGCGATAGCTACCTCCTCGGAATGGCCGATTCAGGGGCTGCTGCGGCCGATCCGTTCTCCGCAGGAACGGGCGTCAGAGCCTTCACCGTCTGGCGACCCTTCGATTCAATCTCGGTCTTTGCCCACTCGACGAACTTGTCGATCGGCCACGCGCCGATGACACCGTGAACGCGGTCACGCACGGTCAACGTGCCCTCGCCACTTTCACGGTCTCCGACCGCCAACATGTACGGAATCTTTTGAAGCTGCGCCTCGCGGATTTTGAAGCCGATCTTCTCCTGCCGTCCGTCGATCTCGACGCGGAGTCCGGCCTCTGCCAGCTTCGCGCGCGCCATATTCGCATACTCGAGGTGTCGATCGGCAATTGGCTGCACAATCGCCTGCACGGGCGCCAGCCAAAGCGGAAAGGCTCCCGCATAGTGCTCGATCAACAGCGCAATGAAACGCTCGAGGCTTCCAAAGATCGCACGATGAATCACGACCGGCCGATGCTCGCTGTTGTCGGCCCCGATGTACTTGAGATCGAAGTTCTCAGGCTGCGCGTAGTCGAGTTGGATCGTGGCGCACTGCCATTTGCGGCCGATGGCATCAGTAATATCAAAGTCGATCTTCGGGCCGTAAAACGCCCCATCCTTTTCGTTGACCGTGAAGTCCATCTTCGCACGCCCGAGCGCGGCCTTGAGCTGAGCTTCCGCGCTGTCCCAGGCTGAGATCTCGCCGATGAACTTGTCGGGCCGCGTCGACAGCTTGGCCGAGAAGTCGAGACCGAAATCCGCGTAGACACGCTGGACCAGGCGGATGAGCTGTTCGACCTCCTCGGAAATCTGTTCTTCGGTCACGAAACAGTGCGCATCGTCCTGCGAGAACTGCCGGACGCGTGTCAGACCCGACAGCACGCCTGAGGCTTCGTTCCGGTGCAGCGGCGTCTGCTCGTGGAACCGGATCGGCAGGTCGCGGTAGCTTCGAATCTCGGTGGCATAGGCGAGGAAGTGACCGGGACAGTTCATCGGCTTGACGCTCATCGTCTCGCCTTCCGATTCGATGAGGAACATGTTCTCCCGGTAATGCTCCCAGTGCCTGGATCGCTCCCAGAGCGCCTTGTTGTAGATGAGCGGTGTCTTCACCTCGACATACCCCGCCGGGAACAAGATGCCGCGCATGTAGTTCGCGAGCGTGTTGTAGAGCGTTGTTCCCTTCCCCAGCCAGAATGCTGCGCCCGGCGCCCAGTGATGGAACGTAAACAGTCCCAGCTCTCGACCGAGCCGGCGATGGTCGCGCTTCTTGGCTTCTTCCAGCCGATTCAGATGAGCCTTGAGCTCGGCTTCACTGAAAAACGCCGTGCCGTAGATCCGCTGCATCGGCTGATTCCGCGAATCGCCTTTCCAGTAGGCATTCGAGGTCGTGAGCAGCTTGAACGCCTTGAGCCGGCCGCTCGAAGGTACGTGTGGTCCCACGCAGAAGTCGACGAACGTCTCCCTGTCTTTGATCGTGTAGCACGAGACGTGCGACTGACCGGCCGTCTTTTCCTCGATGAGCTGCACTTTCAGCGGCTCACCGCGCCCGCGGAAGAACTCGATCGCCTCCTCACGGGGCCACATCTGGCGCTCGTAGGGGAGATCCGCGCCGGCAAGCTCCCGCATCTTCTTCTCGATCGCCTCGAGATCCTCCGGCACGAAGGGCCGGTTGACCACGAAATCGTAGAAGAACCCTTCGTCGGTCGGCGGGCCAATACCACACTGCGCTTCGGGGAAGAGGTTCGTCACCGCCGCGGCAAGCAGATGTGCCGTGCTGTGTCGATAGAGCGTGAGCGCTTCGGGTGCGTCTGCCGTCAGGATGCGGACCGTCGCGTCGCTCTGCAAGGGATAGGACAGATCCACCATCTGTCCGTCCACGACGCCGGCAAGCGCTGCTTTGGCCAGCCTCGGCGAGATCTCTGACGCCAGCGTCCCGACTGTCGCACCAGCGGGCAGGGCGCGCCTCGACCCGTCGGGCAACGTTACCGTCGTCTGAGACATGGACATCGCGAAGGAGAGTGGTGCGGCTGATCTAGCAAGCAGTTGGTAGGCGCGGGTGGACTCGAACCACTGACCTCCTCCGTGTCAGGGAGGCGCTCTAACCAACTGAGCTACGCGCCTACATCCTTGAAAAA
>DATBJG010000005.1:0-2482 GCA_036556585.1 Vicinamibacterales bacterium
TGAAGGCGGCGGTTTGCTAAACGCCGATCCGCATTTCGGCCATCGTCGTTTTTACTCGCAAATCCCCGCGTTTCAATCACTTCCTCGATCGAGCGACTTGGCTGCTGTTGGCTCTGGAAGGCCCCTTTCGCGCGCTGGGAGGGACAATTTCGGGGACAGCTGGATCGACCGTCGCCTCCCGCGGACCTCAGTCGCCAGCTCGCCGAGCGGATCAAGTCGCGCTGCTCGCGCCAAGAAACGCTAGCTGCCGTATGGGCGGTGGTTCTTGATAGTTCGATGTGGGGTTGGACTCAGAGCCACCGGCGCACCCGTGCCTTGTATGCGATGTACTCCGCTCCGAAGAGAGACGACAGCACCTGCTCTTCGGGTTTGATCTGGAAGCGATTGATGTACAGCGCGAAGATGGCAACAAAGAGGAGCGCTACGGGCTTGAACAAGAAGGCGGCCCAAGCCAGCAGCATGAGAAGCATGCCCAGGTACATGGGGTTACGTGTGAAGCGATAGACGCCGGAGGTGACCAACGATGAAGCGGCGCCTGCATTGACGGGGCTGATGGTGGTTCTTGCGCGGCGGCAGGCGACGATGCCGGAGATCCCGATGGCGAGCCCGATGACGACAAGGACGAGTGCAAGTCCGACGCGGACTTGAAGCGACACGTCGGGCCGGCCAAGTGAAGGCGCCAATCCCATGAGAAGAGCGAGGCACAGAGCCACGACAGGAGGAGGCACCTTGAGTTCAAGACGATTCATGGTCGAGAAGCGAGAGGCCGAAACGCCCGAAGCTGGTTACTTCCGCTAAGCAGGACCGGGCTCCATGCCAATCTCCGCAGGCGCGAGCCTGTCCTTCGCAACCGGCTTGATCTTGAACCAGATGGCGTACAAAGCCGGCAAGAACACGAGCGTGAGAACCGTGCCGCCAAAGGTTCCGCCGATCAAGGTGTACGCCAGCGTTCCCCAAAACACGGACTGGGTGAGCGGGATGAATGCCAGCATGGCAGCGAGCGCGGTCAGAATGACCGGCCGGGAGCGCTGCACGGTCGCCTCGACGACGGCATCGAATGGCGCCAATCCCTCCTGCTCGTTCTGGTGGATCTGCCCGATCAAAATGAGCGTATTGCGCATCAGGATTCCGGACAGCGCGATCAGCCCGACCAGCGCGTTGATGCCGAACGGTTGATTGAACAGCAGGAGCGTCGGGATGACACCGATGAGGCCGAGCGGTGCGGTGGCGAACACCATGGTCATCAGAGAGATCGACCGGACCTGGAAGATGATTGTGATCAGCATCAGAGCGATCATGATCGGAAAGAGCGGGGCGATGGCGCGATTGGCCTTCCCGGATTCCTCGATGGACCCACCCTGCTCGATGCGATAACCCGCCGGCAGTGTGGCGACGATGGGCTGCAGGTCTTTCCACACCGCGTTGGACACGTCCGGCGGCTGTAAGCCCTCGGCGATGTCGCCACGCACGGTGATCGTCGGCGTGCGATCGCGGCGACGCAGAATCGGGTCTTCCATGCGGATTTCCACGGTTCCAATCTGCGACAGCGGGATCCGCTGGCCGGCCGCTCCGACCAGCGTGAAATCGGCGATCCGGCTTGGATCGAGCCGCGCGTCTCCGGCAGAACGGGCGGTGACCTGCACCGACCGGATGTCCTCACGGACGTCGCTGATCGGGATCCCGCTCAGGAGAAACTGGAGCTGTTGCGCGACGTCGCTGGACGTCAGGCCGATGCTCTGGAGCCGGTCCTGATCGAGCGCGAACCGCAGCGACGGCACGCGCTCGCCCCAGTCGGTGTTCGTCGTTCTCATCAGCGGGCTGGCGCGCATCACCGCGAGTGCCTGCGCGGCAATGTCTCGCAGCGTGTCGGGATCGGGCCCCATCACACGGAACGCCACCGGGAACGGCGAGGGGGGGCCGAAGACGATCTGCGTCACCCGCACGCGGGCCTCCGGCGCCAGGCCGTCGGCTACCTCCTGACGGAGCCTGAACTTGAGCGTTTCGCGCGTGTCTTCGTTCGCCGTCAAGACGACGATCTTCGCGAACGATGAATCAGGCAGCTCTGGGGCCATGGCGAGAAAGAAGCGCGGCGCCCCCTGGCCCACGTACGCGGTCACGACTCGCGCTTCCGGTTGCCTGGCCAGCCAGGCCTCGATCTTGGCCGTGGCCGCACTCGTCTGCTCGATGGACGTGCCATATGGCATCTGCACTTCGACCAGCACTTCCGGTCGGTCGGACGTCGGAAAGAACTGTTGCGTGACCACGCCCAAGCCCAGTACCGCGATGACAAAGGCGCCAACGACGCCGCCCGCGACCAGCCACTTGCGGCGAATGACGAGGTCCAGCACCCGGCGAAACTGGTTGTAGCGCGGCGTGTCGTAGATCGCCTCGTGTCCGCCCTCGCGCTTTGCGATGTCCGGGAGCAGCTTCACGCCCAGGTAGGGCGTGAACACGACCGCGACAATCCACGACGCGATCAGCG
>DATBJG010000006.1:0-5469 GCA_036556585.1 Vicinamibacterales bacterium
GGGCGCCGGTGATCTCTCGTTCGCCGCCGAACTGGCGGAGCAGTACGGCCCAAAGTTGTACCGTCAGAATCGCACGCTCCTGCTGCATTGCATCGACCGTTTAAGCCCACAATCGAAGCTTGGCGGCCCCCTGCATCCGCCGCCTGGAGTGATCCAAGCGCTTCGTTCCCGGTCAGACCTGTCCTTTCAATTCCTGCCGGACCAGGATATGTGTGAATTCGACCAACTGGCTCGCACCGGAAGACTCGCCACCCGCTATGCCATCGCCACGTGCTGGGCACCCGCGACCCCGACATTCGCCTACGAGCCGACACGCCTCTCCCCTGAAGTCATTCAGGAACAACTGAGACTGACGAAGGGCCCCTTCCGTCAAACCCGGTTCGAGGGAGAGGCCGCCCTGGAAGTGCAGCACCGCGATCGAACACTGCTGTTCCCGTTCTGGAAGTTCCAAATACGCGGTCCGCTGGCGCTCCTGGACCTGCTGGCAAGATCGAGTCACCTGGGCGTCCTGGGCGCAGTCGACAGCCAGGTGTTCTGGGAGTTGCTGGCGCAGCTTCTTGAAGAGGAACGGTACAGGCCGAAAGATTTGCCGTTCACACCGGATACCCTGCCCGCGATTTTTGGCGACATTCACACACGACTCTCCGCCCTCGAGATCGGGGAATCCTTGGAGCTGTCGACGTGCGGGAGCCTGCGCGCAAACCTCCCTCGTGTGCTACCAGGCAAGCAGCTTCCGAACGGCTATCGATTTCAATCCGTCGTGCTTCGCCGCGGAGCAATCTTCCCCGACATGCCGGCCAGCAGTACCGCCAGACGGTTTAGCGGGATGGAAGAAGAGACGCCCCCTTGGATGGTCACGGTCGTTCCCGACCGATGATGGACTTGCAGACTCTCCAGGCAACCGATCATTCCCGGTGTGTGGGAAACGGTAGAAAAATTGACCGTCACGGGACCCTTTGCTAGACTCCATCGGTGTCCTACCACCATCCATTTTCTGGCCGCCAGAGCCATTAATCCGCAATGAACGTACCGCGCCCTTTGCAAGCCATTCAGGACAATATTGCCCGAGTCATCAAGGGCAAGGCGCATGTGATCGAGATGGCCGTCGTATGTCTGCTTGCACGGGGACACTTGTTGCTCGAAGACGTCCCTGGAGTAGGCAAAACGACCCTTGCGCATAGTCTTGCCCGTTCACTCGACTGTTCGTTTAAACGCATCCAATTTACCAGCGATTTGCTGCCGTCCGACATTGTCGGCGTTTCCATTTTCAACCGCCAGCAACAGGCCTTTGAATTCGTGCCTGGTCCGATTTTTGCCAATATCGTCCTCGCGGATGAAATCAACCGCACGACCCCCAAGACGCAAAGCAGCCTGTTGGAAGCCATGAGTGAAGCTCAGGTGTCCGTCGACAATCAGACCCATCCGTTGAAGCAGCCGTTTATGGTGATCGCCACCCAAAACCCGGCTGAGTATCACGGCACGTTTCCGCTGCCTGAATCGCAACTCGACCGGTTCTTGATGCGCTTGCGTATCGGCTACCCCTCAGCGCAGGAAGAACGGAAAGTGCTCAATCGCCCCTACGCGCTGCATCCGGCCGACATTCTCGCCCCCGTGCTCTCCACGCAGGACGTGCTGGAGCTTCAGCGTCGAATCGAGCAGGTCCATGTGGATGACAGCGTCAGCGAATATCTGCTGGCCATCGTGCATGCCACGAGACAGAGCGAGTTGCTGTCGCTGGGCGTGAGCACGAGAGGGGCCTTGGCGCTGAACAATACCGCCAAAGCCTTGGCGCTGGTCCGGGGGCGAGACTACTGCCTCCCCGACGATGTGAAGGAACTGGCGCCCATCGTCCTTTCGCATCGCGTCATGTTGAGCCGAGCCCAAGGCATGCGCACGCAGAGCTTCGAGCAAGGCGAGCGCATCATTCTCGACATCGTCGACACCATACCTGTTCCTGTCTGACCGTGCGGCATCTTTCGCATTGGCCCTCCATGTATGCCTTCATGCACTTTCGTGCTGCCCGCCTCGGATCCCGACTGCGCTATTTCGCCACCCGCAGGTCGATCCGCCTGACTTCGGAAGGCACGCGCTTCCTCCTCTTCACCATTGGCATCGGCGTGGCGGCAATCAACACCGGCAACAACTTGTTCTATCTGTTGCTGGCCATGATGTTGAGTGTCGTGATCATCTCCGGCCTTCTTTCCGAGCAGTGTTTGCGCCGGCTCGATTTCCACCGGCATGTGCCCGATCTGATCATGGCCGATCAGCCGACGACCGTGACGCTGTCAGTGGCCAATCAGAGCCGATGGATCCCCAGCTTCTCACTGCGCTTCTACGACGTCGTTGGAGGACAGGACCTCGATCGTGGGCTCTTCGTCCATCACTTGCCGGCGCAGCGCTCAACGTTGCTATCGTATCCGGTTCTGGCCACGGCACGCGGGCGCCTGCATCTTGACGGCGTCCGAGCCGAGACGCTTTTCCCCTTCGGACTGTTTCTCAAGCGTGCGCTCTATCAGCTACCGGCGGATATTGCAGTCAGCCCTCCGATCCGGCCGCTGTCGCTTCGATTCGTGGACGAGCTGCTCAGCGAAGGACAGGGCCTGTCGCTCCCCCGGCGGGGACATGGGACGCAGCTGTATAACTTGCGTTTGTATCGCCCAGGCGACGACTCGCGCTCGATCCACTGGATGACGACAGCCCGCACATCGAATCTCACCGTTCGGGAAACAGAGGCGGAGGATCAACGACGCATCACCATCGCGCTCTCGACGGTTGCGCCGGACGATGACGAGCCGCTTTTTGAACGCAGCGTGACCTTGGTCGCATCGCTCCTTTGGCAACTCTCCCAAAAATCTTACTTGTTGCGGCTCCTCGTAGGGACAGAAGACTCCGGCCGGGGGTCCGGGTCAGACCATCTGCTGATCATGCTTCGGTTGCTCGCCCTGTGCGAACGTCGGTCGCCGAAATCCGGCCGCGATGCGTTCGCCGATTCACTCGATGGGCAGGACGCTGAACACGGCTACACCGTCCTTGTCATGCCTTGGGCCGATCGCGAGTCCGCACTTCCCTTCGCGGATCGGATTCTGCACACGTCGCAGATTGAGGCGCTTACCCATGGCTTTTGAGCAAGCGCTCAGAGGCAGCGCGGTGCTCCTGGCGGCGACCGGCGTCGTCGGATTGCTGTTGGCCCGAAGCCTGCCGCTTTGGCTGACAGTCGCGACTCTGATGGCGTTGCTCTATGCCGTCCTGCGGACCGTGGACGGGCCGGCCGCCGGCCGCTATCGCATCGCTCTCCCCACCGCACCACTGCTCTGGAACGGGCTGTTGATCGGTGCATTCGGGCTGTTCCTTTTCGATCTCACGACGATCTCCCGCGACCTGCTCCCTGCCGGCGTCCACTTTCTCGTCATCCTTTTGAACCTGAAGCTCATCACGATGAAAGATCGCCGCGACTACCGCCATCTATACGCCATCTCACTCATGGCGGTGCTCGCCTCCGCTGCATTGACGACAGACCTGTGGTATGTCTCGGTGTTCGTGTTGTATCTGCTGGCCGCCGTCTGGAGTTTGCTGCTGTATCACGTAACCGCCCGCACTGACGCCGCCGAGTGTCTTTCGACAAGCACCGCCGCTGGGTCCGTCATTCGTGCTCCTCGAATCACGAGACGCTTTTTCTGGTTTACCAACGGCATCGCTATCCTGACGTTCGCCCTGACGCTCATCATCTTTTTTCTCCTTCCGCGGATCAGCGTCGGCATTCTACAGAAACCGAGAGGAGAAGGACTGCGCACGACGGGATTCTCCGAACGCGTCGATCTTGGCATGATCGGCGCTGTGAAAGAGGATCCTCAAATCGTGATGCGAGTGGAGCTGCCGGACCAACCTTTGTCCGGTCGTGAGCGGGTCTATCTGCGCGGTCTCGCGTTCGATCAGTACAACGGCCGATCATGGAGTTCCGGCAGCAGGCACCGTCGAAACCTTGGACTCGTTGGCGAAGCAACCTTCGCCGTTCGCCCAGGGACCCGAAGCCTTTCAGAATCAGCCGAACCGTTGCGGCAGGACATCCTGCTAGAGGCGCTGGATACGTCGGTACTCTTTGCGGCTCCATTCGCAGAATCGGTCAGCGGCGAGTTGCCGGGTGTGCAACTCGACAGCATGAGCGGGCTTCATCTGCCCTTTCCTTCGTCCTCACGTATTCGATACTCCATCGTGTCGCGCGAACACCGGATGACGGCCGATGAACAGACCTCCGCCGTGCTTCCGTATGCCGCCGCGATCCTTGACCGCTACCTCCAGCTCCCTCGAGATTCCGAGCGAATTCGGGAATTAACGCACCGCGTCACCGACCGGGCCGCGACACCGTACGAGAAGACGGCGGCCGTGCTCGACCATCTATTGACCAACTATGCATACAGCTTGGAGACCGACACGACCGGCTCTCGTTATCCAATTGACGAGTTCCTCTTCGGCAGGAAGACCGGCTATTGCGAGCATTATGCAACCGCAATGGTCCTGATGCTGAGAAGCATCGGCATCCCCTCCCGGTTGGTGACAGGTTTTCTGGCGACAGAATGGAACGAGTTCGGGAACTATTACACGGTTCGTCAGCGGGACGCTCATGCGTGGGTCGAAGTGTATTATCCACAATCCGGGTGGATTACGATGGATCCAACACCCTCAAGCCCGGTCGCCTTGGCACCATCGTTCTGGGTGGCATTTCAGCGGTTCGGCGAATCACTGCGCCTCCACTGGGACCGCGTGTTCATCCGGTATAGTGGCCGGGATCAACTGGCCATTATTCACAGCTTTCGGGACGGCGGCGGCTCTGCCCGCGACGCACTCGCTCAGTGGACGTCGTCACTCGGCAGCGCATCCGCTCAGTTCTTACGGAGGTGGTTCGACCGAGCCGAGACCGTCCATCAGAGCGTCGTGTGGGCCATGATCGTGGCATCAACGATCTGCCTTGCCTGCCTGAGTGTCGTGCTGCGGCGCCGATGGTCGTATGGCCGCTCAGGTGCAGTCCCGGCGGCAAAAGCACAACAGCAGATCGTCCACGTATACAGGAGAATGCTCGAACTCTCGGCGCGGAAAGGAATTGTGATCACACCGGCCACAACGCCGACGGAGCTCGCGCGTCGTGTCGGTCAACAATGGGTCGACGCCGAATCGGTCGTCGTCAGGCTGACAGCGCTGTATTGCCGAGGGCGCTTTGGTGTCAACGTTCTTTCCGGTGAAGAACTCAGAACAGCCGTCGAAGATCTTGGCGTGCTGAAACGACTCGCACGCCAGTCCCGATAGCCACTCCTCTCGTCCTGCCGCTTCCTCAGCGATCAGCGATTCTTGATACTTGGGCCATGCCCCCTCGCACGCTCCTCGCGAAGGGGGCGCACCCCCTTCGAGAACCCCCGGTCGAGGGTTCAAATCCTTTCAAAAATTGAAGCGAGGTTTGGAGCGGGAAAAGGGATTTGA
>DATBJG010000007.1:0-4117 GCA_036556585.1 Vicinamibacterales bacterium
ACGGCAGCGAGCAGGTGGCTGTGCCCGCCGGCTCGTTCGACACGTTCAAAGTCGATGTTGCGTCGCCCGACGATGGCACCAAGCTGACCCTGTGGGTGTCGAAGAGCTCGCGTCAGGTCGTCAAGAGCACGGTGTCGTCCCCGCAGCTTCCGGGCGGCACGGTGACGTCGGAACTGCTCAAATAACGGGATTCGGGATTCGGGATTCGGGATTCGGGATTCGGGGTTCGGGGTTCGGGATTCGGGATTCGGGATTCGGGATTCGGGGTTCGGGGTTCGGGACTTAGGGTGCTTCGAGTTTCGACAGCAGCGCTTTGGCCTTTTCCTTGAACTCTGCATCCTCGGGTGCCCAGTCGGGGCCCGAGGAGGCGACCAGGACTTTTTCGAGCTCTGCGCGTCCGTCGGCGCGGCGACCGCGTTCGAGGAAGATCTCTGCCAGAAAGAAATGCGACGAGCTGCTGTTCGGGTTGTAGGTCAGCGACCGTCGCAGGTGTTCTTCGGCCTTGTCTCTGCTGCCTCCAAACAGCCGCGGCACTTTCTGATACCAGCGTCCCAGCGCACGGTCTGCAGAACCTTGTTCGAAGGCCGGATCGATCGTGAGGACCGTTTCGAGCGCTTCCTTGATGGGTCTCCGGTACTTCAGGCCCGCACGAGCGCCGAACGATTCGGCCAGCGCCCCCATGTTGGCGGCCTTCCAGAAATGTCCTTCGGGGCGCTGCGGGTTGATGGCGGTCGCTCGCGTCGCGGCGGTAATGCCGCGCTCAAATTGCGTGCGACGTGCGGCGGGCGCCACGTGACCGCCCAGCCAGTAGGCGGCCCGGGCGAGCTTCCACGCCGCGTCGAAATCGTTGGCCTGCCGAGAAAGTCGTTCCTCCCAGATCGTTGCGGCTCGCTCAGCGCTCGCCAGATTGGTGCGATCGGCGTACAACCGGTCGGGATCGTCCGCAGCCTGTGCGGCCAGGACCGTGTTGTACAATGCCAGGGCTATGCAGCAACTGATCAGACAACTGCTGGCGGAGCTGGGAGAAGATCCCACGCGGGAAGGACTGCTCGATACACCAAAGCGCGTTGAAAAAGCCCTCAAATTCCTGACCAGCGGCTACGACATGGATCCGGATGAGCTGCTGAATGGAGCGCTCTTTACCGTCGATTATAGCGAGATGGTCATCGTCAAGGACATCGACTTCTACAGTCTCTGCGAGCATCACCTGCTCCCGTTCTTTGGAAAGTGTCACGTCGCATATTTGCCCCGGACGAAAGTGATCGGGCTCAGCAAAATCCCGCGCCTTGTGGACATGTTCAGTCGGCGGCTGCAACTTCAAGAGCGATTGACCAACCAAATCGCCGAAACGATCCAGAACACCGTCACCCCACTCGGCGTTGCGGTCGTCATGGAAGGGACGCATCTCTGCATGGCCATGCGCGGGGTCGAGAAGCAGAACTCGTTTGCCGTGACGAGCGCGATGCTGGGCGGTTTCCGCGACAACGCCCGTACTAGAATGGAGTTCCTGGAACTCATCCGACACCGTCCCGCGACTGTAAGTAGTCCGACGGTGGCTGCGGGTGCGTGGTGTCTGGATGACTAGTGGACATTCGCGAATGGTGATCGGGCGATTAGCGAATCGATTGTGATTGGCGATTTGCGATTGATGAATTATTGGCGATCGTGTGATCGAAGACGCGGACTAACCTCCGCATTCTGTATTCTGTATTCTGTATTCTGTATTCTTCCTCCCGTCCTCCTGTCCGGCCAGACCAAACGGGCACCAGCCCGCCGGCCAGCTCCCGCGAAGCCTGTCGTCGAACCCGCCGACCTCAATTGTCCGACGCAACTGGGCACAGGTGTAACGAGCAAGCGGAGCTTCTGCGACATCCTGACTGGCCGCGATCCGGCGGAAGGTGCCACCATCAAATTCCCCCCGCATCGTGGACCCGTGACGCTCCGTTTCGACCTGCACAATCGCCACACGTATTCGGAGGAGGAGGTCAAAGCCAAGCGAGGCTACTCGCTGTACACGGCAACCATTGGTGCGCTGACACTGGACAACACGCTCATTGCGCGTGCGGTCGTCCGCAGCGAGTTCCGCAGGCGCGAAGACCTGCTCGATCGCGTTGGAGGAGGCGCCGGCGGGGGCGTGAAAGCCGTCGCGCCAATCGGACTCGAGCCAATCGTCATGACGATTCCGGAAGAGGTCGAGGCCGTGAGCTTTCTCGGCGAGAAACTCGAGGTCGTCCGAACCGACGGACCGGCGGTGTATTCCGCTCCAGGCCGTCCGATTGCCGTGATCAGCAACGTGGAAATCGAATACACGCCTGCCCCTGTCAGGGGCAGGAGATAGGACATTGGTGATTGGGCGATTTGTGATTGGTGAATCGTTGATGATTAGCTGATTCCTGATTTCCGATTTATTGACGATTCACAGGTACCTGATTCACCAATAAATCGCCAACCAGAAATCACAAATCACCAACGAATCACAGATCACAGATCGCCAATCACGAATGTTCTACACGACCGGCAGCGAAGCCTTGGTTTTCTTCAACCCCTGAATCTGAAGCGTCGGCTGTTCCTTCAGCACGTGCTGGCGGTACAGATCCGCCATCTGCTTGTGGTATTCGCCGTCGCCATTGCGGTGCTTCTCCTGCGCGCGAGCGGCCAGCTTTTCTTCTCTTGCGTTGCGTGCCACGCCCGCGAGCACCAGATCCTGCTGCTCGCCGGCTGCAACCGCTTCGGCATTGAGCTTCAGTGAATGCTCGAGCGTCGGGAGCGGCACGTCCTTGTTGCCCGCCCAGATTTCGTGACGCCCGTGCTCGTCGTACCACTTCGTGAGTGTGGCGGTCATGTGCATCTTTTCAATGATGTTCCGCCACCCGATGCCGGTGTTGTAGGCGCAGAAGGAAATCTCTCCCATTTGCGTGGCATAGGGGATGATGCACATCTCCGTGCGGCGGAAGTCGTAGTTGAACAGATCCTGGAACCACATCCCTGCCACAAACAGGAAATTCCACCGGTCGCCGCGCCGTTTGTCGATGTCGGCTTTGGTTCGGTCGCCCGTAACCTTGCCGTAGTCGCGGCCGGTTGCCCCGAAGGTCTTGTCGAATTTCTTGAGCAGGTCCATCAGCTTGAAGTGCGTCGGGGCCTGGAATGGATCGTAGTTGCGCATGAGCGCCAGCGCCATGCCAACGACCGACAGGAACTTGCCCCGACCGGCGTCATTGACCGCGGCAACGTCCTTGGCAAGCTGTTCGGCTTTCAGGAACGCAGTGACGGGTACAGCCTCTTTCGTTTCCTTGTCGATCATGAGCGCCATGCCAACCCCGCAGTTGGGATGACACCCGCAGGTCAGGTTGCCCCACTGCGCATCGGGCCCGTGAACCTGGTCGGCCCAGTCGGTAAACGTGCCCATGAACGAAATCGGGAACCAGTCGCGAACCGGTTCACCAAGACCAACCTGATCTTTGACGTCGTGCGCGAGGTGCGACAGCGTGTAGCGCTGTGCATGCCGCCGTTCGTCGGTGACTTCCTCGTCGCGGCCGGTAAACGAGACCGGCTGGAACGAGAGGAAGTTGATCTTTCGTGGGTTGTCGAGCGCAAATTCGATGATGCGGCCAACCTGCTCGTTGTTCACGCCATTGACGATCGTGACGACGGGGACGATGTCGACGCCGGCACTCCAGAGGTTCTCGATGGCCTGGAGCTTGACGTCGAACAGGTTGCCGACGCGGCGATGCGAATTGGCCGCGTTGCCAATGCCGTCAAACTGCAGGTAGGCATAGCGCAGCCCGGCTTCTGCCGCGGCCTTGGCAAACTCGGGACTCTTGGCGAACTCGATGCCGTTGGTTGCCGCCTGGACGCTGTTGTACCCCACCTTCTTCGAGTAGCGGACCGCATCAAGGAAGTACGGGGACATCGTCGGCTCACCACCGGAGAACTGCACCGACATCTGGCGTCGGGGCTTGATGGTGATCGCGTTGTCGAGCATCTGCTTGATGTCTTCCCAGGTCAGCTCGTGGACGAAGCCCACCTGGTTGGCGTCCATGAAGCAGGGGTCGCACATCATGTTGCAGCGATTGGTCAGGTCGATCGTGAGTACCGACCCTCGGCCGTGCTTGATCGT
>DATBJG010000008.1:0-3828 GCA_036556585.1 Vicinamibacterales bacterium
GAAGTGGCGCCCAAGCAGAGCGCGAAACCGCGCGGTGTCGAGTGTGGTCCCGGACCCGATCACGCGCGTTGACGGGATGCCGAAGTCTGCCGCGAAGCGTGCGGCCAGATGGGTCATGATGTCCACCGGGTTGGTCACGACCAGCAGGATCGCATCCGGAGCGTGTCGCGCCACCGACGGCACAATCTGCCGAAACACGTCGGCGTTCCGCTGCAGCAGCTCCAACCGGGTCTCGCCCGGCCGCTGGGCAACGCCACCCGCGATGACCACCACACGTGCACCAGCCAGGTCCGTGTAGCGACCGGCCCGGACCGTCAACGGATGCGCGAACGGTACGGCGTGGTAGATGTCGTTCGCCTCGGCCTGGGCACGCGCCTCGTTTGCGTCGATGAGCACGATTTCCCGGCCGACTCCGCTCATAACCAGGGCGTATGCCGACGCCGAACCCACCATCCCGCAGCCGACGATCCCGACCTTCATCTCAGGCCTCCATCAATCCAGCCGATATCCGACATCGGCGCGCCCACTCGAGCGCTACTTCGGCGGGGACCGGCCGATGCGGCCGAGCCGTGAAGTGTACTCCCGCATCGCCCTATCCGCCGTATCCGCCCAAGAATGGCGGAGAAGGGAGGGAGTCGAACCCTCCGGAGACCTTACGACCTCCAGACTGGTTTTGAAGACCAGCGGCGCCACCGGGCACCTTCCTTCTCCTCGGGTCTCGGATTTCGGCTCTCGGCCCTCGGTCTCGGCTTTCGGGTCTCGGAACTCGGCGCTCGGATTTCGGCTCTCGGGTCTCGTAGGCTTTGGACCCAGGCCCTAGAGTCTAGCCGAGAGCCGAGCGCCCAGTGCCGAGAGCCGAATTCCGAGAGCCGAGTTAAAGTAGTGCACGAGGTCCGAGAGAGGAATTCCGAGACCCGAACATGAGTTCGCCGAACGATCTCCTGCGAGAGCTTCCGTCGGTCGATCGTCTGCTCGCGCAGGTTCGAACCGTGCCGTCGTTCGAACGGTACAGCCGCGAATATGTGACGCGGCAATGTCGCCTGGTGCTGGACGAATTGCGATTGGCCATCCAATCTGGTCGCGTCCCTCCATCGCAGGATTTGGAGGAGGCTGGCATTGTGGCGCGCCTGGCCCAAAAAATTGACGCGGATGGACAAGCCAAGCTTGCGCGGGTCGTCAACGCGACCGGCACCATCCTGCACACGAACCTCGGCCGCGCCCTGCTCCCCAAGGCTGCGGTGCGCGCCCTGTCCGAGGCAGCCGAACACACGGTCAACCTGGAATACGACCTCAAGGGCGGTCATCGCGGCCGTCGGGAACTTCTGATCGAAGAGCTTCTGCGAGATCTCACAGGGGCCGAAGCGGCCACCGTCGTGAACAACAACGCGGCGGCGGTCCTTTTGGCGCTGAACACGGTGGCGGAAGGCAAGGAAGTCATCGTGTCGCGAGGCGAGCTGATCGAAATTGGCGGAGCTTTCAGGCTGCCCGAGATCATGGCAAAGAGCGGCGCCATTTTGAAGGAAGTCGGCACGACCAACCGCACGCACCGTGACGACTACGAAAAAGCAATCAACGATCGAACGGCTCTGCTCCTCAAGGTTCATACGAGCAACTACAGCATCGTCGGGTTCTCGTCGGCCGTCGCGTTACCCGAGCTGGCTGCGATTGGCGCGAGACACCGGGTGCCCGTGATGGAGGATCTCGGTAGCGGCGCTCTCGTTGATCTGAGCCGGTTCGGGCTCCCCAAAGAACCGGTTGTTGCTGAACAAATCTCACTTGGCGCCGATCTCATCACCTTCAGCGGCGACAAGCTTCTTGGAGGACCCCAGGCCGGCCTCGTGGTCGGCAAGAAGGTCTGGGTTGGTCAGATTGTCAGCAACCCCCTCCACCGCGCTCTTCGTTGCGGCAAGCTGACCATTGCCGCACTGGAAGCGACACTCAGGCTCTACCAGCAGTCGGGACGTCTCGCCGAGGAGATTCCCACTTTGAACACCTTCACGCGCCCGATACGGGATCTCGAAGCGATCGCTGAGCTTGCTCTTCCGGCACTGCAAAACGCATTGGGCGACGGGTTTCGACTCTCTCTCGAGGATTCGACCGCGCAGGTTGGAAGCGGCGCACTCCCGGCGGAAGAACTGCCGACGAAGGTCATTGCCATCGTTCACGCACAGACGAACGCTCAGCAAATCGCGGACCGATTCCGCTGTGCGAGCCCGCCCATCATCGGCCGCATCCACGAAGATCGCTTTCTGCTCGATTTGAGAACCATCTTCGATCCTCAGGACCTTGTTCCCCGCTGGGCCGGCAGGAGCTGATGGCCGACGGCTAATAGCTGATGGCTGAAAGCTGATAGCTCCTATGCCCTTCGTCATTGGTACTGCCGGCCATATCGATCACGGAAAGACGAGCCTCATCAAGGCACTCACGGGGCAGGACACCGATCGCCTCAAGGAAGAAAAAGAGCGCGGGATCTCAATCGATCTCGGGTTTGCGTACCTGGATCTTCCGGGTGGTACACGAGCCGGCATCGTGGACGTTCCGGGTCACGAGCGCTTCATTCGGAACATGCTTGCTGGCGCGCACGGCATCGATCTCGTCCTGTTTACGGTTGCCGCCGACGACGGGGTCATGCCGCAAACCGAGGAACATTTCGACATCGTGCATCTGCTGAGGATCCCGCAAGCCATTTTCGTCGTGACGAAAGTGGACCTGGTTCCCGAGACACGGATCGCCGCCGTTGAAGAGGAGATTCGGATTCTCACCTCCGGAACGGCGTTGGACCAGTCCCCCATCGTTCCCTATTCCTTTGTGACGGGCAAAGGGTTGGACGTGCTGCGCGCTCAAATCATCCGGATGTTGCGGGACGGCCGCCACCATCCACCACATGGCTACTTTCGTCTTCCGGTAGATCGAGCATTCGTGCTGCAGGGACACGGTCTCATCGTGACCGGCACTGCGCTCAGCGGATCGGTCAAGGTGGGAGACCGCCTGCGCAGCCTGCCTGGAGACCAGTTGTTCCGTGTCCGAAGCCTGCAGGTCCACAACGAGTCCACTGAAGCGGCTACGTGGGGCCAGCGCATTGCCCTCAATCTGAGCGGCGATGAGCGATCGGCAATCGGCCGCGGACACACGATCTGCCACGAGAAGATTGCGGTGACCTCAGATCGGTTTGACGCCTGGGTGGAAGTCCGGCCGACCGCGACAAAGGGAATCAAGAACCATCAACGAGTGCGGGTGCACGCGGGAACGGCCGAACGACTGGCCAAAATCATGCTGCTGGGACCGGCCAACCTCGTAGGACCAAAGCAGTCCGGCTACTGTCAGATCGTACTTTCCGAACCACTTCCGATTCTTCGGGGAGATCGCTTCATCCTGCGCGACGAAACGGCGCAGCGCACCATTGGTGGCGGTACGATCATTCATCCGTGGGCCAGAAAGCACAAACGGTCGGACCCTGATCTGGCCGAAAGGCTGGAGGCGCTGCATCGAGGCGAATTTGCGCCGCTGGTCGACGCTTTTCTCGATGATAGCGAGCAATTTGCCGTATCCATTGCTTCACTGGAGCGATTTCTCGGCCTGACAGAAGAAGACCTTCGGGCTCCCCTGCAATCGCTGTCCAAGGTTCGGGCTTTTCAGTTCGAGGAAGGCACGTTTCTAACCACCGACGAACGATGGCAGCGTCTGCGCGACACGCTGATCTCCGTTTTGAGCACTTTTCACGTTGCTCATCCTCTGCTGCCAGGCATGGAGATGGAGGCCGTGCGCGAACAGCTGCCCGTTGAAATCACGCCGCGGTTGTTTCGCGCCTTCGTCGAGCAGCTGGAAGCA
>DATBJG010000009.1:0-4715 GCA_036556585.1 Vicinamibacterales bacterium
TCCGGATCTTGCCAGAGCCGACTGTCCGCTTAGTTAGTGCGCGTGAAACCAAGCAGGCGGGTGCAACTCACTGGTCATCATATTGTACCACCGGGCTGTGGCGCATACCCCAAAACATGGGCCAAATCTGTGTCCCGTAGCGGCGGGTCTTTAGACCCGCCGGATTGTGGTTTAGAGTAGGCCCGTGTCACATCCTCTGGTCCTGGCGCTCTTTGCTGACCGCACGGCCGCAGCCGTTGCTGCCCGAGGCGTTCGAGACCTCGGAATAGACCGGGGTGATCTGTCGATTGTCGCGCGCGCACACGATGACGAGGTCAATCTGGCGCGTGCGGTCGACGGGACCCCCGGTGCCGAAATCGAAGACTCACGCCTCGGGAGCTGGCTTGGCGAGCTGAGCGGCCACCTCCTCGCGGCTATCGCCATCGTCATGCCGGGTGTCGGTCCAATCGTGACGGCTGGTCCCCTGGCCGCGGAGCTTGGCGAGACAGTCGGGCATGCGACCGGTGGCGTTGCATCAACGCTCGAACGCGCGGGGCTGTCTGAAGCGGCCGCTGCGGGCTGGCAATCGAAGATCGAGGACGGAGCCGTGCTGCTTGGGGTTCATGTCCGTACAGGGCAGGAATCGGAGATCAGGAAGCTGCTCGAACGACATGGTGCTGACGGCGTCGCCATGGCGAATTGGGGCGGATAGGGCGGATAGGGCGGATAGGGCGGATGGGGTGGATGGGGCGGATGGGGCGAATTGGGGCGGATGGGGCGGATGGGGCGGATGGGGCGGATGGGGTGGATGGGGTGGATGGGGCGGATGGGGAACGAGGGCACAACGATGCAGGATGTTGAGACCGGACGATTCACGGTCGGCGTGTTTCAAGATACGAGCTGGGCTGAACGCGGAATCGACGCGCTCAAGTCGGCGGGATTTGCGGTGGAGTCCTTGACGATCCTCGCGAAGGAGTCGCCGGGGATTTCGTCACTCGTCGAGCACGCGCTGGGGGGTGAGGGTCAGCGAATCGAGCTCCCGGGTCTGGGGGCGATCGTCGTGCGAGGCCCTCTTCTGGCGGCACTCGAGAGCCCTGAGCTGCGAAAAATGGGTCTCGGCGCCGCGATGCATCGTGCCGGTTTTCAGCAACACGACGGTCGCATCTTTGAAACGCTCACCGCTCGCGGTGGTGTTCTCGTCGCAATCCGCAGCGAACCCGCGGCGGCCGATGCGCTGGCACTGCTGCACTCTTATGGTGGCGGAAACGCCGCGATTGGAGCCTGGAGCGGACGCGTCTGACCTCAGGCGTCCGCGACTGAGAATAATGGACCGGACGCGTCTGACCTCCGGCGTCCGCGGACGCGTCCAGGGCGGATGAGGCGGATGGGGAGGATGAGGGGGATGGGGAGGATGGGGGGGATGGGGAGGACGGGGCGAATGGGGAATCAGGAAGATGCAGGGAACTGACGACGAGCGGAACCGGGAAAGATCTTCAACGCTTACCAAATCCGTTGCTGACCGCGATTTCTGTTGTTGCGCAACTTTTCTTCCTTGAGACTGATCGTCCGCGTTGCCCCCATCTTCTCAGTTTTCCGCCTGCTCCTGATTTCCTCATCCCTATCCTCCTCATCCGCCCCATCCGCCCCATCCCCCACAGTAGGCCTCCTTTTTGCAGTTGCACGAGGCCGCAAGGCATCGGACAATAGAGAAAGGCGGACCTAGCTTCTCAATCATGCCAACGACGCAGGGCCCCGAAACCGTGCCAGTCGGTCATTTGAGCGTGCACCTGGACGATCGACGTCCCGGGGAAGTTCTGTTCAATTTCGAGCGCCAGGGCAAGCGCATGCAAGGTGCCTTGGGCGCGTCCTTCCTCACGCACATTGCCTTCGTCGGCTTGATCGTGCTCGCGATTCGCTTTTCGCCCACACCAGACGGGTCGAAAATCTTCAACCAGCCGGACGATCTGAGCAACCGGATCATCTTTCTGGCAACGCCAGGTCCAGGTGGTGGCGGCGGTGGCGGCGGCAACAAGTCACCCGAACCGCCTCGCAAGGCCGAGCTGCCAGGCAGAGACAAGATCACCGTCCCCGTCGCAAAGAAGCCGGAACTCGAGAAACCCGTCGAGAAGCCGCCAGACAAGGAACCAGAACAGGCGCTCAGTATTCCGGCAAAGACGCTTGCCGCAGCCATCGAGCCCACGGTGATTCCAGGTGCGATCGAGGGAAACGGCCCAACGGTGTCGCTCGGCACCGGTACCGGCGGCGGCGCGGGCACGGGAACCGGCACCGGCATCGGATCGGGAACGGGTTCAGGGCTTGGTGAAGGCTTTGGCGGCGGAGCGGGCGGTGGTGCGTACCGTCCGGGAAGCGGCGTCGAGAGTCCGCGCCTCCTCAGGGATGCCAAGCCGCAATACACCGCCGATGCGATGCGCGCGAAGATTCAGGGCCGCGTTGAGATTGAATGCATCGTGGAACCGAGCGGTCAATGCGGGCGCATTCAGGTGGTCCGCTCGCTCGATCCGGTGTTCGGTCTGGATCAGGAAGCGATCAAGGCCGTGCGGCAATGGCGGTTCGTCCCTGGCAGGTACAAGGGACAGGAAGTTCCGGTCATCATCACGATCGAGCTGACCTTCACCCTCAGGTAAGAAACCCTTCGTGAATAACAAGGGCCCGACAAGCTGCAATGCCTGCCGGGCCCTTTCCTTCTACCTCTACCCTCTAACTTCTACCCTCTAACCTGTCGCGCGTTAGTACATCCCGCCCATGCCCCCATGGCCTCCGGGCATTGGAGCTTCCTTCTTCTCTTCCGGAATCTCTGAGACCAACGCCTCGGTGGTCAAGAGCAGTGACGCGATCGAGGACGAATGCTGCAGTGCCGACCGCACGACTTTCGTCGGGTCGATGACGCCCGACTTCACGAGGCTCTCGTATTTCTCGGTCTGGGCGTTGAAGCCGAAGTCGGCCTCGCCATCCTTGACCTTCTGCACGACGATCGATCCTTCCTGGCCGCCGTTGGTGGCAATCCAGCGCAGGGGCTCTTCGAGCGCCCGACCGATGATGTTGACGCCAATCTGCTGATCGCCGTCGAGCTTCAGCTTTTCGAGCGCTTTGCCCGCACGCAGCAGTGCCACGCCGCCGCCCGGCACGATGCCTTCTTCGACGGCTGCCTTGGTCGCATGCATCGCATCCTCGACCCGCGCCTTTTTCTCTTTCATCTCGGTCTCGGTTGCCGCGCCCACCTTGATGACCGCGACGCCGCCAACGATCTTGGCGAGGCGCTCCTGCAGCTTCTCGCGATCGTAGTCGGACGTGGTGTCCTGGATCTGGCTGCGCAGCTGCTTGACGCGGCCCTCGATCGCCTGCTTGCTGCCTGCACCTTCGACGATGGTCGTGTTGTCCTTGTCGATGGTCACCTTCTTGGCCTTGCCGAGATCGTCGATTTTGATGTTCTCGAGCTTGATACCGAGATCCTCGGTAATGGCGCGGCCGCCGGTCAGAATCGCGATGTCCTCGAGCATGGCCTTGCGCCGATCGCCGAACCCCGGGGCCTTGACCGCCGCCGCCTGGAGGGTTCCGCGCAGCTTGTTGACGACCAGCGTCGCCAGCGCCTCGCCTTCGACGTCCTCTGCCACGATGAGCAACGGACGACTCATGCGTGCCACCTGTTCGAGCACCGGCAGCAGGTCCTTCATTGAGCTGATCTTCTTTTCATGAATCAGAAGAATCGGATTCTCGAGCACAACTTCCATGCGCTCGGCATCGGTCACAAAATACGGTGACAGATAGCCACGGTCGAACTGCATACCTTCCACCACGTCCAGCGACGTTTCGAGCGTCTTGGCCTCTTCGACCGTGATGACGCCGTCCTTGCCGACCTTCTGCATGGCCTCGGCAATGATCTTGCCGATTGTCTCGTCGCCATTGGCCGAAATGGTGCCGACCTGGGCGATCATCGAGTTTTCGGTGACCGACCGGGACTGCTTTTTGAGGGCTTCGACGACGGCGTCGACCGCCTTCTCGATGCCCCGCTTGATCTCCATCGGGTTGGCGCCGGCCACGACGTTCTTCGCGCCTTCCCGGTAGATGGCCTGCGCCAGCACGGTCGCTGTTGTCGTTCCGTCGCCGGCGATGTCCGACGTTTTGCTGGCGACTTCGCGCACCATTTGCGCGCCCATGTTCTCGAGTGGATCCTTGAGCTCGATTTCCTTGGCCACGGTCACGCCGTCCTTGGTAATGGTCGGCGATCCGAATTTCTTGTCGAGGACGACGTTGCGGCCCTTGGGACCGAGTGTGACCTTGACGGCGTCGGCGAGCTGGTTGACGCCGCGCAGGATGGCCTGCCGCGACTGCTCGCCGTAGACGATCTGTTTTGCCATTGTTCGCTACTCCATGTATTGGGTCAGTGAAACTACTTTTTCTTGGCCTTGGCGCCGTTCTCCACGACCGCCAACACTTCGTCCTCGCGCATGATGAGGTACTCGTCGCCGTCGAGCTTGATTTCCTGACCCGAGTACTTTCCAAAGAGGATCGTGTCGCCGGCTTTCACATCGAGGGGCAGGCGTTTCCCTTCGTCGGTGGTCTTGCCGTTGCCGGCGGCAATCACCTTGCCCTGCTGGGGCTTTTCCTTGGCGGTATCAGGGATGATGATGCCGCCGATGCGCTGCTCGCCTTCTTCCAGGCGCTGAACAATGATGCGGTCGTGTAGCGGTCTGACGTTCATGGTGTGTCACTCCACA
>DATBJG010000010.1:0-10079 GCA_036556585.1 Vicinamibacterales bacterium
GCCGACTGTCCGTGAGCCGCTCGGACTGATCAGTTCGCACTCGCACGACCCGGGTGTGCCACTCGAGACGCGCGCCATGAACTCGCCCCATGCTTCACGGTGTGCTGGAGCAATTCGTGTCGCGAACGTGGTGCCAAGAGCCTGCCCGAGACTCTCCACGTCCAGGAGCCGCTGAGCGGCATCGTTGATGGCGAGCAGGCGCCCGTCTTCGACACCAATGCGCATCAGGCAGGACGGCTGCGTTTCAATCAGCCGCCGAAGGTGCGCTACCTGCTTCGATTCTTCGTCCCGTCCGCCGACCATGTTCACCATCGAATCCCAAATCCCAAATCCCGAATCCCGAATCCCGAATCCCGAGTCCTACGCCGCCAGCCATCCCTTTCGCACGTCCCCCTCGAGTTCGTTCAGGCGTGCGATCGCGTCCTCGGAGCGTTGAAAACACTCGAGAACCACGGCCTCGTTTTTGGAGACCCTGACGACCGCGAATCCGCCGTGCTCAGAGCTCCCCACCGTCAACATCAGGAATGTTTCGCGTTCTGGACAGAACCAAACCATGGCGTTATCTCCTTCCGATGCGACTCTATATGACAGGAAAGTGCAACAAGGTGGCCAGAGAGCGTCTGGGGATGTAAGTTGTTGATGGGTAGTTTGTTACAGGTCTGAGCAGGAATGTAAACACGGGCGGGTCACACTGAAGACTGTTCCATTCTGAAACGGACGCTCCAGAAAACTGTGAGCGGCTTATCTTCGGACAGTTGTCAATTCGCGGGCGAGGCTCGCCGAAGCGCCTTCCGCTCGAAGGCGGCACTTCCACAACTTGCCGTCGCGTACGCTCCGGGTCTTGCGACAAACGCTCACTCCGCTCAATGAACGCGTCGCATTGCCTCCGTGACGATTCCCACGCGGTTGACGCCTGCCCCTTTTGCCGCGTCGATGACTTCAACGATATCGCGATAGCGAAGGGTCGGGGCGCCAGCAATGAACATGGTCTTGTCGCGGCGGCCGGCGAAAATGTCGCGGAGTCGGTGCTCCAAATGCACCAGTTCCACTTCCTGTCGATTGATTGAAATGCGACGTTCCGCAGTGTACTCGAGCATGATCTGCTCAGGCCCTCGTTCGGGCACGCTTGGTCTCGTCTCGGCCGGCAGATTCGCGTCCAGTCCTTTCTGGTTGAGCGGCAATGCGGCCATGAAAATCACCAGCAGCACCAGCAGGACGTCAATGAACGGCGTGACGTTCATATCGGAACTGATGCGAGGTCGCGCCGTTTGCAGAACTTTTTGCGCTTCGCGGTGAGCTTCCGCTTTAGGCATAGCTTCGCCTTCGGAGTTATCAATTCTTAGTTGGCAGTAGGCAGTTGGCAGTAGGCAGTTATCGGCCGGTTTCTGGTCAGGCTCACCACCAACTGCCAACTACCAACTGCCGATTGCGGACTAACTAGGCTGTTAGAAGCTTAGACACCGGGAAACGAGAAGTGGTCAGCGTTGACGACGTTCTTCAACGCGTGCCGCGCTCAGGATGTTTGGCAATCCGTAATTCCCCTCGTGGCAGGCATACTCGTAGATAGGGCCTTCAACTTTGCGAATCGTCGCCTCGCCCGACCAGGGTCTCGTCCACGTCGAAGGGTCTTCGACGGTGAACTGATAACGGATCGTGTCTTCGTCAACCCTCGTGAAACGCTCGACCACGTGCAGGGTGTGGCTCGCGAAGATATCCTGACGGGTCGTCTGCGGGGCTCCTCGGAAGTTCGTGTGATCGGTAAAGTTGGTCGTGTCAACGACCAGCGTTTCGCCTTCCCACCGGCCGCGCGAGTCGCCTGCCAGCTGCTGAATCATCTTGCCGAGGCGCGGACGCCCGTCAAGCGGGATGATGCGAACGTCGTGCATCATCTCGTGACGAATCACAACGTAGTCCCGCGTCTGCAGGATCTGCAGGTTGGCGTTGTAGGTAGGCGGAACCATTGGCGGGCCGACGTTCCCCCATGAAATGCAGCGCTCGGCCAACGACCGGCTCGCCGCACTGTCCGAGGGTCCCGTCCGCCGTGCTTCGGCCCGCACGGCATCGCGCTGCTGGGCTGCCGGCGTCAAAGGTGGCAACCGCCCATCACGCGGATCATTGACGATCGACGTGCGCAGGTCCGCGTGCTTCAGGTAATTCTCACCCTGCCAAATCGCATCATCGTAGTGGATGTTGTCTTTTGCCTGACCGTGGAGCTGATCCTGACGTTTCTTGAAGTACGCCGCGGCCTCGGCTGCCGTGAAGAATTCCTTCTCTCCGAGTTCCAGGGCCCGTTCCACAGGGGTATACGCATCGTTGGTCCAGTAGCCCTGGAGGTCTGGCTGACCGTCTGACGTGCGCAACGCAGTCCAGGTCGCCTTTGAAGCACTCGCATGCTGGCCCGTCACTGTGACCGATGAAAGTGACGTCATCACAACCAGAAGCATGAGAACGAGTAGTCGATGGTTCATGCCAGCCTCTATTTTTGGTTCGCGTGGGGCCCCCGGCCTTCGCTCGCCTCCCGAAGTATCGAGCTTCGGCCAGGCTCGCCGAAGCGCCTTCGGCGCGAAGGCGGCACCCCCACGCGCAGCCGTCGCTTACGCTCCGGATCTTGCAATTAGCAACTGTTCCGCTCAGTGACCGTACTGCCCAAACGGCCCCAACGTCAACCGCCAAAGCGGGAGGGTGTCCGCCCAATCGCGGAGCTGTCGGGGAAATGTTAGGATCCGGGGCGAGTTGATGATCATCGCCGGTACCGTTCTGTCGCTCGTTTTGTCCGGCACGCCCCTCGCCCAGTCCACACAAGCTTCGGGGTCAGCGCAATCCGTTAGCTGCACCGATTGGCGAAATTGCCGACAGCAGGCCCTCGAGGCTGCCACGCGCGGTGACTACGAGGTTTTCCACGACCTTGCGTGGCGCGCCGTGCAGGCTGGCCCGCCGAGAGACCCAGACTTGATGTACCAGCTGGCTCGCGCTCAGTGCCTGAGCGGACGTCCGCACGACGCGCTCGTGATGCTCAGGCGCCTGGCAGAACTGGGTGTGGTCACCGATGCCAGCACCCATGACGATTTCCGAACCACTAGAGAGCTCCCAGGCTGGGCCGACGTGGAAGCATTGATCGAGCGCGCCAGAAGCGCCGGAGGCCCTCCCCCGGCTGCGCCCACGCCCACGCCTTCACCTGTCAATGCCGCCGCGAATGAGTCACGCGCGACTCCTGCTCCCGGTGCAGCTGGCGCAAAGTCGTTGTCACCGGCGCCTGCAGCTGTCTCACGCGTCAAGCCGGCTCAGGTTGAAGAAACGCTTCGCTTTTCGGCGGACCGTTTCGAGCCTGGAGGATTTGCGCATGACGTGGTTTCTGGCAGGTTCCTCTTTGGCGATGTTCGTGGACGCAAGTTGATGGTCGTTGCCGAAGGCGGCTCGTACACCGTTGATATGGTGCGGGCCGATTCGGCAGGATTTCACAATGTCATGGCCATTGAGATTGACGCGCGCCGCGGCGATCTCTGGGTGGCCAGTGCGATCAAGGACGGCGGGGCGGGAGCGGTCCACAAACTGCAACTCCTCTCAGGGCGTCCCCTCAAAACCTTCGCGGTGCCGACAGAACTCGAGCCGGTCAAGTTGACCGATCTGGCCGTCAACGGAGCTGGTGCGGTGTTCGTGCTGGAATCGCTGCGGGGACAAGTTCTCGTGTTACGACCTGGCGGGACCTCTCTCGAGCCATTCGGGCGCATCGACGCGCTCGGTACGGTTAGCCTGACGGCAGTTGGCGATGAGAATGTGATCTATGTGGCGCATCGGGAGGGTATCTCTCGGATCGACTCCAGGAACAAGGTTGCAACACCGCTCACGTCACGGAAAGGGATCGAGCTTGGACGCTTCGAGCGCCTCCGGTGGCACCGTCGAACGTTGGTGGGGATTCAGAGTGCCGAGGACGGTTCGCGACGAGTCGTGAGCCTTGAACTGAATGCCAGCGGAAAGGGTGTGACCTCCGCGACCGTTATCGACGCCGCCGTCCCCGACACGGCCGAAGCGACGTTCGTCGCCTTGTGGGGCGACTCACTTTCCTATCTGACCGTCTCCAACACTTCACGCCCGGAATTCATCGTCCGGCGCATCCCACTGCAGTAGCGCCCGACCCTATTTATCGAGACGCGGTTTCGCTACCAGGCTGACTTGATGGCGGCACGGGAAGCCCCTGCTCGCGCATGAGTTTTCGGAGAAGAGCTGCGGCCTCGGGATAGCGCTTGAGGACGTTGGGCGTGTACTCCACACCATCGGCCGCCGTCAAAGGCGTCCAGCCTTTCTTGTTGACGACATCAAGCTTGGCCCCGTGATCGGCCAGGTACTGAATCACCGGGATAGCGCCGCCGCGGTATACGGCGCCGTGCAATGCCGTTTCGCCATTCTTGTTGATGTCGTTCACGCCGCCACCACCGGCCTCAAGTGCCAGCCTGACAGCCGCGAGAGCTTCTTCGTGAGTCCCCGGATTCTCTCCGGGCGCCCAAATCCCAACCCCGGCCGCCACCATCATTGCCGTCGTCCCCTCGTTGGTGGTGAGCTTTGGATCGGCACCCAGCTCGAGCAGCACTTTCATAAGTGGAACATCTGCGGACTTGGCTGCCATGACGAAGGGCGTCGAACCAATGCGGTTGAGCATGTTCCGGTTGCCATCGCGCGGTTCTTTCGTCACTCGCGCGTTGACGTTGGCGCCGCGTGCAACCAGCTTTTTTGCGAGATCGAGACTGTCGAGACCTCCCGTCGGCACCGGCCCTGGCAGATTGAAACCGGCGTTGTGCCTCCTGGACCACGCAATCTGATGCAGTGCGGTCCATCCCTGCCCGTCGGCATTGGGATCGGCACCTCTGTCGATGAGAAGAGCCGCGAGTTCGTAGTGCGCGTTAATCACCGCAACCAGCAATGCACTGGTCCCATCGGGCAGCGTGGCGTTGACATCGGCACCCACGTCCAGCAGAGCACTCGTCGTCTCGAGATGACCACCGCGCACGGCAAACATCAGCGGTGTGAACGCGGCGGTTTTCGACCGCGCGTGAATATCGCCGCCCGCTTCTGCCAGCACTTTGACCACGGTGGCATTGTTTTCTGCGGCGGCCCACATCAACGCCGTCTGTGCCTTTCCAGGTTCTCTGGCATTCACCTGGGCACCGTGGGCGAGGAGCGTCTTGACCGCATCCGGTTTCCCGGTTCGTGCGGCGGTCATCAGCACGGTTTCACCGTCCGGCAGCGTCGCATTGGGATCCGCGCCCGCGGCAAGCAGTCTCTCAATCATCGCGGCGCCGCCATTTGTCGCGGCGATTGACAACGGTGTCACACCGTAACGGTTGGTGGCCCGTACGTTGGCACCCGACCGAATGAGCAAGTCCGCAGTCGGAAGATCGTCTCGATGAACCGCCCAGTGCAGGGCTGTCGAGCCGTCAGGTTCGGAACTATTGACGTCGGTTTTCCGCGCCAGCAGTGTTTCAATTGCCGCCTTGTCACCGCTCTTGACGGCGTCAACGAGCGCAACTTCACGCGCTGCGACCGAAGCGCCCAGCAGCAGCAGCAACGTCACACACAATCTGGTCGCGTGTTTTCGATCCAATCTGTGTCCTGTGCGGTCTGAGTCGGCGACGAAACCCGCCGTTTTAAACACCAGACAACGGCTCCAGCTGAATCCGGCCCGTACTGTCACCCAGGGTTTCCGCCGGCACGCCCACCTTGTCGAGCAGGCTCAACAGGAGGTTGGTCATGGGCAGCTCTGACGGGAACGTCACGTGGCGGCCCCCCTTGAGGCGACCCGCTCCGCCGCCGATGATCGCCAGCGGCAGATCGTAGTGCGCGTGCAGGTTTGGATTGCTCAGGCCTGCACCGTACAGGAACATCGAATGATCCAAGAGAGTCCCGTCACCTTCGGCGGTTCCTTTCAGCTTTTCCAGGAACCAGGCAAACAGTTCCGTCTGATAGGTGTTGAGCCTCGCGTACTTCGCCAATTGCTCCGGCCGATCCTGATGGTGAGACAGTCCGTGGTGACCTTCCGTGATGCCAATCTCCGGATAGGTCCTGAAGTTCAGTTCCCGGCCCAGCATGAAGGTCACAACACGCGTGAGGTCCGCCTGGAAAGCCAGCCATTGGAGCTCGTACATCAACTTGTCGTGCTCATCGAACCTCTCGGGTATGCCGCCTGGCCGCTCCAGAGCCGGCAGGTCGGATTCGGCACTCCGTGACTCAACCCCTTGAATTCGCCGCTCCACTTCCCTGACAGCGTCCACGTAGTCGTTGATTTTCGTGCGATCGCCCGGACCCAGCGTGTTCTGCAGTCTCGCGAGATCCTCCACGACCGAATCGAGAATGCTCCGATTCTCCCTGGCCTGCGCGCGTCTCTGAGCTGAAGTCCCCCCGTCTCCAAAGAGCCGCTCGAACACGACCCGCGGGTTGTTCTCGGTGGGCAGCGGCGTGGTCGGCGTCCGCCAGGCGAGGGTGTTCAAGTACGCGCAGCTATAGCTGTTCTCGCATTGCCCCGCCAGGAAGTTCAAGTCGATGCTGAGCTCGAGCGACGGCAGGGCCGTGTCTTCTCCAAGCGCGGCGGCCGCAATCTGGTCCGCGGAGATCCCGTTACGAACGTCGGCGCCCTCGGTGCGCTTTGGATGCACGCCGGTCAGCCACGAGCTCGTCCCTCGTGTGTGATCGCCATTGGCACCATCATCGAAAGCGTCGGCTTGATGTTGCGCGAGACCGCTGAGGACGAGCAGTCGATCGCGGAACGGCGTCAAAGGAGTCAGGATGGGCGAAAACTCGAAGTTGGCGCCCTCGCCTTTCGGCGTCCAGTAGTTGATCCCTGTAAAGTTTCTCGCTACTCCGTTCGGAAGGTAGACGAACCCCAACCGGCGGACTGGATTGGCTGCCGTTTGCGAGAGCGCAGAGAGGGCCGGAACCATGGCGTCAACGAGCGGCAGTGCCAGCGCCGTACCCATTCCTCGAAGGAACGTCCGGCGTGGAAGCGAGATCTTTGTGATGAACATCACATCTCCTGACGGAGTCGTTGTTGTCAGTTATCAGTTGTCAGTTATCAGTTTTCAGTGATCAGGAACCACCGATATCAGGAACCACCGAAGACTTCTGACAACTGAAAACTGACAACTGACAACTAACTGGGCATCCTCATCTGAAACGGCGTACTCTGCGCGACCCCCAGAATGAACGACGAGAACTGGTAATCCTTACCTGACGCCTCGCGCACGATCGCCCGCACCGCTGGACCATCGTAGTACTCGAGCCCGCGACCGAGCGCGTACGTGAGCATCTTTTCGGTTAGCGTCGTGACAAACCGGTCTGATTGAACCAGCGTCTGTTTGAGCCCGGCTGGACCAGTGAATTTCGTGCCATCGGGATACGCGCCCGAGGCATCAACCGGTGCACCCGACTCACCCAGTGTCCGCCACTTTCCGACACCGTCAAAGTTCTCGAGTGAAAGACCCAGCGGATCCATGATCGCATGACAACTTGCGCACACGGGATTCGCGCGATGCTGGGCCATCCGCTCACGCATCGACAGGACTGCCCCAGCCTCGTTGGTTGGCCTCAGCGCGGGCACATTCGGGAGCGGTGGTGGCGGAGGTGTTCCGAGCAGGTTTTCGAGAATCCACTTGCCGCGAACAACTGGCGACGTCCGGTCCGGGTACGAGGTCACCGTCAAGATGCTGCCATGTCCGAGCAAACCCCGACGAACGCTGTCTTTCGGCAGTGACACCCGCCTGAAGTGGCTGCCCATCACGTTCGGGATGTCGTAGTGTCGTGCCAGGCGCTCGTTCAGGAACGTATAGTCGGCATCGAGCAGCTCGAGCGCGCTGCGATCTTCCCGGACGATGCTCTCGAAAAAGAGCTCCGTCTCTCGCTGAAACGCCTGACGCAGACCCTCGTCGAAGTCCGGAAAGATACTTTGAACCGGCCCCGTCGCCGGAAGGTTTCGTAAGAACAGCCATTGCCCGGCGAAGTTCTTCACAAAGGCTTCCGCCCGGCGATCCGCAACCATTCGCCTTACCTGCTTTGCGAGCACAGTCGGGTTGCTGAGTTGTCCCTTCGATCCGAGCTCAATCAATTCGTCGTCTGGAATACTGCTCCACAAGAAAAAGGATAGCCGTGAGGCAAGTTCCAGTCCGCTGATCCGGTACGCGGTGTTCGGGACACTCTTCGCGGCGTCGCGTTCGACACGAAACAGAAATTCCGGACTTACCAGCAATCGTCTGAGCGCGCGTTCGATCCCTAGGTCGAAGTCCCCGCCCTGACTGCGACTTTCGAGGTAGAACGAGACAAGTGGCTTGATGTCTGCTTCGGTAACCGGACGACGATATGCGCGGCGAGCAAGAGTCGAAAGAATCGTTCGCGCGCATCCGCCTTCGCTCGCCTCGATCCTTGGCGAGCTGCGGCGAGACAAGTCCCCTTCGCTCGCCTCGATCCTTGGCGAGCTACGGCGGGACAAGTTCCCTTCGCTCGCCTCGATCCTTGGCGGGCTACGGCGAGACATCGTTTCGGGCCGGCAGACGAAAATCCGTTCGCGACTCGATGAGTCTCCGGCCTCTCCAGGACCATGGGGACCGCTGATCTCGACGGTGCGCAAGTAGGCGCCCGGTCGGGTTTCCGGAATATTGACGCCGGCTGGGTACGGACGCAGGAACGGCAGCCGCACAGTTTCTTCAAGCGCCGCCGTGCGGTTGACGAACGTGACAGCGACATCGCGCTGGCCCGCCTTGACCGGAATGCGGACGTTCCAGCTCTCGTCGGCCTTGTTGCGCAGTTCCCTGTCGCGCGCGGAAATACGCACGCCCTGTTGGATCTGCGAGATCGCGGGCCTTTGAGCCGGCGCGGCTTGCTGGGGATTCTGCGCCGCCTGAGGCGGTGGCGGCTGTTGTGTCTCCTGCTGAACGTCCGCAGGCTGATCCGGCTGCGAATCCGGCGGCTCGGCGGGGGGCGCTTGCGGGCGATTCGTGTTTGGAGACGCTGGCGGCGGCTGATTCTGCACACCAGGCAGCGTGAACAACCCGACCCGCTCGCCGTCCAAGCTGATCTCGAGCTGCTGCGATTCGGTATAGAGCGGGACGCTTTCGTTCAGATCGCGAAACAGCCGGACGCTGATGACGTACTCGGCATCCATCGGAAACGTGTAGCTGATGACTGTTCCCCCGCGTGTCCCGAACGGAAGACCCGGCAACTGTGTGTTCTGCCCCAAGTCGTCCGCGACCCGAAAATAGTCGATGTTGGGTGTGGGTGGCGCGTTCCCGACCGCCAGGCGGCTCACCTTCTGTGCTGCCGAGAGGTACCGCTCCATCAACGTCGGCGATACCTTCAGCACACCCGCAATGTTGTCGAAGCCATAGCTCGCATCATCCGGGGGCAAGAGCGCTGTGACATCGACATCAACGTCAAGGAGGTCGCGAATTGCGTTCTGGTACTCGGCCCGATTGAGCCGGTGAAAGGGCTCCGTTCTGCCCGGATTGGGTTTTGCTGTAGCCGACCGATCCAACTCCGTTTCAATCCAGGTCAACAGTGCGTCGTGCGTCGCCCGGTCCGGACGCGGTGCCCCTGCCGGGGGCATCACGCCGGCGCGCAACTTGCGGACGACCTTTTCCCAGGTTTCGCCATCGGCGCTCAGGTTCGACATGTCGAGCGAGTCGAGAGCTATCGGGACGCTCCCGCGGGCTTTCTGTGCCTGGGTGTGACAGCTCACGCAGTAGCGATTGAGAACCGTGCGATGGGACGAGGAAGAGGCAGAGACCGACGCCCCGCCCTGGGCAGGCTGGGGCATGGATGTACCGCTCGTTGCCGACACGGCCACGAGGCCAAAAATCCCAGCGACACCTGCAGCGGACACCCTCCGGAACACGCCTCCGCCTCCTTCATTTCACGAGATCCGCCGTGATCCGTGTGATCCGCGGAAATCCGCGTCCCCAATTATACCGGCGATCTGTTGACCAATACGGATCAGCTCCATTTCCCGCCCAATGGCAGCGGCCCCCTGAATCTGATTCGGAACGCTGCGCGGGTGTCCTCAACAGGCGAGGCAAGAGAACTCCGCCGTTTCTCAACCGCAA
>DATBJG010000011.1:0-7975 GCA_036556585.1 Vicinamibacterales bacterium
CGGTGTTCAACGACAAGGACGGCACCATCACCGGTGTCGCCAATTCCTACATCGTCAACATCACCGGAATCGACGTCGACGAAGCCTGTGAGGTCAAGCCCACCTGGAACGCTGCGGTGTGCAAGGGCGATATCGGGCGTATGAATGTTGGCGGCGGCGGTGGTGCTGTTGGGTTCGGTGGATTCGGCCGCGGCGGTCGTGGCGGTGGTGCGCCAGGAGCCGGCGGTCCGGGCGCCGCGGGGCCTGGTGCCGATGCTGGTCGTGGAGGCGGACCTGCTGCCCGGGCCGGAGGTGCTGGTCGTGGCGCAGGTGGCCCCGGAGGCGGTGCTGCTGCACCTGCTGCCTTTGCTATTGCCCCAGGTGGTGGTCGAATCAGAGGAAACGCTGCACCTTCAGGGCCGCCAGTCGTTCTCAGCCGCAATGGCAAGGAGTTCATCGCCAACGGTGCAACCAACGTGCGAGCGGGCACGGAGTACAAGGTGACCACCGAAAGGCCGTCCCTGTCCCTCAGCGTGACGGAACTGGATGCCGGGTCGTGGGTGATGTTCGAGCTGCCGGGATTCACGACCGCTGCCTCGGGTACGGCGGTGGAGAGCCTCGACGCGCTGCGCAAGGCGAATACCACGTCGTACTACAAGGGCAACGGTTCGCTTTGGGTCAAGCTTGTCTCCAGCGGTGACATCCCTGGCAGCGGCCCTGGTCGCGGCCCTAGTGGCGGAGCCAGCCTCCAGGTCAGCCGGTAGACTGGACCCTGCCGAACGGTGCGCGAAGACTTTAGTAACGGTGCTGAGCCTGCTCGTTGCTCTCGACGGCTGACGCGCCGACCGTTCAAGTAGCGCCGGCCGCACCCCCGCAACCAACTTTATGTGCGCGAGGTCGTCATTGCCTGGCGACCTCTCATCTCCCCAACGTCCAAGGCGGCAACGGCGGACGTTGCGTCGATTACTTCGCGCGCGTCGCGCGTTCCTGAAGCATCCCCTGGAGCACCGCGAGCTCCGCGACGTTGCCCGCGTCGTCACCTACGAACTCGACGACGACGTTGATGTCGCGGTTGAAGAAGCGAGTCTCGGACTCGGCCAGGAGCGGCAGCACGGGGCCGCGCTCCGGCTGCGCGGCAAGCTGTCCGCCCTCGACTCTGATGGTCATCGCCGGGCCGAGGGCGGAGTGATACACGCCGGCGTACCGCGCGAGCACTGACGGCGCGAGCGTGATCGCCTTCTTCTCCGACATCAACTGCACGGTGTCGCCGTGTGCGAGCGCGCCGAGGTAC
Organism: Vicinamibacterales bacterium; assembly: GCA_036556585.1. Classification (GTDB taxonomy): domain Bacteria; phylum Acidobacteriota; class Vicinamibacteria; order Vicinamibacterales; family JAMQPK01; genus DATBJG01. The sequence goes on from DATBJG010000011.1 coordinate 1,271, forward strand.
GCGGCGATCTGCGCCGACGGCGCGACACTGATGTTGCCGAGCACGACGACGGAGATGCCGCGATCGAAGAAATACGTGAGGTTGGCAAACGGCGGTGCGCCGCCGCCATGCGTCGCCGCGCGACGGCCGTCAACGGTTCGGATGTACACACCGAGCCCGTAATCGCCCTTGAACGGCGTCGTCATCGTCTGCAGCGAGGCCTTCGAGATCACCTGGCCGCTGTACAGGCCGTTCTGCCACCGCAACAGATCTTCGGTCGTCGAGTACAAGCCCGCGGACGTATTCGGAACGACGCGATCGGAGACAGAGGAGGCGTTGACAAGACCCTTGGGTGTCACTGTGTACGACCCGGCGCGGCGCAGAATCACCGTGGGGCTGTCGAGCCCCGAGTCTTTCATGCCAAGCGGCGTGAAGATGTTCTCGTTGATGAACGTCTCGTAGGACTTTCCGGTGAGCTTCTGAATAAGGTGACCAAGGACCAAGTAGCCAGAGTTCGTGTAGTTGAATCGCTCGCCCGGCTGCGACTCGAGTGGCCGCTGCATCAGCGCGGTGACGAATCCCGCGACCGTGCCGTCTGCGCTTTCGACCGGTGCCTGACGACCGGTGGGCGGCGAGTGCAGGCCCGGGAATCCGGCAGTGTGCGTCAGCAGGTGAAAGAGCGTGATGCGGTCCCATGTTGCTGGCGCCTCGGGGAGATGCGTCTTGACGAGGTCATCGATCTTCAGTCGCCCGCGCTCTTCGAGGATGAGGATCGCGGCGGCGGTGAACTGCTTCGTAATCGACGCCACCCTGAACCGTGCGCTCGGACTGCTCGGAACGTTCCACTCGACGTTTGCCAGACCGTAGCCCTTGCTGACGATCACCTCGCTGCCGCGGGCGACGAGCACGGAACCGGCGAAGGTTCCATTGCTAACATACGAGTGCACGACTTGATCCATCCGAGCGACGTCCTGTGCGAAGCAAACAGTGGCCCCACCCAGCCATGCCAGCAGCACGAAGGTGGGCCGATACCTGTTGACGCGAGGGTTCATGGGACGCTTCTAGGCGCGGTCGGGATCCGGGACGACCCGCTCGAGCACCATCACGACTTCGAAAGGCCCCTTGGGTCCGGTGCCTCTGTTCGTGACGGTGAGCGTCTTTCCATCGGCGGACACCGCGTAGCGTCCGGCCCCGAGCACCTGACCGTCCACCTCTGAACCGAGCTCGAGGGTTTCGGGATCCGGCCGGCTGCCGAACGTCATCGCGCCTGCAGGCACACCTGGGATCGGACGTCCGCTCAAGTCGAGCAGAGGGCGGCGACGTCCGTCCGCGATGATCACCTGCGGGCGCTCGGCACAGGCCTCACCGTTCACCACGCCGTATGCCACCATCAGGTACCCGGTGTCGGTGGGCTCGAACCGCAGATAGGCCTGCTGCGGCGCCGGCCGGTCGACCTTCCACAAAGAGGGCTCGCTTTGCCTGGCGCGCCACGTCCCTTCGAACAAATCGTCTGCCATTGTTGCCTCCCTCAATCTGTCTGCCCACGTCGAGAAGTGTTCGCATGGCAGACGTACCGCGAGATCCCCAAACAGCCGAATCAACCCGACGACACCCTGCTGCTGCCACACACGCGGCACAAGGTCTTCGCCGAGCTGCTCCAGTCCATCACCGCAGATCGCCCGGTACTGGTGAGGAAAGGCGCGCGCAATGCGGCGATAGGCGCGACAGCACCTCATCACGAACGTGCTCATGAACGCGCCTCCTGTCGGCGTCTTGCATCGAGCACCCGCACCAGATCCTTAAGTCGCTGACTTTCCAGATCGAGCACCTGCCGGCCGAGCGGCGTGAGCTTGTAATACCGACGACGGGCATCGTCGAGCTCAGGCGCTGGACGCTCGCCGGACTCGGCGATCAGGCCCTTCTCGATCAGCCGTTTCAACGAGCCGTACAAGGTTGCTGGCCACAGCCGCACCTTTCCGCCGCTCCGTTCCAGCACGTCCTGCATGATGGCGTAGCCATGCTGCTCGCCCCCGACCAGACAGACGAGAATGTGGAACCAGTTGCTCTTGAGCGGCAGGAACGCGTCGGGCTTCGGTTTGGGCACGAGCAACTATATATCAAGTTATATATATATGTGTCAAGTACTGGATGGTAGGCGGTTCAGCGGATCCCTCGACACTTGGACGGAGAGAGGTCGTCTGGCCGTAGCGTATTCGCTAGACGGACGACGTCTTGGTTTGTACAGTGGCCCCCACCACCGCGAACATGTCCGCGAGCCTCAGTCGAGCATCTGAGACTAAATGCCGATCGAGATTGGACAAATTGAAGCGATCTTCCGGTATCCCGTGAAATCCATGCGCGGCGAGCCGCTCGATGCCGCCACGTTGGGCTGGCACGGTCTCGACGGGGATAGACGCCTGGCAGTTCGCCGACTTGACGAGCACGGCGGGTTCCCTTGGCTGACGGGGACCACGCTCCCGGACCTCATCCTCTTCACCCCGCAGCGGCGTGACGGGAATGGCGAAGCGCTGCCGACACACGTCCTTACGCCGGAAGGAGAAGAGCTGCCCGTGTTCGGAGAAGCGCTCGCCGCAGAGATCGAGCGCCGCTACGGGCGTCCTGTGCAAATGATGGAATTGCGTCAAGGAATCTTCGACGAAGCGACCATCTCTGTGATTACGTCCGATACCGTTCGCCAGGTCTGCCGACTCGGTGAAAGGAACCCGGACATCCGACGATTTCGTCCGAATGTCGTCGTCCGATCGAGGCGCGCGGTCCCTTTCGAGGAAGACGACTGGATAGGCGGCGTACTCACCTTCGGCGAAGCGGACGATGCCCCCGCCGTTGCCGTCACCATGCGCGACGTTCGCTGCGCGATGGTGAACATCGATCCTGATAGTGGTAGCCTTGCCCCTGAGATGATGAAAGCAGTGGTTCGTGTCCACGAAAACACCGCGGGGATCTACGGCACGGTCGTACGCATCGGGCGCTTGGCCGTGGGACAGAGCATCCTTCTTCACCGATAACAGTGGGCTAACGCTCGAACAGCGAACTCAAACATTGGCCTTGACCTCGGCCCTCCGGTCGCGCATGCTCAATCCGAACTGCTCGGCCGGAGCAATCATCCGTTTGCACGCCATCACGTATCTCGCGGTATCTCCAACGATTAGACCGGAGGACCACCATGAGTTTTCGACAAAGGGTTAGCCAGATAGGGCTCGCGCTTGGGGTCGTCCTCGCGATTGGCGTGCCGTTGCTGGCCAGTGCGCAGACTCCACCCGGGGCGTCGACGACTGAGCCCTACACACCCGCGAAGGACGCCCAAGACCTGAAGGCCGTGCTCTTCAACTGGATGTGGGGCATGGGCATGCTCAAGGGCCATGATGAGCGCGACATGGTCGCGACACTCGAGTATCAGGGGAAGGGCACGATTCAGGTGGATGGACAACCCTGCACGCTCACGAGATTCCGCGCGAGCACCAACTACCAGACCTTCAGCCAGCGGATTCAGTACGCATGCACGCGCCCGAACGGACAAAGATTTTCGAACATCGAGGTCGTCAGCGGGCTGTACGCCTGGAATGAAGACGTCGTTGGCGCCGAGATCGGCCCAACGAAGGGAAAACCGACTCCGATGGCGAATGCCGTGCCGGAGCGGCTGATCCGCATCTGGGCAAGTCCGCAGGGCGCGCCCAAGGCCGCGCTGGCAGGAACAATAGAAACCTGGTTGTTGGGAGCGAACCCAGGCACCCTTTTCGCGGACGGTGTCGCGAAGGTGCGCGACACGTCCGTGTCGTGGGAATCGGGGAAACCGGTTGTGACGTTCCCGATTCCGGGCGTTCCAGGGGCGACGGGAACAGCCACGCTCGATGCGAAGTACATGACTGAGAAGGTGGTGGTCACCCAGGGCTCGACGACCACGGAGTTCAGCTACAGCGACTATCAGGACTGGAACAACCCGCTGAACAAGATCGAAGTGTTCTACGCCGGTAAGATGATCGAGCGCCGGAACGGCGCGGTGGTCCGCGACCTGACGACGACAGAGACGGAGACGGGCAATGTGTATGTGGTGGTACCCGTCCCGGCAAGCGTACAGGCTGCGATCAAGCCCACCGGGCAACTTCCCAAAGGCGTATGGGCAAAGCCGGATGCGCCAGTGAACACGTCGGCGCCCACCCCGCGATTGGGCGAGCGTCCCGACCTGACGGGCAACTGGGCGCATACAGACTGGATTGGGAACTACATGACGGGCGGCGGTCGCCGATGCGGTCCGACGCAGGGCAAGGACTGTAACCGCAGTGTCAATCAGACTGAAGATTTCGAGCTCTACTCGCCCTCGCGGTTCGGGCAACTCAATCGTCCACTCTACAAGCCGGAGCATTGGGACAAAGTCATCGAGCTCGACATGTGGACGAACAAGTATGACCCGGTCATGACCTGCCAACCGCTGGGAGTTCCACGGCAGGGTCCACCCCGACGCATCTACCAGTCGGAGAACGACATTACCTTTCTCTATTTCGGAGGCGACGCCGGGGGCGGGTACGGTGAGTACCGCATCATCCCAACTGATGGCCGCAAGCACACGAAAGAGGCGGAGTTCGATATCACCTACATGGGGAATACGGTAGGACGCTGGGAGGGCGACACGCTCGTGCTCGACTCCATCGCGTTCATCGATACGACATGGCTGGGGCGTGGCGGGTTTTTCCACTCCGATCGGATGCGCGTCGTCGAAAAATTCACACGTAAGGGCGATGCCATCATGTACGACGTCACGGTCGAAGACCCTGAAGTATTACTGGAACCGTGGGTGTTGCCCACGCGAACGCTGCGACGCAACACGAATCCCAATGCGGGGCTTCTGCGAGAGCGCGGCAACTGCGAGACGAGTTTCGAAACCGATGCAGCCGCCACGCAGATTCGGCACTAGGCGGTTCATCACATGTCGCGCAGGCCTCCAGGCCTGCTGAGAGGATGTCCAGGAGGGTGTGCGAATGACTAAGTGGACTTTACGATGCGTCGTTTTGTGCGGGCTCTTGGCCGGTGCTTCGCTGCAGGCGCATCACTCCCTTGCAGGCATGTACGCATTGGGAAAGGAAGCGAAGATATCTGGGCTGTTCAAGGCCTTCAGACTTGTCAATCCTCACTCGTCGATGAAACTCGACGTCAAGAGCCCGGATGGCTCGACAACCGAGTGGTCGTTCGTCGGTGGCAGCGTCAACGCCCTCGCGAGGCTCGGGATCGGCAAGTCCGGGCCGAATGCGCTCCGTCCCGGGGATGAAATCATCGTCACGCACGTGCCGGCGGCGGACGGCAAGAGTCCGATTGGGCTTCTGGTAGCGATCACTTACCCCGACGGGCACACGGTCCGCTTCCGGTCGCCCGACGAGTAGCTAGATCGTGGGGATGTGGCGGTGCCCCTTCGTGCACCGCCGCGCTTGAAAGTCGCAGCCTACTCTCAGAGTCCCTTCGCAGTCGTAAGGAGGGGTCGATGCATGCGTCGCATGTCTTCTCTCGTCGCGAGTTATTGCGGATGACGGGTGCGGTCGGTGGCTTGACCCTGACGGGCGGTATCGGCAGGGTGTGGGGGCAAGCTGCCAAAAAGATTGAATCGCTGGCGCCAGAGCTCGACCGCATCATCAGCGCGAGCGAGCCGATCCGCGAGCTGGCCACCGGCTATGGCGGCGACATCGGTCCCGCCGAAGGACCACTGTGGTGGACAGAAGGCCGGTACCTCCTCTTCAATGACATTCACACGGCAAGGCGGATCAAGTTCACGCCCGGTCAGGGCGTGAGCGTCGCCATGGAGAAGACCAATGAGGCCAACGGCATTACCCGTGATCTGCAGGGGCGCCTCGTCTCCGCCGAACATCTGACGCGACGCGTCACCCGCTACGAACCCGACGGCAGCATCACCGTGATTGCCAACAGCTTTCAGGGCAAACGGCTGCTGCGGCCGAACGATGTGGTGGTCAAGTCGGACGGCACGATCTATTTCACCGATCCCGGCGGGAATGCGGCTCCTGAGCAGTGGGACGTGACAATTTCCGGCGTCTATCGCGTTTCGGCGGATCTTGGCTCGATGTCGCTCATTATCGACGATATGGTCCGGCCAAACGGTCTGGCTTTCTCACCTGACGAAAGCATCCTCTATGTTGCCGATTCGCGGCGGCGTCACCTGCGTGCCTACGACATGCTGCCCAACGGCACCATCGGCAAGGAAACCAGTCGCCTGTTCGTCGATTTGAACGGTGCAGAACCGGGCGTGCCCGACGGGATCAAGGTGGACACAGCGGGCAACGTCTACAGCGGTGGCAGCGGCGGTCTGTACATCATGGACTCGAAGGGAAAGAAACTGGGACGAATCGTCCATGGGCAACCCGCGACCACCAATCTTGCGTTCGGTGGCGACGACTGGAAGACGCTCTATTTCACCACCAGAAGCACACTCTTTTCGGTCAATGTGAAGATTGCGGGGGTCCCGGTTCCAGCGAAAAAGAGGTCGACGTAAGACGTCGTGAGACGTCAACCACGACGTCCGTTCTTTGAACCACAACGACACGACGATCACAAAGAACATCGTTCGGCGTCGTGTTCTTCGTGCCTTCTTTGTGGTTAGAGAACTTCTTCGTGACGTCGTGGTTTTGATCTTCTTTGTGGTCCAACTGGCTCAGAACTCAATCACGAGCCCACCTGACGGCACGATGGGCTTGAGCGACTCCATCG
>DATBJG010000012.1:0-2920 GCA_036556585.1 Vicinamibacterales bacterium
CTCTTCCGCGTGCTGGGCGAGGCGGTCGGCCAGACCATCGCCGACCTCCATCGCGCGCATGGTGTGCGCACCATCTTCGAGGACACCGTCGCCGCGTTCGAGGGAACCGGACGCGTGACGCACGTCGTCACCAAAGCAGGAGTACGTCTCGAATGCGACTTCGTCGTCGTGGGCATCGGAATCGAGCCCGCGGTGGAACTCCTCGATGGCAGCGGCATTTACGTGGACAACGGCGTGGTCGTCGATGAGTACTGCGAAACGAACGTCAGCGGCGTGTACGCCGCCGGGGACGTCGCGAATCACTATCACCCGATCTTCGATCGCCGGATCCGAGTGGAACATTGGCAGAACGCCATCAAGCAGGGGACCGCTGCGGCACGAAACATGCTCGGTAAGCACGTCGCGTACGACGAGGTCCATTGGTTCTGGTCTGACCAGTACGACGCGAACCTGCAGTACGCCGGATTCCACACGAAATGGGAGCAGCTCGTCGTGCGTGGCCGCCTGGACTCCCGCAGTTACCTCGCGTGCTATGTGAACGGTGGCCGCATCGATGCCGCGGTCGGTCTCAACCGCGCGAAGGATGTGCGGCGTATCATGCCGCTCATAAAGTCCCGGCGCGCGGTGGATCTCGAGCAGCTTCGCGACGAAGGCGTCGACCTGCGCTCACTACACGCAGGTCCGTAGCGCTCAGTGCATGAAGAAGCTCGTGATGACTACCACCCAGATCCTTGGTTTCGTGCAGAACGATACCGAACATCTCAGAATGCAATCTGGCCGGTCACGTTTCCAGTCCACTTTGGCGACACCCTCAACGGCGCAGAAGTTGCTCTCTGACACATCATGCGACCGAGGCTTACGTCACTGGCGGTTGCCCTGATAGTTTCGGTGGTGTCAGTATGCGACGCGCAGCCGGCAACAACGAATCAGACTCGTGACACTCCAGACTTCAAAGTGCAGGTATGGGGCTACATCGTGGCTGACTTCAGCGCGCGGGTGTGGGATTACTCCGAGCTTCGCAGCGAGCTGGAGAAAGGGCTGCCTTCTCAGATAGTCACAGATGATCCAGCAGAGATCAGGAGAGCGGTACGCGCTCTCGCGAAGAGGATCCGTGTGGCGCGCGCCGGGGCCAAACAAGGAGACATGTTTAAGCCGACCATTAGCGTTGAGTTCAGGAAGGCCCTGATCCTCGAAATGGACACCAACACCCGGGCGGCCATCATGGACGACAACCCCGGGGAGTTCTCGAATAAAATCAACGGCACCTACCCGGAAGAAAAACCGCTGTCCACAGTACCCCCGAACATCCTGGCTGTACTACCGAGGCTTCCTGACGATATCCAGTACCGCTCTCTGGGACGCCATCTGATCTTTCTCGACACGAGAGCGAGCGTGATATTGGATCGCATCCCATTCGCGATCCAGTCGCCGGACTGCGTTGAATTGGACTGCCATCGTTGAATTGGGATCTCTCCGTGCCGCCTAATTTGCCAAGTAGAGCCTTGGTTGCTCACGGCTGAGCGAGCGTTATCTCCCTTTCGCAGATCAACGTTTCAGAACTCTCTTCGCAGCCTCTACCACCCGTTCCGGCGTGAAGCCGAACTCCCGCATTACCACAGGCCCTGGTGCAGAGACGCCAAAATCGGTGACGCCGAGAATCGCGCCGTCGAGTCCCACGTAGCGCTCCCACCCAAACGGCGCGGCCGCCTCGATGCTCACGCGGGCGCGGACGTCTGGCGGAAGAACCGAGTCACGGTAAGACTGCGGTTGCAGCTCGAACAACTCCCAGCAGGGCATTGACACGACTCGCGTACGGATCCCTTCTGCGGCGAGCCGCACATGGGCCTCCAAGGCGATGGAAACCTCCGAACCCGTGGCGATCAGTATCACCTCGGGCGGAACCCCACTCGCCTCTATGAGGACGTACGCACCCTGCGCGAGACCGGATGCGGAGGCCAGCGCCTTCCGGTCGAGCACTGGCAGCTTCTGCCGAGTAAGCACAAGCCCCACGGGACCGTCCCTATGCTGTAGCGCGACCCGCCACGCCTCCACCGTTTCGGTGGCGTCGCTTGGCCGCAGAATCATCATGTTGGGCATCGCGCGCAGACTCGCCAGCTGCTCGACTGGCTGATGGGTCGGGCCGTCCTCTCCGAGCGCAACGCTGTCGTGGGTCCATATGTAGATAACGTGCACTCTGCTCAAGGCCGCGAGCCGGATGCTCGGTCGCATGTAGTCGGAGAACGACAGAAACGTCGCGCCAAACGGAATAACCCCGTCGTGAAGGGCCATCCCGGTCATCACAGCGGCCATGGCGTGCTCGCGAAGGCCAAAATGAATGTTCCGTCCTGCGTATCCCCAGACGCCGCCCGATGTTCCCTGTGTCGGCACCTCTTGACCGGACTCGGTCATCAAGGGACTTTCGAAATCGCCGCATCCTTTCAGTGTCGTGCGTGTCGACGGATCAAGGTCCGCTGAGCCTCCGACCAGGTTCGTCACGCTGCCGGCTACCGCGTTGAGAACCGCTCCCAACGCGTCGCGTGTGGCGATCTCCCCACCCGGTGGTGTGAAGACTGGGAGCTGTGCCTCCCAACCCGCGGGGAGCTCGCCGGCGAGTGCATGCGAAAACTGGTCACTCAGGCCGGGATACGCGACCCGGTACCGTTCCATGCGGTTTCGCCACGCTGCTTCTAGTCCGGCACCTCGCTCGATGGAGGTTCGAAACTGACTCAGCGCAGCCTCAGGCACATGGAAGAGCCGATCTTCTGGCCATCCAAGCGCGCGCTTCGTCAGGCGCACTTCGTCGACACCGAGGGGTTCGCCGTGCGCGTGCCACGTGTCCTGCTTGTGCGGGCTGCCGTATCCGATATGCGTGCGCGCCACGATTAACGACGGTCGATCCTCGATGGCCCGAGCCACGGTC
>DATBJG010000013.1:0-8586 GCA_036556585.1 Vicinamibacterales bacterium
CTGGCGCTCTACGAAGTCTTCAAGATGATTCTGCCGGTCAAGGGCTCAATCGTGGAGTGCGGTGTGTATCGCGGTTCGGGGATCATGTCCTGGGCGAAACTGAGCGCGATCCTGGAGCCCGAAAACCTCACCAGGCGCATCTATGGGTTCGACACGTTCCAGGGGTTTCCGTCCATCCATCCCAAAGACACAAGTGAGTTTGCCAACCCTGAGCCGGGCGGGTTGGGCTCGAACAGCTATCACGAGCTCCTCGAGCTGATCAAGGAGCACGACACCGACAGATTCCTTGGCCACATCGGCAAGGTCGAACTGATCCGCGGCGACATGGCGGTGACCATTCCGGAGTTCGTGGCGTCGCACCCGCACGTGTTGGTCAGCCTGCTCTTTGTTGACTGCGATCTGTACGAACCCACCTTAGCGGCGCTGACCCATTTTCTCCCTCGCATGCCCCGTGGCGCGGTACTTGTATTTGATGACCTCGACAACCCGCTGTGGCCGGGTGAGACGCTGGCGCTCCTCGAGCAGCGCGGGCTGAAGGGATTGAGCCTGAAGCGGCTCGAATGGGACCCCTACATTTCCTACACCGTACTGGATTAGGGCCGTTTTCAGTCGTCTCCCCATGAATTACCGCGTTCCGTTCGTCGACCCGCAGCGTCACTACCTGCGTCTGAAACCTGAGATCGATGGAGCCATTACGGCGTGTCTGGCCCAGGGCGATCTGGTCTGCCGGCGGCAACTTCGGGACTTCGAAGAGCATCTCGCGAGTTTCGTCGGCACCACATACGCGGTCGGCCTCAACAGCGGCTATCACGCGCTGTATTTCGCGCTTCTGGCTGCAGGCGTCGGTCCCGGCGATGAAGTCATTACAGTGGCGCACACATTTGTTGCGACCGTGTCAGCGATCGTTCACACGGGCGCGACGCCCGTGCTTGTAGACGTTGGCGAGGACTACAACGTCGATCCCGGGGCGATGGAGGCTGCGGTTACGAGCCGCACGGTGGCGTTGCTCCCTGTGCACCTGAACGGGCGTGTCTGCGATATGGATCGGATTCAAGCCATTGCGGATCGGCACGGCCTGGCCGTCATTGAAGATGCGGCACAATCTCTCGGTGCAACGTTCAATGGCCGAGGTGCTGGCAGTTTCGGACTCGCAGGCTGCTTCAGTTTCTACCCGTTCAAGATCCTGGGAGGATTCGGAGACGGCGGCGCTCTCACAACCAACGATCCTGCCGTCGCTCGCATGGCGACGCTGCTGCGCTATAACGGGGAAGACCGACAGACCGGCGAGTACCATTACCACGGTTACACGGCCCTCCTCGACAACGTGCAGGCAGCAGTCCTGGACGTCAAGCTGAGACACCTTCCGGTGTGGATCGATCACAGGCGCCAGATAGCGGCTCGATATGGCCAGCAACTCGAGGGGACTCCCGGCCTTCGTTTGCCCGACTTTCCGTCCGGTAGACGACGTGACGTCTGCCAGAACTACGTGATTACGGCCGACAGCAGAGACGAGCTTCGGCGACACCTTTCGGAACGCGGAATCGAGACGCTCACGCACTGGCCCAAACCTCTGTGGATGCACCCGGCCCTTCAACTTCGCAATCCCGGGCTGCGCCGGACCGATCAACTCTGCCGCGAAGTCCTGTCTCTCCCGATGAGCGCCGAGACAGAACTCGATGAGGCGGATTACGTGGCCCAGTGTATCTGCGAGTTCGCTGACGCGCGGCAAGCCGCAGGGCAGCCTGGCTTGTGAAGAAATCGCCGCAGTATGTCGACGTCACCGAAACGCCGGGTGACGAGATCACTGAGGAAGCTGCCAGCATGCTTGTCACGCGCTACGAGCAAGCGGCGCGACTTGCCGAAGGTAAGGATGTGCTGGAGGTCGCGTGCGGGGCCGGTCAGGGCCTCGGCTATCTCGCCGGGCGCGCGCGTCGAGTCGTCGGGGGAGATCTCACGGAGCGACTGCTCGCAATCGCTCATCATCGCTACGACGGCTGGATTCCGCTCGTTCGCCTCGATGCACATCAGCTTCCTTTTGCTGCGGCGTCATTTGACGTCGTTGTGCTGCACGAAGCGATCTACTACCTGCGTGCGGCAGAGCACTTCATTCTGGAATGCCGGAGGGTCCTCCGCGGCGGCGGCACGTTGGTCGTCACGACCGTCAATCGTGAGTGGACGGATTTCAATCCGAGCCCGTACAGCCACTGGTATCCCAGCGCCTGCGAACTGCAGGCGTCCCTTCGCCACGGATTCGTCAACGTGGAGGTCTACGGGGCGTTTCCAGCTTCCGCGAAGACGGTCAGGGATCGCCTGATCTCGGTCACCAAGCGCGCGGCCGTGAGCCTGGGTCTCGTTCCCAGGACGATGAAAGGGAAGCGGCTGCTCAAGCGCGCCTTTCTTGGAAAGCTTGTGCCGGTTCCGCCGGTCATCACTGACAGCCTCGCCCCATGCGCGCCGCTCACGATTCTCGACACGGGCCGTCCACACCCGGAATTCAAGGTCCTCTGTGCGTTTGCGTCGGTCTGATACGGCGAACGTCTTGAGCGTTACCAGTGTTCGCTCGTGGCTCGTCGGGTTGGCGCATCGCTACCGACGGGTGATCGTTGTCGGGCTCCACCTGGGCCTCGTCGTACTCTGCAACTACCTTGCGTTCCTGTTGCGGTTCGAAAATGCGATTCCAGACCGTCACCACCGCCTCTTTCTGCAATTGCTTCCATGGCTGGTGGTCATTCGTGGCGTGCTCTTCATCCCATTCCGTCTTTATCAAGGTGTGTGGCGCTATACGAGCATCTGGGACCTCCGGAACGTCATTGGCAGCGTGCTGTGCAGCACGGCAGCTTTCTATCTGCTGGTCCGCTATGGCTTGGGCGTGACAGGTTATTCGCGATCCGTTCTCATCACCGACGCCATTCTGCTGATTTGCTTCATGAGCCTCGTGCGGCTGACCCGGCGACTGTACCGGGAAATCCGGCCTCGCGGGAGCAACAAACGCGTGTTGATCTACGGCGCCGGCGACGCCGGGGCAATGATCGTTCGTGAAATGAAGAACAGCGATCAGGCCCAGTACGAACCAATCGGCTTCATCGACGATGACGCGTTGAGAGTCGGCAGGCGGATCCACGGCGTCCCGGTGCTCGGCACGCGTGCGGACGTGAGACGAATTCTCACCGAGCAGAAGCCAGAGGAGCTCCTGATTGCCATTCCGCGGGCGAATGCGGTCACGATGCACGGCATCGTCAAGGCGCTCGAACCGTTCAAGATCAGGCTCAAGACACTTCCTACGCTGCACGAGATTCTGGAGGGACGCGTCAGCGTGTCCCAGATACGCAATCTGGCGCCGGAAGACCTTTTGTCTCGCGCGCCTGTCGGGCTCGACCCGGCGCCGATTCGCGGATTAGTGGAGGGACGCCGCGTCATGATCACGGGGGCGGGTGGCTCCATTGGATCAGAGCTGAGCCGGCAGATCGCCCGGCTGAATCCAGAAAGCCTTGTGCTGTTCGAACGGTACGAGAACAACCTGTTTGCCATTGTCAACGATCTCGGGGATTCCGGGCTGGCAGCCGGTGTTGTCCCGGCGGTTGGAGATGTGACCGATTTGGCGCGCCTGGATGCCGTACTGGGCATGCATCGGCCTGAAATCATCTTTCACGCGGCAGCGCACAAGCATGTGCCGCTGATGGAACAGAACCCGTGCGAGGCCGTCAAGAACAACGTCATTGGCACAAGGCTTCTGGCAGAGGCCGCCGAACGTCACCGCGCTGACCGGTTCATTCTGGTCTCGACCGACAAAGCCGTGAATCCCACCACGGTCATGGGCGCGAGCAAGCGGGTGGCAGAGCTCGTTCTGGCGACACGGGCAGCAGGCAGTCCCACCTCGTTTGTGACCGTTCGTTTTGGAAACGTCCTGGCGAGTAACGGAAGTGTTGTGCCGAGGTTTCGCGAGCAGATTCGCCGCGGCGGCCCGGTGACCGTCACCCACCCCGAGATTCGGCGGTATTTCATGTCGATTGCCGAGGCGGTGCAGCTCGTCCTGCACGCGGCCGCCACCGGCGACCGCGGCGAGATCTGGGTGCTGAAGATGGGCGACCCGGTCAAGCTGATCGATATGGCGCGGACGTTGATTCGGCTGGAGGGGTTTGTGCCTGACGAGGAAATTCGAATTTCCTTCATCGGGCTGCGGCCGAGCGAGAAGCTCCGTGAAGAGCTCGTGGGGCGGGATGAAATCGTCGAGGAGTCGCCAATCGACACGCTGTTCCGGGTTCGCCAGTGCCAGGTGCCGATCGCGTCAGATTTGGCGACGGCGGTGACCGAGCTCGAGCAGACAGCCCTCGAGGGGCGTACGACCGACGTGCTGCGGCGGTTGAAAGCGATCGTGCCAGAGTTCAGACATGGGGAGAACGGCGACGCGTTGGACCGGCCAGCCGTCGAACGGATACCCGTCGCGGAGCCCTCCCACGCGTCCATCACATCCTCCCGGCGGGTCTGTCCCGTCTGCGCCGCCGCAGACATCCACCGATCGCGTACGCGCACGATGGTGGAACGGGTTCAACGATCGCTGCGCGAAGAGCGACTCTTCAGGTGTCACGCGTGCAACTGGCGGGGATGGCTGGTGCCTGTCGAACACATGGAGGCGGACGAGACTGCCGAGCTTGCCGGTCCGGACCTCGTGTCGCTCGACGAAGCGCTTCGCGAAGACGAGTCTGAGTCGCGACCGGTCCAGACATAGGCCAGTGGCCGCTGTGCTGCTCACCTGCACGCTTCTCGTGATTGCATGGGGGGTGTTTGCCTTCGGAGCTGTATATCCGTGGGCGTACACACCACTGCTGATTGGCTGTGTCGTGACGGGTGCCCTTCAGTTGTGGTCCCGCCGGGGTGAACCGCACCCGAATCGTGCGTGTGCTGCGGGCGTCGCGATCGTGGGTCTTGCGACGCTGGTCCAGGTCGTACCTATTCCATCGAGGACTCTGGCAGTGGTGAGCCCGGCGACGGACGAATTTCTCCGCGAGTACGACCTCGCCTATTCATTCAGTCCGGAGAATCTTTCGACTCATTCCCTTTCCATCAACGCAACTGCAACGCTGCGAGCGATAGCCTTTCTGGGCGCCCTCAGTGTGTTGATGCTCGGCACAGTGCGCGTCGCCTCGGCGTACGGCCCGTGGCCGATCGTCGCAGGCGTCATCAGCATCGGCCTGCTGGTTGCCCTGATGGGTATTGTGCAACAAGCTAATTTCACGGGCAAAATCTACGGTTTCTGGCAGCCTCTCTTTGGTAAGAGTCCTTTCGGGCCATTCGTCAACCCGAATCACTTTGCCGGCTGGATGTTGATGGCCGTACCTCTTGGTCTTGGATCTTTGAGTGGACTCGTCGCGGATGGAATGCACGATGTCAAGCCCGGCTGGCGACACCGGCTTCTCTGGTTTTCGTCGGCTGAAGCCAACACGACGGTTCTGGTCGGCGCGTCGCTTCTGGTGATGGGGCTGTCGCTTGTGTTGACGCTGTCACGCTCTGGCATCGCGGCGTTCGGCGCTGCTCTCGTCCTGGCAGCGATTGTCGTGATGCGTCGCCAGCGCAGGTCGGTGCGCGGCAGGGTGTTGTTCGGCTATTTGCTGTGTCTTGGGCTGCTTAGCGTTGGTCTCACAGGTGTCGAAGCTGTCGTCACCCATTTTGCTGCCGTGCCGGGGTCCCAGCTTGGCGGACGCATTTCGGTCTGGCGAGACACCCTTGCCGTCGCACGCGATTTCTGGCTGACCGGCAGCGGCCTGAACACCTTCGGAACAGCAATGTTGCTCTATCAGTCGCACAGTCCAAATGAACACTATCGCGAGGCTCACAACGACTATCTGCAGCTCACGGCCGAGGGTGGGCTGCTGGTGGGCATTCCGATCGTCATTCTGATCGTGCTGTTTGTACGTGAGGTGCGGCGCAGATTCCGTGACCAGAAGGACGACTCCAGGACCTACTGGATTCGCGTTGGCGCCGTTACCGGTCTTGTGGCTGTGGCGTGCCAGGACCTCGTGGAGTTCTCACTTCAGTTGCCTGGCAATGCCGTCCTCTTCTGCGTGCTGGCCGCCATCGCTGTACACCCATGCCGCTTGCGGGCCAGTTCTCGATCAACCGCGTCCACGTCGACGTAACTTCTCGCAACCCCCATCCGCTTGCCGTCAGGTGCGCATTCTTGCACGGGCATGTGTCCGGCAGGGCAGAGCTTCGCCTGAACCCGATCACGTCATACCCCTCCGCGATCAGATTCCAACACAATGTAGGAATGTAAGTTCGGCGACAGGAATGTGTGCGTCCAATAGCGGGTTGAGTCGCAGACGCCGAAAATCTCCACGGAATTGCTGACCCCTACACAGGCTCGACGACCTCCCGGACATGGCTCCGAATTTGCTCGGGAGCCTGCGTGCAGGTTGCGAGGACGCCCTATACGTCCGTCCGGACGCTCGTCCTCGTATTGACCGTTGCACTGTTGTCAACGACGCAAGCCTTCGCCGCGGGCACCATCACGGTGCTCTGGGACGCCAACACAGAGCCAGACCTCGCAGGCTATATCGTGTCCTACGGCAATCAGCCAGGGACGTATACGACAAATGTGGACGTCGGAAATCAGACGTTGTTTCCTTTTAGCGTTCCCGACAATGGCCTGCCGTACTACTTTGCCGTCCGCGCGTACGACACGAGCAGTCTTATTAGTCCGTACTCCGCTGAAGTCGCCATCCGGCCGCCGGTTTTAATTGACCCTCCCAATCAAAGCGGCTTTGTCGGCGCGATGGTGTCGCTGCAACTCCAGGCAACAGATGCCGACGGCGATGCGATCACGTATGGGGCCACGGGACTACCGGTCGGGTTGACGATCAACGCGAATTCAGGCGCAATTTCGGGCGTTCTGCCGAACGCTCCGGGCAACTACCTCGTTACCGCGTCAGCGTCAGACGGGTTGATGACCGTCTTTCAGACGTTTACCTGGACGATCAGTACGCCGCCGCTCACGCTGACGGTCAATGGCGTGTCGCCGCCAGCCACCGTGACGGTGTCTGGAGGTGCCACGGTGACCGTCGCGGTGGCAGGCGGGCCTGGGCAGGTTGGCGATTGGCTGGGTCTCTATCGCGTCGGCGGTACTGTATCGCAGTGGCTCGATTGGAAGTACCTCAACGGCACGCGCACCCGACCCACCACGGGCTTGACGGCCGCCAGCGTCACCTTCACGTTGCCCGGAGGTAGCGGCAGTTATCAGATTCGTTTTTTTGCAAATGACACCGCCACGCTGCTCACGACAAGCTCGACGATCGTCAGCAACACGACAACGCAGCTGACGGTCAATGGCGTATCGCCGCCGGCGACAGTAACAGTGCCAGGAGGAACGAACGTCACGGTGGCGGTCACGGCAGGTCCCGGGCAGGTCGGCGACTGGTTGGGCTTGTACCGCGTTGGGGCAACAGTGTCGCAATGGCTCGACTGGAAGTACCTCAACGGGACACGTACACGACCGACAACAGGACTGACCGCAGCCACCGTCACGTTTACGATACCGCCAGGCGGCGGCGCGTACGAGATACGCTTCTTTGAAAACGACACCGCGACACTGCTGGTGACAAGTTCGACGATTAACAGTACCGTTGCGCCACAACTTGCTGTCAACGGTGTGAATCCACCAGCGACCGTGACGGTTGCGGGAGGAGCGATCGTTACCGTCACGATGACGGGAGGACCGGGACAGACGGGCGATTGGTTGGGGCTCTATCGGGTCGGCGCTACGGTGTCGCAATGGCTCGATTGGAAGTATCTCAATGGCACGCGCACGCGCCCGACAACTGGTCTGGGAGCGGCTACGGTTACCTTCACCTTACCCACCGGTGGCGGGAGTTACGAGATACGGTTCTTCTCGAACGACACTGCGACGCTGCTCGCGACAAGTTCGACGATCATCAGCAACACCGCAACTCAGCTGACGGTCAACGGAGTGTCGCCACCGGCCACCGTGTCGGTCTCAGGCGGCGCTGTTGTGACAGTGGCTGTGACGGGCGGACCAGGTCACATAGGTGACTGGCTAGGCCTGTATCGGGTTGGGGCAACGCCCTCGCAATGGCTGGATTGGAAGTACCTCAATGGCACGCGCACGCAGCCGACGACCGGACTCGGGGCTGCAACTGTCACATTCTCTTTGCCGGCTGGCAGCGGGAACTACGAGGTCCGATTCTATGAGAACGACAGTGTGACGCTCCTCCGCACCAGCTCCACCATCATTGCCGGTCCCTAACGTTCGCCTCGCCGCGTAGATCACATCATCCCATTACCGTCTGCGCGTTGACACCCTGTTGCGGTCTACGCTACGATAAGCGGTTAACTTACAGCTAGTTACGCGCGTGGTCCGCTGATCGTATGTTTGAATCTCTCAGTAGCCGGCTCCAGGACGCTCTCCGAGTACTCAGAGGGGAAGCTCGACTCACGGAAGACGCCGTCGACGTGGCCCTGCGCGAAATCCGTCTGGCGTTGCTCGAGGCCGATGTCAACTTCAAGGTGGCCAAGGCGT
The DNA here is from genome assembly GCA_036556585.1 of Vicinamibacterales bacterium. Taxonomy (GTDB): domain Bacteria; phylum Acidobacteriota; class Vicinamibacteria; order Vicinamibacterales; family JAMQPK01; genus DATBJG01. The sequence goes on from DATBJG010000013.1 coordinate 8,531, forward strand.
TTGTCGATCGTGTTCGAGTGCGCGCGGTCGATCAGGAGGTGCTGCGCAGCCTGACG
>DATBJG010000014.1:0-9519 GCA_036556585.1 Vicinamibacterales bacterium
CCCTGAAGTCGACGTGACCGTTCGCGTGCAGGAAGGCAAGCAGTACTTCGTCAACCGAATCACCTTCCAGGGCAACACGACCACGCGCGACAACGTCATCCGTCGTGAGGTGCGGCTGTACGAGAACAACGTGTTCGACACGGAGGCATTGAAGAACACCGTCCGGCGGCTGAACCAGCTGGGCTACTTCAAACCTATCGAAGATCAGAAGAACATTCAGGTCGACAAGACCCCGAACAGCGACAACAAAGTCGATGTCACGCTGAAGTTCGAAGAGCAGAACCGCAACCAGCTGACGTTCGGTGCCGGCGTGTCGCAGTACGACGGCGTGTTCGTCCAGCTTGGGTTCCAGACCGCCAACTTCATGGGGCGGGGCGAAACGCTCGGGGTCAACATTCAGACCGGCGCCAGGGCCCACAACTATCAGATCGCATTCACCGAGCCGTACTTGTTCGACCGCCCCATCACGGGCGGCGTGGATGTCTACAACCGCGAGATTCAGTACGTCGGGCAGTTCACTCAGGCCTCCAAAGGCGGGAATCTCGTGTTCGGGTGGCCGCTTGCGGATTTCACGCGGGCGTTCGTGAACTACAGCTACGAACAGGTGACGGTCAAGGACTTCAACCAGGCGTTCCTCGATCCAAGCTGTATTTTCACCGAGAACGGATGTTCACAGATCGAGCTTCAGCAAATCAAGGACCTGGCGCCGGAGCTCCTCGCCCGGAATCCGTTCCTCTACGATTCGCTGCTGATCGGAAACAACGGTCACCGTACCGTCAGCAAGATCACGCCGAGCGTCGTGTTCAACACCGTCGATCAGCCAATCTTTCCGACGACGGGCAAACGGTTGTCGGCGTCGATCGACATGGCGGGGATCGGTGGCAATACGAACTTCTACAAGCCGCAGGCGGAGTTCGTCGCCTACTTCCGTCACACGGGGCGGACATCGCTAGGGATGCGCGCGCAGGCTGCCTACCTGCACCCGTTTGGTAGCACGACGTACCTGCCAATCTTCGAAAACCTCTACCTCGGCGGTGGTTACAGCATTCGCGGCTACGACATCCGGTCGATTGGACCCACCGATCCGCAGACAGGGCTGGTTATTGGCGGGAACAAGAGTCTGCTCTTCAACGTCGAGTATCTGATCACGATTGCCGGTCCTGTCCGCCTGGTCCTGTTTGCCGATGCGGGGCAGGTCCGCGCGCGAGGCGTGCCCTTCTCATGGAAGATGCCGGTCGTGGGACCGCGGCAGGTCGTGCCGTGGATCCCGGGCCCGGGGGACACATCGGAGCTGGTAACGCCTTTGCCGGATGAGCTCACCCGCGTGATGATCACCGGGGAAACCGGGGCGTTCAAGACGTCGAGTGGTGCGGAAATCCGCTTCTTCATGCCCGTGCTGAACGTGCCGTTCCGGCTGATCTTCGCTTACAATGGCAACCGCGAAGGCGTCAACGACAACAACCTTCAGCAGGAAAAGGCATTCAAATTCCGCTTCGACGTAGGCACGACCTTCTGACGTCCGTGAAAGGAAATCGCCTGATGCACAAGTACATCGTTGTCCTTCTGGGATTGATCTGCCTTGCGGCACCCGCTGCTGGTGCGCAGGCGCCCGCCGCGGGTGAAGCACCCCAGCAGGCGCCCACGGCGGCCCCAGCCGCCGCGCCAGCCCGTGGTGGTTTGACCATTGGCTGGGTGGATTTGGAGCGAATCGTTCAGACGTCGGCCGAAGGCAAGATTGCCAGCGCAAAGGTGCAGGCGCTCACCCAGAAGAAGAGCAGCGAGCTTGGCGAAAAGCAAAAACAGCTGCAGGGGGCGCAGCAGAAGCTGCAGGCTGGTGGAACGGTCCTGAACGACTCGGCGCGCAACCAGCTGGAGCGAGAAATCGACCGCCTCAACGTCGATCTTCAGCGGATGCAGCAGGACGCCCAGCAGGAGTTGCAGGAGCTGCAGCAGGAGCTTCAGGCGGAGTTTATGAAGAAGCTCTCGCCAATCATCGAGCGTGTCGTCAAGGAACGGAACATCAGTTTCCTCTTCAGCCGTGTCGAAGCGGGTATCGTTTTTGCCGACCCGACCCTGGATCTGACCGAAGAGTTGATCAAGCGGTTCGATGCCACGGCTGGCTCGACGCCTCCGCCGGCGACCACCACCAAGCCAGCTGCACCGGCGCCGGCGCCAAAGCCGCCCGCGATTCCACCAGCCACGCCACCGGCCCCAGGAACGCCACCGAAACCCTGAGCGCCGCGTGCGCAAATCCGCCTTCGTGTGCTAAGGTTCGAGGCACCGTGCGTGGGGCACGGTGCGTCGGCCACCGCCAATTCCAAAAGATCCGTGGAGATCCGCGCTCATCCGCGTCCCGTGTCCATCGAAATCCCTGTCCTGCTGGATCGCCTCTGCTACCGGTATCCGTCGTTGCTCGTGGACGCCATTGCGGAGTACGACCCCGGCCAGCGCATGGTCGCGCTGAAGAACGTGACCGTCAGCGAAGAGTTTTTTCAGGGACACTTTCCGGGTAATCCGCTGATGCCCGGCGTGCTCATGCTCGAAACGCTGGCGCAGGTGGCGACCATCCTGCTGCTGCAGCGCGAGGGAGGGAAGCCCGCAACTCGTGTGTCGTTGCGAGGCGTCAATGACGCCAAGTTCCGACGCCAGGTCGTGCCAGGCGACACACTTCGGCTGGAAATCACACTCGGTCGTGCCCGTTCGAAGATGGCCAAGGCCAAGGCGGTGGCGTTCGTGGAGGACCAGATCGTGGCCGAGGCGGAGTTGCTGCTGGGGCTCGCGCCGGACCGCACGGCCATTGACCCCACCGCTCGCGTGCATCCGGGCGCCGAAATTGGCGACGGTACGGTGATCGGCCCGCACGCGGTCATCAGCGAACACGTGAAGATTGGTCGCGGCTGCCGGATAGGAGCGTCGGCGGTCGTCGATGGCTGGACGGAAATTGGCGACGAAACGGAGATCTTCCCGTTTGCTTCCATCGGACTCATTCCACAGGACATGAAGTACAAGGGAGAACTGACCAGGCTCGTGATTGGCCGCCGGAACATCTTCCGCGAGTTCGTGACGATTCACCGGGGAACCCAGGGCGGCGGCGGTATGACGCAGATTGGCGATCGCAACCTGTTCATGGCGTACGCGCATGTGGCGCACGATTGCCGGCTCGGCCACGACATCATCTGCGGCCATATGGCCACGCTTGGCGGTCACGTGGTCGTCGAGGACTTCGCGAATATCGGCGCCGGATCGGGTGTCCACCAGTTCTGCCGCATCGGCCGCCACGCGTTCATTGGCGGCTACTCGGTGGTGACGAAAGACGCACTCCCGTTCGCCAAGACTGTCGGCAATCGCGCGCGCATCTACGGATTGAACACGATCGGCTTGATACGACGCGGGTTTTCCACCGATACCATCACCAAACTGAAGCGCGCGTTTCGGTACCTCCTGCAGTCGAAGCTCAACACGAGCCGGGCGCTCACGCAGATCGAGCGCGACGCGACGCTTGCCTGTCCCGACGTTCAATATTTAATCGAGTTCATCCGGTCCTCGCAGCGAGGTGCTCTGCTGCGACGACCAACCCGGCGCACCGAAGAAATGGTGGTGGATGACTGACGCATGCGTCTTGGATTGATTGCCGGCAACGGTCGGTTCCCGTTCCTGGTTCTCGAAGCCGCGCGCGCATTGGGGCACGACGTTACCATCATTGCCGCCAGGGAAGAAACCTCCACCGACTTGAACGAGGCTGCGGCGCGTGCGGCCGTCGACATTCACTGGATTTCCATAGGTCAATTGGGTACGTGCATCAGCCTGCTCAAAGAGGCGCGCGTGACCCACGCGGTCATGGCCGGACAGGTCAAACACACGAAAATCTTCGCCGGCGGTATCATTCCGGACCGTACGTTCTTGAGCGTGCTCACAAAGCTGCCGTTTCGCAATACCGATGGGTTGATCGGCGCGGTGGCAGGAGTTCTCCGCGATCACGGTATCGAGCTGATGGATTCGACGGCGTTGCTCGGCCCCCTGCTCGCGCGGCCAGGGGTGCTGACCACACGCGCACCGAACGAGGAGGAGCGCAAGGACTTCGAATTCGGATATCGGATGGCGGACGCCATTGCAGCGCTCGATGTTGGTCAGACGATTGCGGTGAAACATCAGGCGGTCGTGGCGGTCGAGGCGATGGAAGGGACTGACGAGGTGATCGCTCGGGCCGGCTACCTTGCGGGCCCGGGCGTTCGAATCGTCAAAGTGGCGAAGCCAAATCAGGACATGCGATTTGACGTCCCCGTGATCGGCCTGGCGACGATTCAGGCCATGCGCGTGGCGGGAGCATCGGCGCTCTCGGTCGATGCCGACAAGACCCTGGTGTTCGATGGGGATGCAGTGAGAGCGTCGGCTGACGAGGCCGGCATCACCATTGTGGGCCGTACAAGACAGGATGGCTGACGCGCTGCCGCTCCGGGTCGGCGTGATCGGGTACGGCCACGTGGGCCGACATCATGCCCGCATTCTCTCGGAGTTGCGAGATGTGGACGTGCAGTGGATCGTAGACATCGATCGCAAGCGGGCGGATGACGGTGCCGCTGCGGTCGGCGCCCGGGCGGCTTACCACGCACAGGACATCCTCTGGGAGGTCGATGCGGTGAGTGTGGCCGTGCCCACGCAGGCTCACCTGGAGGTCGCACAACCGTTCCTCCAGCACGGGGTGGCAACGCTCGTCGAAAAGCCGCTCGCGGCATCGCTGGCCGAGGCCGACCAATTGATTGCGACGGCCGCGTCGACATCGGCAACGCTCGGGGTTGGTCACACCGAGCGGTTCAACCCCGCTGTCACGGCGGCGGCGGCGCTGATGACCGAGCCGCGATTCATTGAAGTGCACCGCCTCGGCGCGTTTCCGGAGCGCAGCCTCGACATCGACGTGGTCTTCGACGTCATGATTCATGATCTCGACGTCATCCTCTCCCTGGTCCACTCGGAAGTGGCCTCGATAGAAGCCGTTGGCGTGGCGGTGCTCACCGATCGGATCGATATTGCCAACGTCAGACTGCGGTTTGCTTCCGGCTGCATCGCGAACCTGACTGCCAGTCGTATCAGCCGCGACCGGGTGCGCAAGATTCGATGGTTCCAGCACGACGCGTACGTCTCCATTGACTACGCAGAGCAGGAGCTCGAGCACTGGCGGCTGGTCCGTCGCAACGGTCAACCGCCGGCCATCGAAGGTGGCAAGATTGACATTCCCCGCGAGGAGCCGCTTCGGATTGAGCTGATGGATTTCGTGCAAGCCGCGCGCACTCATCGTCAGCCGATCGTGGATGGTGCCGCCGGGCGCCGTGCCATGGTGCTGGCGCACCGGATTGCGGATGAGATAGACGAAGGTCAAAGGTCAAAGGTCAAAGGTCAAAACTGAGTACCTTTGTACCTACCTTTGACCTTTGACTTTTGACCTTTGACCTTGTGATGCACCACGATCTCACCGACTTTCTCTCGGACCTCGAGAAGCGGTCGCTTCTGACGCGCGTGCAGGAGCCGGTGAGCCCCGATCTCGAGATCGCGGCTGTAACGGACCTTGCCTGCAAGTCGCCGGGCGGCGGCCCGGCGCTGCTCTTTACCCGTCCGGCGGGGTTTGGCATCCCGGTCGCCACTAACGTCTTTGGCTCGCTCGAGCGAATGTGCCTGGCTCTTGGCGTCAAGACGCTTGACGATCTGGCTCGTGAAATCGACGAGCTCATGACGCCGAAAATGCCGGGTGGTCTCCTCGATGCGATGCGGATGATGCCGCTTGTGTCGCGGTTGAGCGATTTGATGCCGAAGACGGTCAAGGATGGACCCTGTCAGGAAGTGGTCCGCCGCGACGGCACCCTCGACGAGTTTCCAATTCTGAAGTGCTGGCCCGGAGACGGCGGGAAGTACATCACGTTTCCGCTCGTCATTACGAAAGATCCTGAGACCGGCGTCCGAAACATAGGCGCGTACCGGATGCAGGTGTTCGACGGACGCACCACGGCCATGCACTGGCAGCGGCACAAGGGCGGAGCGCAGCACTATCGGGTTGCCGAGCGGCTTGGCCGGCGACTCGAGGTTGCGGTGGCCTTGAGTCCCTCGCCCGTGCTCGCGTATGCCGCAACGGCGCCGATGCCCGAAGGACTCGACGAATTGCTGCTGGCGGGGTTTTTATCCCGCCGTCGAATCGAACTGGTAAAGGCCGTGAGCGTTAACCTCGAGGTCCCAGCGAACGCACATATCGTTCTCGAAGGGTATGTGGAGCCCGGTGAACGGCGGCGTGAGGGACCGTTCGGCGATCACACCGGCTTCTACTCGCTGGCGGATGACTTCCCGGTCTTTCATATCCAATGCATCACGCATCGACGGAACCCGACGTATCTGACGACGGTGGTTGGGATCCCGCCTCAGGAAGACTACTTTCTTGGGAAAGCGAGCGAACGGATCTTTCTGCCTGTCATTCGCAAGACGGTTCCAGAGATCGTGGACATGTACTTTCCGGCCGAAGGTATCTTCCACAACCTCGTGATCGTGTCTGTCGACAAACGGTATCCTGGCCACGCCCGCAAGATCATGAACGCGTTCTGGGGCCTCGGGCAGCTCATGTTCTCGAAGATCATTGTGGTCGTGGACAAGGATGTGAAGGTTCAGGACGTCCGCGAAGTCGCGTGGATTGTCGGGACACATGTGGATCCTGAACGAGACATTCAGTTCACCAGAGGTCCGCTTGATGATCTGGAGAACGCGTCCGATCTCCCGGCGTACGGCAGCAAGATGGGCATTGACGCGACTCGCAAATGGGCATCGGAAGGTTTCAACCGCGAATGGCCGGCCCGTGTGGTGACCAGCGAGGAAGCAGGGAAGAAGGCCTTGCAAGTGTGGAGCGCGATTCAGGGGCGCCAGTAATGCTCGATATGTTGTCAGCAAAAATCGGTGCGCATGAACGGCTGACGGAGGCCGAGACGCAAGATCTTGCCGCCATGACGGACATCATCGGGCTGGGAATGCTGGCCGAGGGCGTACGGCGTCACCGGCATGGCGACCGTGTCACATTCCTGCGTGTCTGCCACGTCACATTGGCGGATGCGGCCGACGCCGGGCCCTTTCCGGATTCAGCGGGGGAAGTCCGGCTGATAGACTCGCCCGTGTCAATCGAAGCGGCCTGTGCCGGCCTGCGAAGCGTGTTTGCACGTGCCGGGCATACTCCAGTGTCGGCGTTTTCCCTCGCTGAGCTGGAGAACCTTGCACGACACGTTGGAACATCCCTGCCCGAATGCCTGGCCGCACTCAAAGACGCGGGGCTCGAACGAATTGCGGAAGCAGCTGTGGACCACCCCGACTTCGACCGGGGTCTGGAAGCACTGGTGCACGCGGGCATTTCGGTTCCACGGCTTGTGTTCGACCACGGAACAGATAACTGGCTGGCGAGAGTACGGCAGCTTACATTTCTTCTCGATCGGGTGCCGGGCGTTCGCGCTCTGGCGCCACTTCCTCGGCAATTGAACTCGACGGTCCCCACGACGGGGTACGAAGACTTGAAGCGAGTTGCGGTCGCGCGGGTCATTGCCGACAACATTGCGACCATCCAGGTGGATTGGTCGCTCTACGGTCCCAAGCTCGCCCAGGTAGCGCTGACGTTTGGAGCTGACGACTTGGACGATGTGCCAGCGGCCGACGATGGGTCGCTCGGCCCGCGGCGCACGCCTGTTGAGGAAGTGCGGCGAAACATCCAGGCGGCAGCGCTCGTGCCCGTGGAGCGGAACGGCATATGGGGGGTCAGATCCTGATGTGTGCGCGGACCCAACCGTGTGTGACGCCGCGCTTGTGACGACTGACGACTGACGACCGTCGACTGACGACTGTCGACTGACGACTGTCGACTGACAACTGCCACCCATACCCATGCCCACTCGTCTCGGCGCGGTAACCTACCTCAACGCCAGGCCCCTCGTGTACGGGCTGCAGGCTGATGTCCGGCGATTTTCCATCCGTTTCGACGTGCCCTCGGTATGTGCGGCGCTGCTTCACGATCGAGAGGTGGAGCTGGGGTTAATCCCATCGATTGAGTACCTGCACCGGCGCGACTATCTCATCGTGCCCGATGTGGCGGTCGCGTCGAACGGGACCGTTGCCTCTGTGGCCCTCTTCAGTTCCTGTTCCGTCTCCTCGATTCGGACGATTGCGGTCGATACCAGCTCGCGGACGTCGACGATGCTCCTCCGGATCCTCTGCGCCCGGCATTTTCACATCCATCCGGAGCTGCGCCATGCGCCGCCCGATCTTCCGACCATGCTCGATCGGTGCGATGCCGCTATGCTGATTGGAGACGCGGCACTGTTTGCCGATCCGGTCGCGCTGGGGGTGGAAAAGATCGACTTCGGCGAGCAGTGGCGGGCGATGACAGGCTTGCCTTTTGTGTATGCCTTCTGGGCGGGCTGGCCGGGAGCTCTCGACCCCGACGGCCTTTTGCGACTGCGTGAAGCCAAGATGGCCGGCGCGGCGCACGTCGAAGATGTCGCGCGCGAATACTTCGGTCACGATGAGACAAAAGTGACTATCGGAACCCGCTATCTCACCGAGAATGTCAGCTTTGATTTGCAGGATGCAGAACTCGAGGGGCTGCGTCGCTTCTATGGGCTGGCAGCAGAGCTGGGTTTCGTCGCGAGCCCAGGGGCGCCGCGGTTTTATTTTGAGGTACCATAAGAACGCCTTGGATCAGCAGAAATCCGTCATCGAGAAAGCGGCGAGGAAGGTGCTCGACGGCGTTCGCCTTGAAGCGGACGAGGCGCTGACGCTCTATCGCAGCGCCTCCACCCATCTGCTGGGACGTCTTGCAGACACCGTCCGTCTGCGCAAACATCCGGAGCGCGTGGTCACCTATATCATCGATCGGAACGTCAACTATACGAACGTCTGCGTAGCCAGGTGCAACTTTTGTGCATTCTATCGGGACGTTGGGTCTGCGGATGGCTACGTGCTCGGCTTTGACGAAATCTTCAGCAAGATCGACGAGACCATTGCTGTGGGTGGCGTGCAGCTCCTGCTCCAGGGTGGTCACAATCCCGATCTTCCCATCGAGTGGTACGAAGATCTCTTTCGGGCGGTCAAAGATCGTTACCCGGATTTCCGGTTGCATGCCTTATCGCCCCCGGAGGTTCTGCACATCGCGCGGTTGTCGAAGCTGACCCCCAAGCAGGTCATCGACCGGCTGATTGCTGCGGGGCTGGACAGCATGCCCGGTGGCGGCGCAGAGATCCTTGTCGATCGCGTGCGGAAGCTGCTGCACTGCTACACCAAAGCGACCGCCGACGAATGGATCGATATCATGCGTATCGCCCACCAGAGCGGCCTTCGGACCACGGCCACGATGATGTACGGAAGTGTCGAGACCGACGAGGAGCGCCTGGAACATCTGCTGCGCTTGCGCGATCTGCAGGATGAAACGGGCGGATTCACGGCGTTCATCACTTGGAGCTATCAACCGGATCACACCGAGCTGGCAGGGGTCGAAGCCACAGGCGTCGA
>DATBJG010000015.1:0-49579 GCA_036556585.1 Vicinamibacterales bacterium
GGCCACCGTTGAGCTCAGCGGCAAGACGCATCATGCCATCGTGAGGTTTACCGGCCGGCCTACGGATACGGTTGCCGGCACGGTGTATGCGGTCACGTCCGAGGAAGTTCAGAGTGCTGACAAGTACGAGGTTGCGGCATACAAGCGCGTTTCGGTGGTCCTGCAGTCGGGATTGCGTGCGTGGGTGTACGTCGACGGACGGTACGGACCGCCGCAATAGGGCGCAATAAAGACAGTCCACACGTCATGTCCGGAGGTGACCGTGACAATTTCGATCCTCTCGGTCGGTCGACTGTATGGCAAGCGTTCAATCTGCCATGCGATTGTTGCGTTCGGCTTGAGCGCCCTGTGTGTCACGGACGTCTTCGCGCAAAAAATTACCACCGAATTCGATGAGTCGGTCGACTTCCGCAAGTTCAAGACCTTCGCGGTTCGCGATGGCCGGCTGAACAGCCGCAGCCCTGCGCTAAACAGCGAGTTGACGAAGAAACGGATCCAGGCGGAAATCGAACGGGCCTTGACGGCCAGGGGACTGACGCCGTCGACCGAGCGCTCGGATTTGAACGTCTTTTACACCTTCGGTGCGCAGCGCCGCGTCGAGACGGAGACCTACCCCGCGGGCTGGCGCGGCCTCGGCACGCGTGTGGCCAGAGTGCCGTACGCCGAGGGGACACTGGTCATCGACTTGCGAGATCCGACGACCAAATCGCTCGTCTGGCGCGGGATTGCGACCGAAGAGGAATCCGATCCTGCCAAGTTGTCGGACAAGCTGGACGACATGGTCAAGAAGTCGATCGCAAGGTATCCTCCCAGGAAGTAACAGACCGTCCTGGCCGTCCGAAAATGGCGGAAAGCAACAGCTCTATGAGCCTGGCGCCGGAGCCACTATGGCAAATGGAAGAGTCGGTGGAGGCCAGTTCAGACCCGGCCTTCGCGTTCAAATACCTGACCAGTCTCGAGAACATGACGGCAGATCCCGGAATCGAGCGAGTCGAGGCCGATAGCCCGTACCGGGATCGTCCTGGTATGCGTGGCAGGACCTATCTTGCCGGCGGAGGCCACACGGACTGGGAGGTGACCGCTGTCGAACCCAACCGGCGGCTGGTGATTGATCTTCCGCTGCCCGATGCCGTTCTCCGATTCGAGTTCCGTTTCGACCAGAGACCCGAAGGAGGAAGTGTCGTCAGCCAGCGCGTCAGTCTTTTCGGACCAAACGCGTCGGAATACCTGGAAGCGGTGGCGGCTGGATTTGGAGCTTCGCTCCGAGATGGGATGCGTGCCGTCAGGGATCGGATGGATGCGGCGGCATCCGCCAATCGAGGAACATAAACCGGAGATTTCGTCTCGTCGAGGAGGCGTGCCTCCGGACACAGCATGGCCAGGTGATCGTGGGAGCGAGTTCATGGGACGCGATACCTACCCCCACACCATAGAGAACGGTGCGGGGGAGCGCATTACATTCCTCCGAAGAGTACCGGGAGCTGGCGGTGATCGTCTCGAAGTTGAGAACATCGTCCAGCCGGGATCCGGGCCCCCGATGCATATTCATCATCACCAGGAAGAAGCCCTCACGGTGCAGCACGGGCGGATCGGTTATCAGCGGCCCGGCGAGCCAGCACAGTTCGGCGAACCTGGGCAAACGATCGTGTTCAAGCCTGGAGAGGCGCACAAATTCTGGAACGCCGGCGAGACCGAGCTGCGATGTACGGGTTACGTCGAACCTGCTGACAACCTGGAATACTTCCTTACGGAGCTTTATGCGTCGACGAAGCGAAACGGTGGAGTGCGGCCGGATCCGTTCGATGCGGTGTTCCTGATCAGTCGGTATCGGAGTGAGTTCGCGATGGTAGAGATTCCGGCAGCCGTGCAGCGGTGGTTGTTCCCAGTGCAGTTGGTGGTCGGCAAACTGCTGGGCAAATACAAGCGATACGCGGACGCGCCCGAGCCTTTGCATCGCTGAGCCACAGGGTCGTGAGGGATCTCGGTTGAGGTGGCCTGGATTCATCCGCAAGGTCGATGACCTCTATGATGACCGTTCGCTGAACTGTCGTGAACGCGTTCATTGCCATCTGGGTACTTCCGGCGGTGGTGTTTGCGCTCGCGTACTTCCCGACGGTGAAATGGCTCTCGCGTGGGTTGGTATCGCCATACGCGAAAGCTGATGTCTTGAAACGCCTGTATGCGGGAACGATCGACGCGCTCCTCCTTGCCACGAGCGGCGTTCTCTACTGGAAATCGGAGTCCACCGTGTGGCTTGGCGCCGGCGTGACCTACCTGCTCCTGCGGGACGCCATGAAGGGACAAAGCGTTGGGAAATGCTTTTTTGGTCTCGTGGTCATCAGCCTCGAAACAGGGCGCCCTTCGTCGTTCACTGGTTCCATCCGTCGAAATCTGCTGCTCCTCCTGCCCGGAGCAAATGTTGTCGCGGTGTTCCTGGAAGCACTGACCGTCGTTCGAGACCCTCAGGGGCAGCGCCTTGGAGACCGCCTGGCCCAGACGCAGGTCATTGAAGGCCTCGGAGCCAAAGACCTGGTGAAGTCTTTTCAGGATTGGCTCGCAAGCCTGACTCTCGGCATTGGCCGATCTCTTGGAAGGCCAAGGCGGCGGCCGGCGGAGTGGTAGTTTCGGGAGGGGTGTCTACGATCCATACTACGGTCGCCACCTTGAACGTGGGCCGCTTGCGGACGTGCAGGATTTATCTTTCGTCAAGATCAATTCCGAGAAACTGGTGCTTCGCCGGTTCGAGGCCCGCGATGCGCAGGCACTCTCGTCGTACCGCAACGATCCCGCGGTGGCCCGCTATCAATCGTGGGAATCGTGTTCGGTCGAAGAGGCCCGACGATTTGTCGAATCCCTTGAAGAGCTCGTCCCAGGAACCCCGGGCCAATGGTTTCAGTTCGCTGTTTCGCGGACTCCTTCGGGGGCGCTCATCGGCGACTGCGCACTGCGATGCACCGAACACGATCCACGCCAGGCAGAGCTCGGGTTCACCATGGCACCGGCTCATCAAGGACAGGGTCTTGCGTCTGAAGCTGTCCGCAGCCTGGTCACGTATGCGTTCTCAACGCTTGATGTGCATCGTGTCTTTGCTATCGTCGACATCCGCAATGTACCGGCGCAGCGTCTGCTTGAAAGGTTGAAGTTCCGGCAAGAAGGCCATTTCGTTGAAAACGCGTGGTTCAAGGGTTCGTGGTCGAGCGAGTTTCTCTACGCGATTCTCCGTGCGGAGTGGCAACAAAAGGTAGAAGGGGAGGGTGGTTTGTGAAGAAACCGCTATTTTGCGCAGCGCTGGCAGTCACGGCGTTGATCTGCGTTTGCCCGGCGGGTGCACAGGTTCGTGAGGCGACGGTGACGGGCGGCCGCGTCTCCGGTGTGCTCACAAACGGCATCGTGTCTTTCAAGGGCATTCCATTCGCGGCTCCGCCGGTGGGGGCGCTCCGCTGGAAGGCACCGGCTCCTGTCACGCCGTGGACCGGAGTCAAGGAGGCATCCACGTACGGGCCAAGCTGCATGCAGGATCCGGCTTTTACCAAAATCTTTGGTGCGCCTCCCGCCATCAGCGAGGACTGTCTGTATCTCAACGTGTGGAGCCCTGCAAAGGCGGCCACCGACTCGCTGCCGGTGATGGTGTGGATTTATGGTGGCGGTTTCGTTGGCGGCATGACGAGCGTCCCTGCCTACGACGGGACGCGACTGGCGGAAAAAGGGGTCGTCCTTGTCAGTGTGGCGTACCGGTTGGGCGTGTTTGGCTTTCTCGCTCATTCTGAGCTCAGTCGCGAAAGCGGCAAAGGTTCAGGCAACTACGGATTGCAGGATCAAATCGCCGCGCTGCAGTGGGTGAAGGCCAACATCGCAAAATTCGGTGGCGATCCCTCTCGCGTCACAATCTTTGGCGAGTCTGCCGGCGGTATCGCGGTGAGCATGCTGGCGGTCTCGCCCGCCGCGAAAGGGTTGTTCCATCGGGCGATCTCCGAAAGTGGCGGCAGTTTCGCTCCTCCCCGCTTCGCGAATGAAGGCGGCCAAATCGTGCCGCCGCTCAAGGTGGCCGAGGCCGCAGGACAACGCTTCCTGGCCAAAGCGGGAGCCAGCGACATCAAGGCCGCGCGCGATCTCGCGGCTGAAAAGCTGCAGGCAGCCATGGGGCCGGGCCTCCAGGCCGGATTCTGGCCAGTCTTCGACGGTGACGTGCTGCCCGGCGACCAGTACGAGTTGTATCGGGCGAAGCGGTTCAACGACACACCGGTGCTGATCGGGACAAACTCGGACGAAGGCGGGCTGTTCGCTCAACCGGGCATGACATCGACGTTGTTTGAATCGCAGATTCGCGAGGGCTTCGGCAAGCATGCCGAGTCGATCCTGGCGGCGTATCCACACGCGACAAACGAGCAAGCCGCGCAGTCCGCCAAGGACGTTTTTCGTGAGTCGACATTTGCTTGGCATACATGGGCGTGGGCGCTGCTCCAAAGTCAACAAGGCAAAGGCCGGGCTTATGTGTACTACTTCGACCATCGGACACCGCAGTCGCCAAACGGCGCAGGGCACGGGGCCGAGATTGGTTACGTGTTCAGGAATCTTGGCGGCCCGGGGAGCGGCGTGCTGGGGCTGGCTGCTGCCCCGCGGCCGGAAGACATCGCGATGTCAGAGCTCGTGAGCAGTTACTGGGTCAACTTCGCGAAAAACGGTGATCCCAATGGTGCGGGTCTGCCGGCCTGGCCGGCCTTCGCCCCGACAGCGCAGAACGCCATGCACTTCGACGGTCAATCAGGATCCCGGCCGGTCCCGAACATGACCCAGATCAAGGTGTTCGACAGCTATTACGCGTGGCGGCGCGAGGAGGCAAGGGCCAAACGTACGAACTGACAATACGCAAGATCGAGACATGACCGAAACACAGATTCGCTTCGAGGACGGGGCCGCGTACGAGCGGATGATGGGAAAGTGGAGCCAGCTTGCGGGTGTGGCCTTTCTGGACTGGCTCGCGCCGCCCACGGGCGCACGGTGGCTTGACGTCGGATGTGGCAACGGGGCTTTTACCGAGCTGATCGTGGAGAAGTCTGCGCCAGCGGCTCTGCAGGGAATCGATCCATCGGAGGCGCAACTCGCCTACGCGCGCACGCGATTGGACGCGTCGATCGTTCAGCTTCGTCACGGTGACGCCATGGCGTTGCCATTCTCCGACGATGCGTTTGACGTTGCGGTCATGGCACTGGTCATCTTCTTCGTGCCCGACCCGGCCAGAGGTGTTGCCGAAATGGTGCGTGTCGTGCGACCGGGCGGCATTGTTGCAGCCTACGCGTGGGACATGGTGGGCGGTGGATTTCCGTTGGATGCCATCCACACCGAGATGCGCGCGCTGGGTTTGACGCCGGCGCTTCCGCCAAGCATCGATGCCTCGCGAATGGACGCACTGCGGGATCTGTGGAGCAAGGCAGGTCTGGAGGCCGTTGAGACTCGGGAGTTTACGGTTCAACGGACGTTTGCCAACTTCGAAGATCTCTGGACGACGAGCCAGATGTCGGCGAGCATGCGTGGCACCATTGCCGCCATGGCTCCAGGTGACATCGAAATACTCGAGGCGCGTCTTCGCAATCGAGTCGCGGCCGAATCCACGGGCCGGATCACGCAACGTGCGCGCGCCAACGCCGTAAAGGGACGAGTGGCAGTGTAGGGTTGACCGACAACGCCAGGAGGAACAGTGATCAAAGTCAGCGTGCTTTATCCGAATACGAAGGGCTGCACGTTCGATATGCCGTACTATCTCGACAACCATATGCCAATGGTCAGACAGAAGCTTGGTGCGGCGCTCAAGGGGATGTCGGTGGAACAAGGTGTTGGAGGCGGGGAAGCTGGATCGCCGCCGACCTACGTCGCGATGGGACATCTCTTGTTCGATTCCGTCGATGCATTTCAGCAATCCTTCGGGCCGCACGCGGAGGCCATCGTGCGTGACATCCCGAACTACACGAATACGCAGCCCACCATTCAGGTGAGCGAAGTGAAGCTCTAGGCAATGATCTTGTCACAAGGGGGAAACGTCATGCCCGCAACGGTTGCCGAAATCCTGCAGGAGTTCGATCTCGAAAGCGCGACGACCCGTCGTGTGCTCGAACGTGTACCGGCCGATCAGTTGACGTGGAAGCCGCATGCCAAGTCGATGTCGCTTGGACAGCTCGCGCTGCACGTCGCGGCGGGGCCGGGGATCATCAGCGAGTGGGCCCTGGAAGATTCGCTGGAGATGCCGAATATGGGAGGGGCGCCACAACCCTCGTCAGGTGCGCAGATTCTTGCGGCGCATGAGGAGGGCACCAAGAAGATGAAGGCGGCAGTCTCGAAGGTGGGAGACGGTGGGTTGGGGCAGATGTGGCAACTCAAGAAAAACGGAGCGACGTTGATGACAATGCCCAAGGGCGTACTCATCCGCTCCCTGGCGCTCAATCACATCTACCATCATCGTGGGCAGTTGTCCGTGTACCTCCGTCTCTTGAATGTGCCGGTGCCGTCCATTTACGGTCCGAGCGCAGACGAGAATCCCATGGCGCCCAGATAGGGTTGACATGGCGCGCTGGTTCACGAGGGCGCTCGTGCCTGCGATGGTGACCGTCCTGTCACCATGGCTGTCCGCGCAGTGGCCGCTGCATCCGGTGACCGGGCTTCCCGTCGGGCCGGACGGGAAGCCCAATCTCTCGGCACCCGCTCCGCGAACTGCTGAGGGCAAGCCCGATTTCTCCGGCATCTGGATGAGTCGTGGAGATCCGGAGCCGAATCCACCAGCCGGGCGGCCTCCGCTGGCCAGGTTCGGGAATGCCGGGGTCGGATTCAAGGACGACCTGCCGTTCCGGCCTTGGGCCGCGGACCTGCAGAAGAAGCGCGCGGCCGAGTTCAGCAAGGACAATCCCGATGGGCTGTGCCTGCCCGAAAGCCTGCTGCAGTTGCACCTGGATCCGCAGCCACTCAAGATCGTGCAGACGCCCCGGCAAATCCTCATCATCTACGAGACAAACTACGGTCTCCGTACGATCTTCCTGGATGGCCGGCCGCTTCCCCCTCAAGGGGAGCCGCAGCCGTACTGGTACGGCTACTCCGTTGGAAGATGGGAAGACGACACGCTGGTCGTCGAGACAAACAACTACCGCGGTGACGGCTGGCTCGACGCTCGTGGCAGTCCGATGACCGAGGCGGCCAAAGTGACCGAGCGGTTCCGGCGTGTCAACTACGGGCAGCTGGAGATCGAATTCACGCTCGACGATCCGAAGGCATACACGCGTTCATTTACAGTCAGAATCGACCAGCGGCTTGTCGCTGACGGTTCGGAGCTCATCGAGTTCATCTGCCACGAGAACCAGCAGTTTCTCAAGCGCGTGAAAGTCGAGTGAAGATCACGGCACGGGTCCAGAACGGTCACGGTCGGCATGCGGTTACCGTCGCGACCGACGGTGTCCAACGCACGATCGACATTCCGCCCAGGACAAGCGGCGCGGGGTCGAGCGCGAATGGCGGAGAACTGCTCTTCCTCGCGCTCGGTACGTGCTACTGCAACGACATCTACCGCGAAGCTGCAAGGCGAGGCATAGAAGTCAAACGGGTGGACGTCGAAGTCAGCGGCGAATTTGGCGCGGCAGGTGAGCCCGCCAAAAGCATCACCTATCGCGCCAAGGTCGAGGCTCTGGCGAGTGAGCGCGAGATTCGCGACCTGATGACTCACACGGACCGTGTGGCGGAGATTCAGAACTCGCTGCGGCTTGGCACGAACGTGACGCTCGTCGAGATCGACGCAACGCCTGCAACATGACCGGGGACCAGAGGTCTCGACCGTGAAGTCCCCTTCGCCCACCAAGAAAAACGCTGAGACCGTCGGACCGCAGGTGCGTGCCTACTTTGCGTCATTGCCGCCCGCGGCCCGCAGAAGCCTTACGAAGTTGCGGAACGCCATTCGCTCGGCAGCCCCCTCGGCAACCGAGAGTTTCAGCTACGGAATTCCGGGGTTCAGGCTCGACGGACGACCACTCGTGTGGTACGCCGGCTGGAAACACCACACGAGCCTCTATCCGATGAGCGCGGCAATCAGGCGCGCCTATGCGACCGACCTGAAAGGCTGCAAGACCTCGACGGGGACGATTCAGTTTCCGTGGACCAGGCAGCCGTCTGCGGCTCTGGTCAAGCAACTCGTGAAGGCGCGACGTGCCGAGTTGCTGGCGTATCGCAAGGCGTGACATGGCCCGAGGGTGGGAAAGTAAGAACGTTGAAGATCAGATGCGGGCGGCAGAGGCCGAAAAGGTCGCTCGCGCAAAGCCTCCGACGACCGCTGCCGAGCGCGAGCATCATGCGCGTCGAGCGGGACTCTTGCTGTCGCGCACTCGTGTGGTCAACGATCTAGCCGCTGCGACTGACCCGCGCCACCGTGCCTTGCTCGAGCGGACGCTGGATCACATCGACCAGGAGCTCGAGCGCATGGAACATCCCGAACGCACGAGTCCTGGTGAGGCCAGGTCGATCACATGATCGATTCATCTCCTTCGAGGGGGGCCTGGGTTTTTGCAGCGGCGTTCGTTGGCCTGCAACTGGGCTGGGGTCCACGCTATCCCGTCTTTCGAGACGAGCTTTATTACCTGGCGTGCGCGGATCATCTCGCGTGGGGCTACGTCGATCATCCGCCGCTCTCGATTTTCGTTCTGGCAATCTGGCGTGCGTTGTTTGGAGATTCCCTGCTGGCTCTCCGGATCCTGCCATCGCTCGCGGGGGCCGGAGCCGTGCTCCTGACGAGCGGACTTGCCGGGATGCTCGGTGGCCGCCAGCTCTCGCGCACCTTGGCGGCGGCAGGAGTGCTGGCCGCCCCGACATTTTTTGGCATCACGGGCTTCTACTCGATGAATGCCTTCGACTTCGTATTCTGGCTGCTGGCCGCACAGGTGCTGTTGCGCCTGTCGCAGGCCGAGGCGAAGGCGAGGGCCCGACTCTGGATCCTTCTCGGCGCGGTCCTGGGACTTGGTCTGCTCAACAAACTCAGCGTGGGCACACTTGGAGTCGGCATTGCGGCCGCAGTCGTCGCGACACCCCTGCGCTCCGATCTTCGAACGCGAGGCCCCTGGCTCGGCGTCGCAATTGTCGTCGCACTGGTTGCGCCTCATGTGATCTGGCAAGTTCAAAACGGCTGGCCGACAGTGGAATTCATTCGGAACGCGACGCGTTTCAAGAACGTCAATCTCGGCCCGGTCGGCTTTTTTATGGCCCAGATCCGCGACTTCGGACCCGTGAATACCCTGCTTTGGGTGCCCGGCCTCGTCTGGCTGTTTCTTGGAAATGACGGCCGATTCCGGGCGCTCGCCATCGTCTTCGTGGTGTCCTATCTCGTCTTCATGAGTGGCAAAGCCTACTACCTTGCGACCGCACTTCTCCTGCCGCTTGCTGCGGGCTCTGTGCTCGTCGAGCGACTATTGGCGCAGCCGCGTAGTCTCGTCCTCCGGCCGGCCGTCCTTGCGGTGTGGTTGCTTGCAGCGATGCTGCCCTTACCGATTGTCGTGCCCCTGCTCTCGCCAGAACGCCTCGTTGGCTACATGAACACGCTCGGTATCGTACCTGAGAATGCTGAGCGCAGCGAGCTGGGCGCGCTGCCGCAACATTTTGCCGATCGTTTCGGGTGGGAAGAACTGACGTCGATCGTTGCTGAGGCATGGCACTCGTTGACGCCGGATGAGCGCAGTCGAGCCATCATCGTGACGAGCAACTACGGAGAGGCTGGCGCCCTCCGCTACTATGGCCGGGCTCTTGGACTGCCTGTTGCGACGAGCCAACACAACAATTTCTATCTGTGGGGACCGGGCAACCCGGACGCGACCATTGTGATTGCGGTTGGCATGTCTCCCGACGATCTGCGCGAGGATTTTGGCGACGTCCGCCCGACATCGAAGATCACGAATCCGTTTGCCATGCCCTTCCAGCGCGACAACCCGGTGACGATCTGCCGCCAGCTCAGGGTGCCGCTCCTCGAGGCGTGGGCGAGCGGGAAGCAGTTCATCTAGGGGAGATGTCGTTCAGTGAGCTCAAAAACCTTCAGGGCCACGATCGTCCGTGATGGGTCGATGTGTTTTATTCCCCTCACGTTTGAGCCCCAGAGTGTCTTTGGTAAGGTCAGGGTACCTGTGAGAGTTACCCTGAACGGGTACACATTTCGAAGCACAATTGCGGCAATGGGCGGTCCGCCTTGCATTCCGCTGCGGAAGAGCAATCGGGAAGCAGCGGGCCTGGAGGGCGGTGAAACGCTTGAGGTGCGGCTGGATCTCGACACGAAAAAACGCGAGGTCAAACCACCGGCAGATTTCGTAAAGGCGCTCAAGGCAATCCCGCCCGCCTGGGAGCGGTGGCAGGATCTCAGCTACACCCACAAGCGCGAGCACGTGGAGGCAATCGAAGAAGCCAAGAAGCCGGAGACGCGGGTGCGTCGGATTGAAAGGGCGGTCCGGACGATCCGGGAAATGCCGAACAAGAAGTCACGATGAGTTTCAGTTCAACAAACACGACGTTGTTTCGACCACGACGAACACAACGACCACGAAGTTTATCAACCACGACGAACACGACGACCACGAAGTCTTTTTGGACCACGAAGATTCACCACGAACACGAAGTCGTTTCGTGCAATGGCTGATTCGCGCAAGCCTGGGCCGTGTGCTCTCTTGTCGTGATTTGTCCCCGTCGTCAATAGACGTACTTCTTCTTCGCGTCGTTGTGGCAACTTCTTCATCCCCTTCGTGAATGTCGTCGTGGTTTCAGAATGTTTTCATGATCTTCGTGTCCGTCGTGGCATTCAGATGTCTTCGATCTTCGTGCCGTAGTGGTTCACCACGTCGTCTTCGTGTTCGTTGTGGTTCAAGATGCTTCGTGACCGCGGCGTACATGGGGGTTTAACCCCGTTGGGTGTCGGAGCAGTCGTACTTCTGCCTTTGAACGTCCAGCAGGTGTAACCGTGCACGACGCCGTGGAATTGTCCAAGGTCGTCCGTCGCGATCTGGCGAGGCTGCCGAAGCAGGATGCGACATCGGTCCGGATGGTCCGTCGGCGGCATGCACGCGCGCTGGAGCGGGAGTCACCGGAAGTCGTGCTCGAATTCGTGCGATTGCTCCTCAAGAATGCTGGCTGGGCGGAACGTGTCGTTGCGTGGGAGATCCTTGCGAGTAATCCGCTTGCGGTGGCTCATGTAGACGATCAGCTTGCGGAAGAGATGGCCGAAGGGCTTTCGGATTGGGGTTCTGTAGATCTGTACGCGGTGACCGTGCTGGGGCGCGCCTGGCGAGATGGCCAGGTCAGAGATTCCTTGATCTCAGCATGGGCGCGCTCAGCTGACAGGTGGCGCCGGCGTCTGGCTCTGGTAGCCACTGTTCCGCTCAACTCACGTGCTCGGGGTGGAGACGGCGATGTTCGACGGACGCTTCGCGTATGCCGGGTTCTGGTGGCCGATCGCGACGATATGGTCGTCAAGGCCATGTCCTGGGCTCTTCGAGAATTGGCGAAGAGAGCCCCGATAGACGTGGCCCGCTTTCTGCGACGCGAAGAGGATCGACTGGCGGCTCGAGTGAAGCGAGAAGTGCTGAACAAATTGACGACGAACCTGAAAAATCCGGGCCGATTACGAAGAAGATCGTCCACAGTGTAAGGTAACCTCCTCTGTGTCGTCCGTGGTAAAACGTACCCCGAACCGTGAAGACGCACATCGCCCTCCTTCGGGGTATCAACGTTGGCGGTCACAAACTGGTGGCCATGTCCGACTTGCGCGCTCTCCTCACCAAATTGGGTTTTGCCAACGCCCAAACGATCCTCCAGAGCGGCAACTTGGTTTTTCAAAGTGAGTCGCGAACCGGCGACGAGCTCGAGCGGGTTCTCGAACAGGAAGCCAGAAAGCGCCTCAAGCTCGAGGCTGACTTTATCGTGCGGACCGCTGGTGAGTGGAAGAAGATCGTGGAAGCGAATCCCTTTCAGAAGGAAGCGCAGCGCGATCCTGGCCACCTGCTCGTCATGTTTTTCAAGAGCGCTGTCGACGCGAAAAGTGTTGAGACGCTGCAATCCGCCATAACCGGATCGGAGCGAATGAGTGCGAAAGGGCGCGAGGCGTACATCGTGTACCCGGACGGTGTCGGTCGTTCGCGTTTCACGCACTCGCTGATCGAGAAAAAGCTGGGCGTCCGTGGAACCGGACGAAACTGGAATACCGTGCTGAAGCTTGGCAGCAGCGCCCATACCGCCGGTGCGGTGTGAGGCCAGGTGTGGTTGAGTTCCTCATTGGCGCGGCCGGAATTCTTGGACTTCTTTTGGTTTTCCGCGCGCCTCAAGACCGATTGAGCCGCCGCGACTGAAGCGGTCGGAAACCAGACTTACAGGACGTCCAACGTGAGCACGTTCCGCGTCTTGCAGATCGACCATGTCGAGCTGTTCGTGCCGGATCGGTACGAAGCCTCGAGGTGGTACCAGCGGGTCCTGGGGCTGGAGATCGTCCCGGGGTATCGCGAATGGGCCGACGATCCACGCGGACCGCTCATGATTTCGAGCGACGATGCGAGCACGAAGCTGGCACTCTTCGAAGGTCAGCCGCAGGAATCGAGGCCGACGGCAGGATTTCATCTCGTCGCGTTTCGCGTTGATGCCACAGGGTTTCTGGCGTTCCTGGGTCGCCTGGGTGAACTGCAGCTCAACGATCACAAGAATCGAACCCTTACCTCCGACCTGGTGGTCGACCATCAGAAGGCGTTTTCGATCTACTTTTCCGATCCGTACGGTCACCGTCTTGAAGTGACGACCTATGACTACGATGAGACGCGAGCGGCCTTGAACGCCTTCCGGACAACGCATTCCTGACGTGAATCCGAGACAGCAATGAGCATGTCTGTGTTCGTGACGGGCGGCACGGGATACATAGGTCGGCCGCTGATTTCTGCTCTCCTCACGCGAGGACATGCGGTGCATGCGCTGGTGCGAACCGGATCCGAAGGAAAAGTTCCGGCCGGTACCGTCACGGCAACCGGCAACGCCCTCGACGAATCCACCTTTGCCTCGTCGATTCCTCCGGCAGCTACCCTGGTGCATCTCGTGGGCACGCCGCATCCGAATCCCACAAAGGCGGCGGAGTTTCAGAACGTGGATCTTCGGTCGATTCGGGCGACGGTTGCAGCTGCGCGACAGGCCACTGTCCGACATCTCGTGTACGTCAGCGTTGCGCATCCGGCGCCCGTCATGCAGGCGTACATTGCGGTGCGACAGGAAGGTGAGGCCGCTGTCAGGGCGACTGGCATTCCTGCGACCATACTCAGACCTTGGTACGTATTGGGGCCAGGGCACTACTGGCCGTACGTTCTGCTTCCAGCCTATGCTGTTCTGCGATGGGTGCCATCAACGCGGGCTGGCGCAGAGCGACTTGGCCTGGTCACACGGCAGGCGATGGTCGCGGCCCTCGTGAGCGCCGTTGAGAAAACCCCGGTGGTCGGCATCACAGTGATGGAGGTTCCGGAAATCCGCAGGGCGGCGTTCGGGGATCGAGCGGGATCGTAGAACGGCTGTGAACGGGCAGGAGGATTCTCATGCGTAGCATCTGTGCGCTGATCACAACAGTGATCGTTGTTGTGCTGACGTCTCAGCCCATGGGTCAGTCGGGACTTCAAGGAGAGACCGCCAAGCGTGTGGTTGGAATGTGGCGGCTTGTGTCCATTGTGCAGGATGGCGGAAAACAGGCTCCCAACCGCGGCGCGAATCCGACGGGCCTCATCGTCTACGATCGCAGTGGTCTGATGTCCGTCCAAATCATGCCTGATCGCATCCGTCCGAAGTATGTCGGAGCAGACCCAACACCCGAGGAGGCCAAGGAGGCGCTCAGGGGCTACACGGCGTACTTCGGCAGGTACTCCGTTGACGAGCGAGCGATGACGGTGACGCATCATCGGCAGGGAAGCGTGAACCCCGGTGACATTGGCGGCGACCTGGTGCGGAAATTCGAATTTGCGCCAGGCAACCGAATCGTGCTGACACCGCTGGAGAACCCGACACGACGACTGACGTGGGAACGTATACAGTGAACGCGACAACCCCTTCCGTGCCCATGGAACCGTAGCGGCGGGTCTTGAGATCCGCCAACCCGGCGCGCACCGACTCGAACCAGACCCGTGAATTCACACGAGACGCCAATCGAGTCCGAATTGCGCTCGTACGTTGATCAGCTGAAGGCCATCGAACGCGACGCACGGCGGCTGATTGACGGCTTGACGGGTGCCCAGATCGTCTGGCGGGAGACCGCCGGCACCTGGTCGGTGGCCGATTGCATGAATCACCTGATGGTCACGGGAGGTCACTCCCTGGCGAGCATTCGTCGTGCCCTGGTTGATGCGCGCACTCGGGGGATTCTTGGGCGAGGGCCATTTCGGCACGGAATACTGGGAAACTGGTTCGTGCGCCTCATGGACGCCCCTCCACCGATGAAGTTCAAGGCGCCGAAAGCGTATCGGCCGGCGCCTGAGTTGTCAGCGCCCGAAATCATCAATGGATTCTTCGCGCTGCAACACGACCTCGCGCGAGCCCTGGTCGAGGCAGACGGGCTAGATTTGTCCCGGGTGAAGGTCGAGAACCCGGTCACGCGATGGTTCAGGCTGAGCCTTGGCCAGGAATTCGCGCTGACGATGGCGCATGAGCGGCGGCATGTGTGGCAGGCATGGAGAGTACGGGAACGACTCGCAGCGGCTGCCGATGCTCCTGCACACACGAACTGAAGGTAGAATCACGGAACTCGAAAAAAGGGGCCCGTTCATGCGCGCTCTCGGTGTCCTCGCTCTTTTCTTGGCAATCCCAGTGCCCGCGTTGGGCCAGCCGTCCCAGCCAGGTTTGTCGCCTGCGACACTCGACAGCCAGGTGAGCGAAGTACTGTCGCAGGTTGTCGAATGGCGACGCGACTTCCACAAGAACCCCGAGCTCGGCAATCGTGAAGTCCGTACGGCAAAGATCATTGCCGATCACCTGCGCGCCATCGGCTACGAGGTAAAGACCGGCGTCGCGCGCACTGGCGTGGTGGCGGTGCTCCGCGGTGGACGCGCGCCGGCCGGTCGTACGGGGCCGGTCGTCGCGCTGCGGTCTGACATGGACGCCCTGCCGGTCACCGAAGAGGTGGACGTGCCATTCAAATCCACCGTCAAGGCGGAGTGGAACGGCCAGCAGGTCGGCGTCATGCACGCTTGCGGGCACGACAACCACATGGCCATCCTGCTCGGTGCGGCCACCATCCTCGCAAGAATGAAGGACCAGCTTCCCGGCACCGTGAAGCTGATCTTCCAACCTGCGGAGGAAGGGCCGCCTGCGGGCGAGTCGCCTGCCGGGGCCGAGCAGATGACGATCGAGGGCGTGCTCGACAATCCGAAAGTGGACGCGGTCTTCGGACTGCACGTCTTTCCGTTCCCTGCGGGTCAGATCGTCTATCGTTCAGGGCCGTTGATGGCCAGCGCCGACTCTTTCTCGCTGACGATCAAGGGACGCCAGACGCACGGTGCTATCCCCTGGGGCGGTGTCGATCCCATCGTCATCGGTGCGCAGATCGTGACGGCGTTTCAGTCGATCGTCAGCCGAACGGTGAACATTACCGAGGCGCCGGCTGTCGTCACGGTCGGCCGCTTCAGCGGCGGGGTGCGCTCAAACATCATCCCTGAAACAGTGGAAATGGAAGGGACGGTGCGGGCGTTCGACGAGAACGTCCGACGCGACATCCACCGGCGCATGCGCGACATTGCCACGAAGTACGCCGAGGCGGCCGGGGCAACCGCCACACTCCAGCTGGGACTCGGCTATCCGACGACGGTGAACGATCCGAAACTCACGGAGCGGATGGTGCCGACGTTGAAGCGGGTAGCGGGCGAAGACAACGTCAAGGTTGGCCCGCTTACTCTCACCGCCGAGGACTTCTCGTTCTTCCAGCAGAAGGTCCCTGGCCTCTTCGTGCTGCTCGGCGTGACGCCGCGCGATCAGGACGTCAAGGGTGTGCCGCAGAATCATTCGCCGCTGTTCTTCGCGGACGAGTCGGCCTTGCCGGTTGGCGTTAAAGTGATGACGAGTCTGGCGCTTGACTTCTTGCAGGGGCGGTGACGCACGTCGGCGAGATCGGGCTATGAAACTTCCTGCCGTCCAAGTCGGCAAAGAGGGAGAGCTTATGAGGAAAACCTGGCTGTCCGTCCTTGCGGCGCTGCTTGCGATCGTGATCGGCCCTGCCACAGCCGGCGCCGACGCAGGCCTGCTGCGCACGGTGCACGCGATCGATGAAGCGCGCGGCTATTGCCTCGACATCGCCGGCGTCGGGGCGACACTGCGCCTCGACGATCCGCTGCAGGCACATACCTGTAAGTACGGCGCGGAGCTCGACGATCAGCGGTTCGAACAGGTGGCCACAGAGAGCGCGATCAAGGCGAGCGCATACGATCGCTGCCTCACTGCCTCGGCCCTCGAGCCGGCCGGCAAGCTGGTGCTGCGCAACTGTGCCGGCTTGCCCTCGCAGCAGTGGACGTTCGCGTCGGGTCGGCTCAGCCCGAAGGCGCGGACCGACCTGTGCGCATCACTTGCGGGAGAGAGAGGCGAGATTGCCGGGACGCCAATCCTTATCACCCCCGTCTATCGCCACCGCAATGTCACGCTCGAACGGTGCGACCAATCGCGCGAAGCCCAGCAGACTTTCAGGTGGTCGACGACGGACGAACGTGGCCAGAGCCGCGCTGACATGATCCGTCAAGGCATGCCTGCCGCCGTTGCAGCCCGGCTCGCCTCATTCGGCCACGAGTTCGACGGCACGATGGCCGCCGAAACCGCCAAGATCTACGCGTCGCTGCCGCGGGTGTACGAGCAGACCGAGTTCAAGGTGACGAAAAACGTGCCCTACGGTCCGCACGAGCGGCAACAGATGGACATTTACACTGCGACCGTGCGTCGCTCCGACCGTCCGGTTCCTGTGGTGGTCGCGTTCCACGGCGGCGGTCTCGTGGGCGGCAGCCGTGCTGGCACGACGAATGTGGCGGAATACTTCGCGAGCCTCGGCTACGTGGGTGTCACCAGCGGGTATCGACTGGCGCCAGACCACAAGTGGCCAGAGGGCGCCCGCGACGTGGGCGCGGCGGTCACGTGGCTGCACGCTCACGCCGCCGAGTACGGCGGCGATCCGGAGCGTATCTTCGTCGTTGGCATCTCGACGGGTGCTTTTCACGCAGCCACCTACGTCTTCAGGCCGGAATTGGTGGCATCGGGTACAGCCCGACCCGCCGGTGCCGTGCTCGTCTCTGGTCCGTACGCCTTCGACTTCAACACACCATCGAAGGGGGAACTGGCCTACTTCGGCGAAGACCGGACCCGATGGTCCCAGATGGTCGTGCCCGGCAACGTCACCCGCACGGACATCCCCGTGCTGTTCACGACGGCCGAATGGGACCACTTCCGCTACACGCGGCCGTATGCCGACTTATTCCGGGAGCTGGTGGGCAAAGACGGGGTGCGGCCGCGATACAGCCAGAGCCTCGGCCATAACCACTCCTCGCAGCTGTTGTCGGTTGGCACCGCCGACACGAGCGTCTCGGCCCAGATCGTGGACTTCATCGAGCGCACCGCGCGGCGCTGATGCTGCGTATGAGTCTGATCTTGAATGATGAGTTTGATCTTGATGATGATGCTGATTGATGACGAACGGATGGACCGGGGGGCAGTACAGCCTGTGTCGAGTGTTGCTCGGGGCCTATCTTTTCGTCCATTTTGCGGCGCTCCTGCCGTGGACTGAGGAGATCTTCTCGAATCGCGGCGTGCTGCCAGCCGCTGCCGGCTCTCTTCTATACCTCTTCCCGAACGTGCTCTCGCTGAGCGACTCGCCGACAGTCGTGGGTGCGATTCTCACGTTCGGGGCCCTTGCAGCGGTTTTCTTCATGGCGGGGCTGTACGATCGGACGGCCGCGATCGTCATGTGGTACGTCCTGGCCTGCCTCTTTGCGCGCAACCCGCTCATCGCAAATCCGTCGCTTCCGTTCATTGGTTGGCTCCTGCTCTGGCATGTATGCCTTCCGTCATCGCCCTACGGTTCGTGGTCGGCGCGACAGCGCATTGATCCGCGCGGAGGCTGGCGTATGCCTCCCGTTCTGTTTGCCGCCGAGTGGGTCGTCATGTCGGTCGGCTACAGCTACAGTGGGTACACGAAGCTCGTCGGCGCGTCGTGGGTTGACGGGAGCGCGCTTGCCCGCGTCCTGGACGATCCGCTGGCGGCCATTGGCACCCTCGAACTGGCATACGCGCCGCTGGCGCTCGTTCGTCGGGCGCGACCCTGGATTTGGGTTGCCATGTTTGGGGTGTTCGTTGGAATGGTCCTCATGGATTTCGCGCACCGCTCGCTCGGCATGGTCATCCTCCATCTGTTCATGTTCGACCCGCAGTGGGTCTCTCCACGTTGGATCGAGCGGCAAGATATGCTCTTCTATGATGGCACCTGTGGTCTGTGCCATCGTGCCGCACGGTTCGTGCTGTCGGAGGATCGTCAGGGAACCGCCTTCAGGTTTGCTCCGCTTCAGGGGGATGCCTTTACTGAGGCTGTCACGCATGAAGATCGTACCGGCCTGCCCGACAGCGTCATTATCAGAACCCAACGTGGTGAGCTGCTCACACGGTCTGACGCTGTCATCTATACGATGGAGCGGCTCGGGGGCTTGTGGCGGGTGATTGCCTACCCGATGCGGTTAGTGCCGAAAAGCCTTCGGAACGGTGCGTACGACTTCATAGCCCGAATCCGTTACCGTCTGTTTCCCCGCGCGAACACGATATGTCCGATCCTGCCGGCAGATTTGCGCGCGCGGTTTCACTCTTAAGAGATGGCCGACAAGTCACCCCGCGCACAGCTGGACGGCTTCATCGACAGGTATTCTCCCGAAGTGGCCAGGCTGGTGCGGGCCGCGCTCAGGAAGATGCGAGCCCGGTTGCCTGGTGCGACCGAACTCGTCTACGACAACTACAATGGCCTCGTGATTGGCTTTGGCCCCAGCGATCGCGCGTCGGATGCCGTCTTTTCACTAGCCGTCTATCCCCGGTGGGTCAACCTGTTCTTTCTCGACGGTGCTCACTTGGATGATCCGCACGGGATCCTGAAGGGCGAGGGCAGCCGAGTCCGCCGAATTGCGCTCGAGAGCGCGGCAACGCTGGACGATCCGACGGTGCGGGCTTTGATGACGCGCGCTCTCGCAGCGTCCGATAAACGAATCAGTCGGACGGCGCAACGCCAGACGATCGTCAAATCGGTCTCCAAGAAGCAGCGTCCAAGACGCCTGACGACTCGTCGTAAACATGTCAGAGGAGGAGGTTCTTGATGCGAAGGACGTCGCATGAATCGGTCGCGCGAAAGCAGTTCGGCCTCGCGCTCCTGCTCGGCGCAGTTGGCGTCACCTCAGTCACGTGCGCCCGGGTTGCAGCCCAGGAAACTCCAGCCATCGAGTACCGGGTCCTCGCCACGAACAAGACATCGACCATGGAGCGAGAGCTGAGCGAGGCAACAGAAGCTGGCTATCGATTCCAGGCCGTCATGGGCGGTGAAACCTCGTTTGGCGGAAACGAGGTTGTGGTGGTGATGTCGCGGACGGCTGGCGAAAAGCCGCGATTTGCGTACAAGCTGCTGGCGACGTCCCGCACGTCAACCATGCAGAAGGAACTGCAGGGCGCGGCGGACGCCGGGTTTCACTATCGCGGTCAGACGGTGTTTGAGACGGCGCTGGGAGGCAGCGAGGTCGTCGTGATTCTGGAGCGTGACAAGGACGTCGAAATACGGGGTTATCAATACAAGCTGCTCGCCACGTCCAAGACCGGAACCCTCCAGAAGGAGCTTGCAGAAAGCGGCGCAGCCGGCTTTGAAATCGTCGGGATGACCGTTGGCAAGACGGCACTCGGGGGCAACGAACTTGTGGCCATCACGCGTCGGTTGAAGACACCGTGAGGACCTGAAGACGTGCTACAGTTGGGCCCCTTTGGGTGCGTGCACGCCACCATGCACGACTGACGAGACCGGGAGGTTCAACGTGGAGCTCATCTTCGTCCTCGGCCGCATTCTCTTCGGGGGGTTTTTCGTCATCTCCGGCATCCGGCACTTTCAGCACCTGGCGATGATGGCATCGTTTACCGGCCAGAAGGGCGTACCGGCGCCGAAGCTTGCGGTGATTGTGTCGGGGCTGCTGATCCTGCTGGGTGGCCTGAGCATTCTCCTTGGTGTGCGACCCACGTGGGGTGTCGTTGCCGTCACGCTCTTCCTCGTTCCGGTCACGCTGCTGATGCACAACTACTGGGCCGACAAGGATCCGTTCGGTCGGCAGATGAACCAGGTGAACTTTCTCAAGAACGTAGGGTTGTTGGGCGGGGCATGGATGCTCGTCATGGTGCCCGAACCCTGGCCCATGAGCCTGGGGCTCTGATTCTCGTCGTGTCATGGCGTCGCGAGCCGGAGAAGTCGCGCAGCTCCTCTCGATTCTGAGCCAGGCCTACGATCGCCAGTCGTGGCATGGTACGAATCTTCGCGGCGCCCTTCGCGGGATGTCCCCCCGGCAGGCGGCCTGGCGTCCAGGCGCCGATCGCCATAACATCTGGGAACTCGTCCTCCACGCGGCGTACTGGAAGTACACGGCGCTCCGACGGCTCACAGCTCAAACGCGAGGCTCGTTTCCCCTGAAGGGCTCCAACTGGTTTCGTCGGCCGGACGAAGTGACCGAGAAGGCCTGGCGGGCGGATGTCGCGCTGCTCGAGCAGATGCATCGGTCTCTCATGGCCGCGGTCGCCAGACTCTCGCCTCGCGAGTTGCATCACACTCCACGCGGCAGCAAGGTCAGCAACTTCAAACTGCTTTCGGGCGTTGCGGCGCACGACGTGTACCATGCTGGTCAGATCCAGCTACTAAAGCGATTGTCGCCACACCAGTGACTTGAGCGCGGCCTGCGCCGCTCTCACTGGGTAGTGATAACCTGTGCGCCTCGGTTGATGGATTCACGGGCATTCAAAAGCTTTGAGCTTGCGGGTTGGCAGCGCGTTGCGATGGAGTACCACGACGCGTTTGCCGCACTGACCACACAAGCCATCGAACCCTTGCTCGACGCCGCGCAGGTAGTTGAGGGAACACGACTGCTCGACGTGGCGACCGGCCCGGGGTACGTCGCGGGTGCCGCAGCCGCCCGCAGGGCCCGGGTGGCTGCCGTCGACTTTTCTGAGCCGATGCTTGAACTTGCGCGCCGGTTCTGGCCTGATCTCGAATTCCGCCACGGCGATGCCGAGCGACTCGATCTTGCGGATCGAAGTTTCGACGCGGTTGTCATGAACTTTGGACTGCTCCACCTGAGCGCGCCTGACCTCGCGTTGAGCGAGGCGCATCGCGTCCTTCGTCCGGGCGGCCGGGTCGGGTTCACCGTCTGGGCGCCCGCCGACGAGGCGGTGGCATTTGGAATTGTGCTGAAGGCAATCGAGCAGCAGGGCAATCTGTCGGTCCCGCTTCCTCCTGGTCCGCCGTTCTTCAGATTCAGCGCGGCAAACGAATGCCGGTCCTCGATGGAGCGTGTGGGGTTTCGTGAGATCACCGTGACACGAGTCCCGCAAAGCTGGGTACTCGGATCGGTCGACGCACTATTTACTGCAATGCTTGGAGCCACAGTGCGGACCGGAGGTTTGTTGCGCGCGCAGACCGCGGAGGCGCGCGTACGCATTCGAGAAGCCATTGTGAAAGCGGTCGAACCATACCGAACCGGCGACGCGGTAACGTTACCAATGCCTGCCGTGCTGGCCGCCGCGACGGCTTAGACGTGGGAGGGACAACATGATAGGCCGCAAGATGGTGATGATTGGCGGCGTGCTGATGTTGTTGGCCGTGCTTCCGGCGCGCGCACCTCAGACGCGCCTTCACGCACAGAAGCCGTCCGCTGAAAAGCTCGAATCGCAGCTGGTTGGAGACCTGGTGGCAGCCAATCGGATCCTGACGTTTCAGGACATCTTCGAAGGTTACGGACATGTCAGCGTCCGGAGCACCCGCAACCCGGATCGATATCTGTTGTCGCGATCGATCGCCCCCGGACTTGTGACCGCAGCTGACGTCATGGAATTCGATCTGGAGAGCCGTCCAATCGATGCCGCAGGTCGCCCTCTCTACTCCGAACGATTCATCCATGGCGAGATCTACAAGGCGCGTCCGGACGTCAAGGCTGTCGTCCACAATCATGCGCCGTCGATCCTGCCGTTCGGGATTACCGGAGTGCCCTTGCGCCCCGTCTATCACATGTCGTCGGTTGTGGGCGCGGGCGTGCCGGTGTTCGACATCAGGAAAGCCGGTGGTGCAACCGACATGCTGGTCAGCACCCCGACCCTTGGGCGTGAACTGGCGATGACACTTGGCAAGAGCGCCGCCGTCTTGATGCGCGGGCATGGTGTGACCGTCGTCGGTACCTCGTTACTACAGGTCGTGGGGCGCACGGTCTATCTCGACCTCAATGCCAAAGTCCAGCTTCAGGCCACCCAACTCGGCGGCACCGTCACGTACCTGAGTTCGGATGAAGTTGAAAAGATCATCGCCAACGGCGAACAGGGCTCGTACAGTCGAGACTGGGACTTCTGGCGCCAGCAGGCCATGGGGAAATAGAAAAGACGGGGTTGTGACCATCAAAGCTCCCGAGAGCTTCGAGACCCGAAGGTTGGTGATTCGTCGGCCGGTGGCGCGCGATGTGGAGACGATCTTCAGACGATATGCCAGCGACCGCGAGGTCACACGGTTTGTTGGCTGGCGTGCCCACGAATCGGTGGCCGAAACGCGCGCCTTTCTCGCATTCAGCGACGAGGAATGGGATCGGTGGCCCGCCGGCCCGTATCTCGTCGAATCGCGACCTGATGCGACGCTGCTCGGCAGTACAGGATTGACGTTTGAAACGCCAACCCGGGCGATGACGGGTTACATCTTTGCGAAAGATGCCTGGGGTAACGGTTACGCGACCGAGGCCCTTCAGGCGATGATTGACACGGCGAGGACTGTTGGCGTGAGCCAGCTCTACGCGCTCTGCCATACCGAGCATCAACCGTCGTGGCGTGTTCTCGAAAAGTGTGGGTTCACGCGGGAAACCGTCTTGACCCGCTACGTGGAGTTCCCGAACCTTCGTCCCGGCGATCCGTGCGATGTGTTCAGGTACGTCAGAGTGCCCTAAATTCTCTGTGTCCTCCGCTTGCCCCGCCGGAGCCAACGGCGAAGGCGGGTGACCTCATAGATGGTGAACCGACAATGCGAAAAATCGACATTTTCAATCACATTTTCCCCGAACGGTATGTGTCCAAGATGCAGGAAGTCGCTCCTGGCTGGAAGGACGTCGGCAAACGCGTGCGGGGCATCCCCATGCTGGTCGACCTCGAGGTGCGCTTCAAAGTCATGGATGCGTACGACGACTATCAGCAAATCCTGTCGATTGCCACACCGCCCATCGAGGTGTACTCCAGCCCCGCGGACGCGGTCGACCTGGCGCGCCGTGCCAATGACGGAATGGCGGAGCTCGTCGGCCGCTACCCCGATCGGTTTCCCGCATTTATCGCCTCACTGCCGATGAACGATCCCGATGCCACGATGCGCGAAATCGATCGCGCGATTGTCGATTTGCATGCGCGGGGCGTCCAGATCTTCACAAACGTGTGTGGCAAGCCCATCGTCGAGCCCGAGTACCTGCCACTCTTTGAAAAGATGGCGGGCCATGACCTGCCCATCTGGCTGCATCCGTTTCGAGATGCCAGTTACCCTGATTACCCGACCGAACAGCGTTCGCTCTTCGAGATTTGGTGGACGTTCGGTTGGCCCTATGAGACGAGCGTTGCAATGTCGCGCATTGTCTTTGCCGGCCTCTTCGACCGATTCCCCGATCTCAAGATCATTACGCATCACATGGGAGCCATGGCCCCGTACTTCGAGGGACGGGTCGGCCCAGGATGGGATCAGCTTGGCAGCCGCACATCGGACGAGGACTATACGCTCGTGCTGAAACGGCTCAAGAAGCGGCCGCTCGACTACTTCAAGATGTTCTATGCAGACACCGCGGTTTTTGGCGCTTACGAGGCCACGATCTGCGGGCTCAAGTTCTTTGGCGCGGAGAAGGTCTTGTTCGCATCGGACGCCCCCTTCGACCCCGAGAAGGGGACGATGTATATTCGCGAGACGATTGCAATCCTCGACAGGCTCCCCATCAGTACAGAAGAGCGTGAGCGCATTTACTGGCGCAATGCGACCAAGCTGTTGAAGATCTCGTGACGTGAACGTTTGTATGTCCCCCCGGTTGACACGTTTCCTGGGACTGGCTGCCTTGGTTGCCGGGGTGTCGGCGACGGCTTTGCGCGCCCAGGCCACTCCAGACGACTTCTTTCGCGATTTCAGCGCGGAATGGATCCGCTCCAATCCGAACCAGGCGACCGCAACGCGGTATTTCACGGGGGCCGAACAGGACCAGCTGGAGCGGCAGCTGACTCCCGTGACGGCCGAGTGGCGCCGGTCTCGCGTCGCGCTTGCACGAAAAGGACTGGCCGAGCTCGCCAAGTTCGATCGCGGGCGCATGACCGATCTTCAACGAGTTTCGGCGGACGTGATGCGCTGGCAACTGAATGTGGTCGTCGAAGGGGCCGCGTTCGAAGAGTACGCTTTCCCGCTCGAACAGTTTGCCGGTGTCAACGTCGATGTGGTGAATACGCTGACGGTCGGCCATCCGTTGCAAACGGAAAAGGACGCCGACAACTATCTGGCTCGACTCGCCCAGGTCTCCGACCGGATGGCCGAAGCAATCTCGGTGGCCGACGGCCTCATCGGCAACGGATTCTCTCCGCCGCGATTTATCGTGCGCTCCACGATTACCCAGATGCAGCAGTTTGTGGTGACACCTCCGGCCGATAACCCGTTCGTGACCGCGTTTGCCGCCCGGATGGCTACGGCGAAGACCATACCGGCGCCCCGGCGCGAGGCGCTTCGGGCGGATGCAGAACGGATTGTCGCCAGCCAGGTCTATCCCATCTGGAAGAAAGCCATTGCGCTGCTCGAGCCGCTGGTCACTCGCGCGACCGATGATGCAGGGTTGTGGCGGTTCAAGAATGGCGGCGAGGCGTACGCCTACCACCTTCGGCGCTTTACCACGACGCGTTTGTCACCAGACGAGATTCACCAGATCGGACTTCGCGAAGTCGCGCGAATAGAAAGCCAGATGGACGCGCTCCTTCGCCGATTGGGTCGCACGAACGGATCCGTTCACGAACGAGTCCAACAGCTCAAAAAGGACCTTGCGTACCCGACGACCGATGAAGGCCGGCGGCTCATCATGGCCGATATCGAGAAATTCATGCGAGACGCCGAAGCGCGGGCCGCGTCTCAGTTCGAGAGTCGCCCAAGGGCTCCGGTGGTCGCCCAGCCCTACCCCCGATTCCGTGAGGCCAATGCGGCGGCGGGTTACACCGCGCCGGCGCGAGACGGCTCTCGCCCCGGGACTTTCCAGATTCCGCTTCGTCCTGAACAGATGACACGGTTCGCTCTGCGAACCCTCGTGTATCACGAAACCGTACCGGGTCATCATTTTCAGCTGGCCCTTGAACTCGAAAACGACGCGTCGCCACGATTTCGGCAGGTGCGCGCCTTTGGCGCGATTTCAGCGCTCAGCGAAGGTTGGGCTCTCTATGCCGAGCGGCTGGCGGCAGAGTCCGGATGGTACGATGACGATCCTGAAGGGCTTCTCGGTCAGCTGGACGACGAGTTGTTTCGAGCGCGACGGCTTGTGGTCGATACTGGCCTTCATGCCAAGCGATGGACTCGGCAGCAAGCCATCGACTACGGGATCGAAGCCAGCGAAGTCGAGCGCTACGTCGTCAATCCGGGGCAGGCGTGCTCTTATATGATTGGGCAATTGAAAATCATCGAGCTGCGCGAGAAGGCCAGGAGGGCGCTCGGCTCTCGATTCTCGTTCAAGGATTTCCATACCGTGGTCCTTGGGACTGGCACGGCTCCACTGGACGTGCTCGAACAGCAGGTGGACTCGTATATCCGTTCGAGGTGATGTGATGATGAGCCATCGGACCATGACGGTTGGTCTCGTTGCAATCTTCGCGGTACTGGCGCCGTCGCTCGTGACCGGCGAGGTCACGCGCGTCGAGATCACGACGCGGCGAGACGTGCTCGGTGGCCGATCGTTCGGTTCGAGCGGACCGTACGAGCACATCGTTGGACGGCTGCACTTTGCGGTGGATCCATCCGACGTTCGCAATCGCGTCATTGTCGATCTGGACAAGGCACCCAGGAACGGGGCCGGTCGCGTTGAATTTTCGGCTGACCTCGAGATATTGAGACCGCGCGAGGCAGGTCGGGGCAACAGCATTGCCTTGATTGATGTCGTCAATCGGGGGAACAAGGTCGTTCTGAGGAGCTTCAACAAGGCTTCGGGTGCTGCCGATCCGGCCACCGAAAGCGCGTATGGTGACGGCTTCCTTCTGCGACGGGGATTTACCATCGTGTGGGTGGGATGGGAGTTCGATGTCGTGGCGCGAGCGGGTGCCGTACGAATTAGCGTGCCGTCAGCCGAAGGTACGAACGGCCTCGTTCGGGCCACGTTCGTTCCCACCACCAAGGATTCGGACCTGGCGGTTGGCGATCTCGCGGGTTACACACCAGCGGATCCCACGTCGCCTCAAAATACCCTGAGCGTGCGAGAGCGCCGCGACGCACCCGCGGTCACTATTCCGCGTGACAAGTGGCGGCTCAACGGCAATGTCGTCACCCTCGATGGTGGCTTCGTGCCCGGTCGAACATATGAAGTGGCGTACGCTGCTGCCAATGCCCCCATTGGAGGACTCGGATTTGCCGCGTTTCGGGATACTGGCGCCTGGATCAAGTACGCCCCGGACGCCGTTGCGTCCGCAAAGCACGCCATCGCCTTTGGCTCGTCGCAGAGCGGCCGGTTCCTCCGGAATTTTCTGTACCTGGGGTTCAACGCAGACGAGCGCAATCGGCACGTCTTCGACGCGGTCCTGGCGCACATCGCTGGAGCCTCCCGGATCGACCTCAACAGGCGATGGTCCACGCCAACTTCGCTGGGAAGCTTTGCTGCGACCTCGTTTCCGTTTGCGGATGCCAGTCTGCGCGATCCTGTCTCCAATGTCGAGGAAGGAACGCTCGACAATTCGCGCGCCCGGGATCATCAACCGAAGATTTTCTATACCAACACCGGTGTTGAATACTGGGGCGGCGCACGCGCGGCGGCGCTCGTACACACGAGCCCGGACGGCTCGAAGGACCTGACACTGCCCGATAATGTCCGCGTGTATTTCTTTGCCGGAACGCAGCACGGGCCCGCCACGTTCCCTCCGACCGTCACCGCAGGTGAGCAGGAGGACAATCCCACGGACTATTGGTGGGCGATGCGCGCACTCCTGGTGGCAATGGAGCGATGGGTCCTGCAAAGCACGGCGCCACCACCGAGCCGGTATCCTCGCCTGCAGGACGGTTCGCTCGTCCGCGGTTCTTCGGTGGCGTTTCCAACGCTTCCAGGTGTGTCGTCGCCGCGAAAGATTGCGTCTGGTGCTCGTGCTCCCAATCCGCTCATTTCCGGAGACGGGGCTCCAGGCACAGCGCTCCCATTGCTCGTACCGCAAGTCGACCGCGATGGAAACGAGCGCTCAGGCATTCGACTCCCCGAGGTTGCTGTGCCGCTCGCAACGTACACCGGTTGGAATTTCCGGAATTCAGCCATCGGCGCATCGGATCAATTGTTCCCCCTGCTCGGTTCGTATGTTCCTTTCGTTCGAACGAAGGCCGAGCGTGAACGAGTGCGCGATCCCCGGCTCTCTATTGCAGAACGCTATTCCACGCGCGAGCGATATCTCACGCAGATACAGGAAGCCGCAGAAACCCTGACCAAAGAGGGTTACCTGCTTGCCGAGGATGTGCCGGCCATCGTTCGGCGGGCGGCCGATCACTGGGACTTGCTGGCCAGACGGCCCGATCGCCTGACCGCGCGTCGATGAGCTACATTTTTTTGACCGACGCGTACGATACTGAGCGTTTGAAGACCCTGAGCGTGTGGTCGGAGTTCTCGGACGCGGATCTGGGATTCAGGCCCGCAGGCTACGCGCGCACACCTCTCGAACACATGGTGCATCAGTGCGTGTCCGAGGACACGTGGATGAAGACGATGTTTGGCATGGCGGGATCGAGGCCGGCGGTCCCCGGCGAGGAAACACGGCTTGCGTTTCTTCGGCACTACGCCGACGTCTCTCGCGAGCGGTTGCACGAGTTGCGGACGAAAGGCGTGGATTGGTGGGAAGAGGTGGTGGCGTTCTTCGACGTCAAACGCCCGCGCTCGTGGATCTTCTTGCGACGACTCACACACTCGGCACACCATCGGGGCCAGCTCACCGTCTATCTTCGGCTTCTCGGCAAGCCGCTCTATTCGACCTACGGGCCGACGGCTGACACCGGCGGATTGTTTGCCAGTGGTGCGCCCACGATTTACCGGTATCAATCGGCCGACGCGCTGCTGACTTCCGAAGCCGAGGGAGGCACATGGCCTTCGCTGCCGGGGCCAGGTCCTCGTCCACCAACGGAACGTCCCGAAATCCTAAAGCCGAAAGCCTAGAGTCGAGTTCCGAGATGCCAGACACTTCTTCGTTCGACGTCACGTCGGTCGTTGATTTTCAAGAGGTGGACAACGCGCTCAATCAGGCGCGGAAGGAAGTCGGTCAGCGCTACGATTTCAAGGGTGCGAAGGCCGAGATCACGCTGAACCAGACGGACAAAACCCTCACGCTCGTGACCAGTGACGAGTTCAAGATGAACGCGCTCTGGGACATCGTCGTCACGCGCCTGGTGCGCCGTAACGTGCCGACCAAGAACTTCAAGGCAGGCGCGAGCGAGCCTGCCGCGGGCGGCACGGTCCGCCGGGTCGTTTCGATTCAGCAGGGAATTCCCACCGACACCGCGCGCGAAATCGTCAAGTTCCTGAAAGATCGGAAATTGAAAAAGGTCCAGGCGGCTATCCAGGCCGATCAGCTGCGAGTCAGTTCTCCGTCCAAGGACGAGCTTCAGGAAGTCATGCGCCTGCTTCGCGAGCAGGATTTCGGGATTGCCCTCCAGTTCGGCAACTATCGCTAGCGTGGACGTCCGATCTGTTCTGGTTACAGGGGCGGCGGGGAATCTTGGCAGCCGTCTGGCGCGCCACCTGCTGGGGCGTCAGGTACGTCTCAAGTTGATGTACCACCGCGCGCCCCTGCCGCCTGATCTGGCGGGCGCAGCCACCGTCACGGGCGTTCGGGCGGATCTCGCCGATCCGCAAACCTTGCCGCCGGCAGTCGAAGGCGTTGATGCGCTCGTGCACTTTGCGGGAGTTCTTTTTGCCCCGCGTCCGGAGCGGTTTCTGCCTGAAACGAACACGCGCTGGTTTGCCAACCTGCTCGAAGCGGCCCTTCGAAGCAAGGTGGCCAAGGTCATTCTGATCTCGTTCCCCCACGTGGAGGGCCCAACGTCAATCGAGGATCCGGCAACCGGGCGACTCGACCGTGAGCCGATCTCCATGCACGCTCGCACGCGTCTCGAGGAGGAGCGACTGCTGATGTCCCTGACGACCGGTACGAGCACGACACCGATCGTGCTTCGTCTCGGGGCCGTGTACGGTGCCGGGATTCTCATGGTCGAGGCGGCCCGCTGGCTGGCCCGGCGACGACTTCTTGCGGTATGGCCGGAGCCGACGCTCTACCAACTTCTTTCGACCGACGACTTTCTCCATGCCGTTGAAGCCGCAATTTTCAAACCGGGCGTTCGCGGCATCTATCACGTCGGGGACGAGCAACCGGTCACGCTGCAGGAGTTTCTCGATCAGGCCTGTCACGTCTGGGGTTATCCGCGGCCTCGTCGGCTGCCGTTCTGGTTGATCTACCTGTCGGCGGGCCTTTGCGAACTCGGCGCGACTGTCGCGCGAACGAAATCGCCGCTGACGCGGGACTTCATTCGACTGGGAAGAGTGCCGCACTGGGGTGACACTCGTCGCGCCCGCGCCGAACTGATTCCTGAGCTTCGATACCCGACGCTGACGCGAGGTCTGCAAACATTACGTCTCAAGGCTCAAGTGTGAAGGCTCAGGAATTTCGGGCCACTCGAGACGTGAGACTTGAGACTTGAGATTTGAGACTTGAATTATCATGCTCTGACGAGTGACGAAAAAGACACGGCGTGTTCAGCCAACCGGGGTTTCAGTCAAGCGAAGGGTGACGTTCGCGCTGCTTAGTATGGCCATGGTTGCCGCTTTCTATCTTGCTACCGGCGGCGCTCCGCAGACGCAACCTCCGGTCCAGGTTGCCGTGTTCGGGTATCAAGTGGTCAACGTGTACCCGCACGATCCGATGGCCTTCACACAGGGGCTCGTATTCCGGGACGGGTTCCTGTATGAAAGCACCGGGCTCAACGGCCGTTCGACACTGAGAAAGGTGCGTCTCGAGACCGGAGAGGTCATCGAACAGATCATGCTCGGGGCGCAGTTTTTTGGCGAGGGCCTGACGGATTGGCATGATCAGCTCCTGCAGCTGACGTGGAAATCCAACATCGGATTCGTGTACGACATGGCCACGCTCGAAGCAAAGCGGACGTTTCCAATCAGGGGCGACGGCTGGGGCTTGACGCACGATTCCACCAGTCTCATCCTGAGTGACGGGACGGCAGTTCTGCGCTTCATCGATCCCGTCACGTTCGAGGAGATTGGAAGCTACACAGTGCGTGATGGTGGCTCACCGGTGGCCAACCTCAATGAGCTGGAGTACATCCGCGGCGAAATCTACGCCAACGTCTGGCAGACCGACCGTCTCGTTGTCATTGCGCCGACGACCGGACAGGTTACGGGGTGGGTCGACTTCAAAGGGCTTCTGGCCGATGCCGAGAAGCCCGCGTCAGCGGATGCGGTCTTGAACGGGATTGCCTACGATGCCAAGGGCGATCGTCTGTTCGTGACAGGTAAGTTGTGGCCGAAGCTCTTCGAAGTGAAATTGGTCCGGCGATGAAGTCTCTCGGAGGGTCTCCAGAATTTTGAGACGCCGCAAGAAGCCTCGAGCGTCACGACCGGCGAGAGTTCCGACACCCGGGTTGAGCGGTCGGCTGGGAGATCTCGACTGTTCGATAGGGAATCTCAGTCCAAGGGGTGCCTTACTCCTCACGGTGCAGGAACTCCAGCTCGACAGTGTCTGGAGTCTCCAGC
Source organism: Vicinamibacterales bacterium (assembly GCA_036556585.1). Lineage (GTDB taxonomy): Bacteria > Acidobacteriota > Vicinamibacteria > Vicinamibacterales > JAMQPK01 > DATBJG01. The sequence continues at coordinate 31,230 of DATBJG010000015.1, forward strand.
TGAACCTTCCGTCTGGTGCGGTCAAGCTCACCTGCCGCGTGGTCCGGTGCGAGTCCATGGAGGTTCAACTGCAAGGGGCGGTCTGGCGGCGCCGCGAAAGCGCCATTGGCGTTGCCTTCGAGCAGGCATCAGAGGCCACGCTTCAGGCAATCGAACGGGTTTGTGTGACGGCGGCTCCTCTCGAAGAGGCGGCGCCGCGCGTCCTCGTCATCAGCCGCGATCTCGAGTTCAGCAAGACGATTAGCAGCGCGCTGGCCGACGCCGACTATGTGCCCCGGATCATCACGGAACTACGCGAGGCACCGAGCGTCGCGCGCAAAATTGGCGCGAAAGCGGCCATCGTGAACGTCGATGGCGGACAAGCGCTGTTCGAGGTGGTTGATGGGTTGCGAAGCGCTGCCGTTTCTCGCACGATGCCAATCGTGGGGTGCGCGACGTTGTCGTCGCTCTCAGACCGGCAGCGTTCGCACTTGAGCGAGCAGCGGGTACGGCTGCTCGCCCTGCCACTGACGCCCGAAGAGCTGATTGATGCCGTCGATCGGGCAGTGCTGGAAGGACTCGAAGCCTGATCACTGGGCCATCGATGACTGGCCACCGACCACTGGCCACTGCCCCCTCACTAGGCTGCCTGTTCGTGACCCGGTGTGAACTGCGGCACCGGGCTGACGATTCGCTGGTCGACGGGGCGAACCCCGTTGTTGAATTGACGCGTTCGCCGTCGCGCGACTTCCCAGCCGTGCGTCTGGTGGCCGCACGTCATGCACACCAGCAGGATCCGATCGCTCTGAAACTCGACCATTCGGTCGTGTCCCCTCAGCGTGCAGAACGAACGGTGAAGGAATGTAAGCAACGTTGCCATGATGTGAACGCCTTCTTTCTCAGGGGGGCCGTCCTGTAATAACGAATCCGCTCGCCATTCAGAACGCGCCCGATGCAGAATCTGACGGCCGCGCTGGCCGCCCGGATTCATCAGTCAAGCGACCTAAGAAGAGAATCAAGTGATGTGCCAGCGTTCGGTTGAAACAAACGGCGGTTTTGCGGGACTTGGAATGCGCACCGTGTCTGAAGCCGCGTCATGGTGTACTGAGATCACGACGGTTCGCGGTTACCACGAGGCTCGTCATCGTTGTGCGACACGTGTCTCCTGAAGGAGACCGCGAATGACGAACCCCACGTTTGCCGGCCGCTCACCAAGTCGTCGCATGAAATACGGAAACCATTCCCGTCCAAACGGGATGTAGATGCGCACGCGATAGCCCTCGGCAGCAAGAGCAGTCTGCAAATCACGGCGGATGCCGTAGAGCATCTGAAACTCGAACGCATCAGTTCCCAGGCCCAGACTTGCGGCAAGGCGTTTGGCTTCGCCGATGATGGCCACGTCGTGAGTGGCAATAGCCGGGTACCGGCCTTCGCGAAAGAGTTTGGCCATGAGCCGGACGAACGCCTGATCGACTTCGGACTTTTTCTGATAGGCGAATTCCGCCGGTTCGTTGTACGCGCCCTTGACCAGCCGGACACGGCCGCCCAATGTATTGATCCGATTGAGGTCGCCCTCACTCCGCCTCAGGCACGATTGAAGGACGACCCCCAGCTGGCTGTAGCCTTGTTGCCAGAGCGTTTCGAAGATATCGAGTGTCACATCAGTGTAGGCAGAACTCTCCATGTCGATTCGAACGAAGCAGTCGGTGCCTTGTGCGGGATCGAGCATGCGGCGCAGATTGTCGATGCACGTGGCACGATCGACGTCGAGGCCAAGCTGGGTCAGCTTGACCGACACATTGCGCTCGATCCCCACGTTCACGATCGTTTCGATGATGCGCCGGTATGCGTCGGCAGCGGCTGACGCGGCGGCCATGCTCCTGACGCTTTCGCCCAGATAGTCGAGCGTGTGATGCAGTCCCTTGGCTTCGATCCGTTTTGCCGCGGCAATGGCATCGTCGAGCGTCTCTCCGGCGACGAAGCGTCGGGCGGGACTGGAGGGGCGCCGCATGCCATAGCGACTGGCGGCGGTCTTGAGGGTCTGGCTTCGGGCGAGCGCGTGAAAGAGCGCCTTGGAGGCGGCACTCAGCATTGAAACTCGCGACGTCAGGCCTGCGGCTTGGCGTCGCTTCCCGGGCTGAGGAGATGGGCGATCATGCGCGCGTAGTATCGCAGGACGTTCCGGTCGCGCACGCGGATGCGTCCGTGCTCGACCACGATGACGTTTCGCAGTGCGAGCAGATCGCACCCCATCTGCACGGCATGGGCGCCGCTGGGCGAACCCAGGTTGGCGCCCATGGTGCGGAAAGCGTCGAGCATTGCGTCGACCCTGGACTCCAGCTCCGAGCGAGTACTGGACGGGCGCATGGCGGCCGCCACCAGGTTGGTGGGCAGCACTTTCGTTTGCAGGCCGATGGCGTGTCGCGTGCGGCGCACCAGATCGAGCACGTCGCGCCGCGATCCGGAATCGAAGTCCTTGAGCGGGATGGGCTGGCCAAACGTCACGATTGCGCGCGATCGGTAGCCAACCGCGTAGCGGACCATCTCGGCGAGCTCCCGCGAAAATGGCCGCTGCTGACGCTTCACACCCTGGTGCGCCAGCACGTGGTCTTCGAGAACCAGGTCGTAGGAAATTGCCGTGGGCACGATGACCGCATCCGTCCGGCCGGTGTGCAGCGCGGCCTGGAAGAGCCCGGTCTTGGCCGGTCTCAACTCACCGCTATAACTCCGGCCCCCCTCGATATAAAACATGAAGTCGTGCCGGTTCAGAAGCTCCGCGACGTAAGCCCTCAACGTGATGAGATATCCGGGATCCCGCATGTTCCGTCGAATCGGGATGGCGCCGGTGATGTGGCGGTGGAGCAATCCCAAGGGTCCCCCAAAAAGATTGATGCCCGCAGCGATGATGGGAGGACGCACTCCGTTGTCGTCGAGGACCAGCGGTTCGGCAAGATAGTCGATGTGGCTCTTGTGATTTGACGCGTAGATCACGCGATGGCCGCGCGTTGCGGCTTTGACGATGTCGATGTTTTCGGAGAGCCGTTCGATCTTGCGCAGGATCGGATAGAGGGGATGCTTGAGACGACGGTAAATCGGATATCGCTGGGTAGTCTGCAGCTCCGCGAGGTACCCAATCACCTTTTCCAGCGCGGCGAAATCGGACTCACCTTCGGTGGTACGAAGGTACCGCACGATCTCTTCTCGCGCCAGAACGGCTTGGGTGATTTCGTCAGACATTATCGGCTGCCGAATGTTTTACCACTCCCGTGCTTCCCAGTACAACAGCGAGAGCCCCCCGACGAGCACGATGGTCGTGAGAATGGTCGACATGTCCGAGATCGGGCCCCTGAAGAGGGGCGTACCCAATGCCGCATAGAGCGCCGTCGCGAACATGACGAACACAATGGCGATTCGGATGTTGAAGTGGACGGGCTTCGGACCGAGCAGCCGCATGCCAATGAGCGCCGCCAGCATCACGGCGCCGAGCGCCGAGGGGCTGATCTGTCGGGCCCGAAAAATTCTGTCGAGGATTCCGCCGAGCCATGCAACCAGTGCAAGCACATACACGTACCGCAACACGATCATCGGTCTCATTATAATGACCTTCTGAACGTGTCTGCCATGCCGCCTGCCATCGATTGGGTCGATTGGGGAGCTGCACCCTTCGAGCGCGCCGCGCGGGAGGACAAGCCGATTCTGCTGGCGCTGATGGCGCCGTGGTGCGAATACTGCGCGGCCATGGACCACACGACCTACGCGCGTGTGGACGTGGCACGGCTCGTCGAGTCCCGGTTCGTGGCCATCAGAGTGAACACCGATCGTCGACCCGACATCAACGAGCGGTACAACCTTGGCGGCTGGCCGACGACGGCCTTCCTGACACCGGATGGTCAGGTCTTCGGAGGAGGGACGTTTATTGCCGCCGATCGCATGCCGTCCGTCCTGTCGGATGTGGCCGACGCGTTTTCAACTCGGCGCGATGAAATCTCGGCTCGGGCGGCGGCCACCGACGCGAGCATTTCAGCGTCACACGACGTCGGCGGGTTGGAAACACCGCGGACGGTGATGGACGACAAACCTGTTGAATGGCTGTCCTCCCGGCTGCTCGAAGCATTCGATCCCGAGGAAGGCGGCTTTGGCCATGGCCCCAAGTTTCCACACGTCCCCGCGTTGACACTCATGCTCGAACGGTACGCCGACACCCGGGACGCACGACTGCGTGAGCGCCTGACGACCTCGCTCGATCATCTGACGATGCTTTGCGATGCTGGCGGAGGTGGGTTTTTTCGATATGCCTCGAACCGGGACTGGAGTGCGCCGTACACCGCTAAGCTCCTTCCTGACAACGCCGATCTCATCCGCCTGTACCTCGAGGCAGGGGAAGCGCTCGAGCGACACGACTACTTGAAGCTGGCGCAGCGGACGATTGATTGGGTCCAGCGCGTCCTCGCCCGACCTCAGGGTGGCTTTGCCGCCAGCCAGGCTGCGGACAGGCACTACTACGAACAGTCCGAAGCGGCCCGGCCTTCGCTGTCGACGCCGAACGTCGACGAAGCGGGATATGCCGACTCGAACGCGGCCATGATTGGGAGCTACCTGCGGGCCGCGGAAATTCTTGGCGATCGATCGTTGCGTGATGCGGCACTGCGCGCCCTGGACGAGATGATGCTTGCCGCTTACCGTCCAGGGAATGGTGTGGCGCATGTGATTGCCCCCGAACCGGACGTGTGGGGATTGCTCATCGATCAAGTGCGGGTCGTCGAAGCCCTCCTGCTGGCACATATGGCCACCGACCAGTTGCCATATTCGATGCTGGCAGCCGAGCTCATGGAATACACCCTGCGGGCCATGTGGGATCATGAGCACGGCGGACTGCGGGATCGTGCCCGTGGGGATCCGCGCGCGGATCTGGGACTCCTTGGCCGCTCGCTGCGTCCGTTCGTCGCCAACTGCGACGCTGCCCGAATGCTGTTTCGCTTGAGCCTGGTGACTGGACGACGTGCGTACGCCGAAACCGCCATGCAGACACTCGCCAGTCTTGGCACTGCGTATCGTGATGAGCCGCTGCTTGGTTCCTCATACGGACTCGCCGTTCGCGAAGTCGTCGAAGGGCGGCTGCCACGTGGCTGGTCACTCTCGTACGTGGACTGGAGGCTGGCGGAAAGCGACGAGGATTAGTGATTTGCGAGTGGTGATTGGTGAATCGTTGGCGATTTGCGATTGGCGAGTGTCGATTTATTCGCGAATCACCCAATCGCGAATCACCCGATCGCGAATCACCCGATAAATCACTATTCAGAAATCGTCAATCAACAACGATTCACTAATCCCAAATCGCCAAATCACCATTGTTTTATTTTGGTGATAAACTCCAGCCCCCATGGATCACGCTGCCAGGCTTGCCGCACTCAACAACGTCGCCACACAGCTCCGAATCGACTCCATCAGGTCGACCACGGCAGCTGCCAGCGGTCATCCGACCAGCTGCTGTTCGGCCGCTGAGATCGTCTCGACGCTGTTTTTCTCGGAGCTGCGATTCGATCCGAAAAATCCTCAGAACCCGGACAACGATCGGTTCGTGCTGTCCAAGGGGCATGCCGCGCCGATTCTCTACAGTGCCTGGGCTCGCGCCGGGGCGTTCGATCCGGCCGAACTGCTGAAACTTCGTCAGATTGGTTCAGACCTGGAAGGTCATCCGACCCCACGGCTGCCGTTTGTCGACGTGGCCACCGGGTCGCTCGGTCAGGGCATTTGTGCGGCCGTGGGTATCGCGCTGAACGCTCGGCTGATCGAGTCCGACTACCGGACGTACGTCCTGATTGGTGACGGGGAATCGGCCGAGGGTTCTGTGTGGGAGGCAGCCACTGTCGCGGAGTTCAATCGATTAGATAACTTGTGCGCGATTGTCGACGTCAATGCCTTCGGGCAGAGCCGCGCCACGCAACTGGGGCACAACGTCGAAGAGATTGCCAAGCGGTGGAAAGCTTTCGGTTGGCACGCGGTGGTCGTCGACGGGCACGACGTTTCTGCCCTCTTGAGCGCGTACGATGACGCGCGGGCGACTCGCGGGTGTCCGACGGTGATCGTTGCCAAGACCGTCAAAGGGCGCGGAATTTCGGTTGCGGAGGGCAAGGAGGGATGGCACGGCAAGCCCCTCAAAGAAGACGAGATGACGCGTGCCGTTGCCGAGCTCGAGACAGGAATGATTCCGGGGCCCGGGGCCCCCATCGGTCAGGCGGCCGGGCTGACGATTCGGCGGCCAACCGGTGCGTCCCGCACGCGACAGCCCGCCGGCGCAATTGCGGCACCAACCTACGGTCTTGGTGAACAGGTCGCAACGCGTGATGCCTATGGCACCGCGCTGGCGAAGCTCGCCGAGGTGGATCCGCGGGTCGTGGCCCTTGACGCTGACGTGAAGAACTCGACGTTCAGCGAGAAGCTCGAGAAAACGCAGCCCGGCCGTTTTTTTCAGAACTTCATTGCCGAACAGATCATGGTGGGCGCCGCCATGGGACTGGCGGCACGAGGGGCGATCCCGTTTCCGTCGACGTTTGCGTGTTTCCTGACCCGTGCCTACGACTTCATTCGAATGGCCGCGATCAGCAACCTGAACATCAAGCTGGCCGGGTCGCACGCCGGCGTGTCCATCGGCGAAGATGGCCCATCACAAATGGGACTCGAAGATCTTGCCATGATGCGGGCGCAGCCCAACGCGACGGTGCTGTATCCCTGTGATGGTGTCAGCGCCGAGCGCCTGGTCGCGCTCGCCGCGCAGCACCCAGGGATGGTGTACATCCGAACCTCGCGTCCGAAGACAGAGGTGATCTATCGCAACGAGGAACGATTCGAAATCGGTGGATCCAAAACACTCCGCGAGAGCCAGGCCGATTCAGCCACGGTGGTGGCTGTGGGCGTGACCGTGTACGAGGCATTGAAGGCGCACGATCAACTCAAACACTCCGGGATCAACGTCCGGGTGATCGACGCGTATTCGATCCAGCCAATCGATCGTGCGACGCTCGTTCGCGCTGGGCGCGTCACAGGCAATCTGATCATCACGGTCGAGGATCACTACGCTGGCGGTGGGCTCGGCGACGCCGTGGCAGCAGTTGTCGCCTCCGAGGGCATCACCGTCCGTCGCCTGGCGGTGACGGAGATTCCGCGCAGCGGAAAGCCCGAGGAGCTGCTCGATCGCTTCGGGATCAGCGCGTCGCACATCGTCCAGACTGTGTTGAAGATGAAGCACGAGGTGCGGACGTAAAAAAGGCAGAAGACGGAAGACGGAAGACGGAATTCAGCAGACGGAATGTTGGACGCAACTCGCGTGCGGCTGCCTCCGCAAATCCGACACCGACGCCGGCCGAACCCACCTGAAACGTCGGTTGGCCGCCCTTCTTCGCCAATGACCTCGAGATACGTCATCGCATTTCAATCTCCGCGTTGAGCTTGACCGATCGTGTACCCGAATCGGTACGGCCAATCTGGACACCTGTCTTCGTGCGTGACACCTCGGCGGCGAGAAACGCTGTTTTCGCTGGTATCACCCTTGCACTCTTCGTGTCGGCCACGTGAGTGGCTGGAGGTATCACATGAGAAAAGGGCGAACGGTAACATGCTTAACGCTCATCGGATTTCTGGCGATTGCACCAGCAGGCATCGCAGCGACTTCAAACACGACAGTAGACGTTGGCACCGAACTCGATGTTCGGCTTCAAACGCCGCTGAGTTCGAAGACGTCGAAAACTGAGGATCGATTCGAGGCGACGACGCTCGTCGACCTCACAAAAGACGGCCGGGTGCTCATTCCGGCGGGCTCGCTGATTCGCGGAATGGTGAGCGGCGTCGAGGATGCCGGCCGACTCGATCGCAAAGGACGCATTTCGCTGACCTTCGAGCAGATCCGGGTCGATGGAAGAAATCATCCATTCCGAGCCACCGTTGCCAAAGCACTCGAAAGCGAGGGCATCGAAGGTGAGGTCGGCAAGATTGGCGCTGGCGCCGGCGTCGGCGCGATCATTGGTGGCATTCTGGGCGGTTTCAAAGGCGCCCTCACGGGGATTCTCATTGGCGCCGGGGGGGTCATTGCAGCCACTGAAGGAGAGGACGTCGATCTGCCAGTAGGTACGGTACTGCGGATTCGCGTCGATTCACCTCTGGAGCTTGGAAGCTAGTCCGATGCGTGGTGCCTCGTGCTGGAAATCCTCACGGCGCTTCGAGGATTTCCAGTTCGTGGATCGACCAGAACCACGTCCGACTTCCGGCCGTCTGCCGGATTCGCAGCGTCTGACTCCGATTGGGCGGGAGCTTCAGGTCGATTGGCGGGTAGCGTTCGCCAGCCACGATTCCCCGCGCAAAGGGCACGAGCACGTCATCGTTGTACAAGACGGTTCGTTGCCCTTGAGCGTCGGTGCCTTCCACGACGACATGTCGAGGGTAATCCCCGAGACTCGCCATCGCCATGCGAATCCTGACCACACGCACATCGGCAGGTGCATCCAGCTCGAGTTGAATCCATTCGTCGCCGGATTGGGGTTTGCCGCTGATCCAGCGGGTATCGCGATTGTCGTCGACAGCCATTGGCAGCCTGTCGAGGGCATGTGACGCGGCAACGCGCCAGCGGGTACGCGGGACGAGCGTCAGGGTTTCCGATTGCGGCACGACTTCTGATTGGGTTGATGAAGGCTTCAGTTCGAGCACGAACACGGTTCTGAAGTCGTATACCCGAGTAACCTGATCGCTCGCGGCCATTGCGGCAAGCGTGGCCTGGCCGGCCTCTGATGACTCGTAGTCCCGTGGGTGACTGATCACATAGCGAATCCCGAGCGAGCTCAGCATCCGCAGCGTTCGATTGACTCGAGCCAGATCGTTGAGCGGTGATCCAGGCCCACCCAGGAATGCCTGCAGCCCCGACCCGTACCCGCTGTAGCCATTCACAATCTGATGGTGATGAAGCAGCGTCGCGAACTGGTACGTGAGTGTCGGGTGCAGCGACCAGGAAAGGATGGGCAGTTCGAGGGTACCCCCCGCCGGCTGGCCGGCCAGCCATGTGTACGCAGCGCGGTCCTCCTGTCGGCCGCGCGGGTCGAAGGGCACCATCGGGGCGGGCGCTATCCAACCCTCTCCGACGGCCACAAGGGCGACGGCGGTGCCTGCGATTAGCTGGTGTTTCCGATCGAGTCGTTCGAACAACCGCGCCGCTCCGAAGGCCGCGAGAATCGACAGCGACAGGAACACCAGAATCGAACTCCGGGCCGGCGCCCGCAGCCCGTCCATCCCGGGCACGACACGTGAGAACGCGAGATAGGGGCCGACGGCTCCAAGTCGAGATCCAAAGATCGACGGTTCGGGTCCAAGCGAGAGGAGAAATCCCAGGACCCCGATAGCCGCATAGAGTCGAATGGTCTTCCTTCCGGATCGGTCAACTCCTTTCCAGAGTGCGAAGAGTGTGAGCGAGAGTGCCACCAGGCCAGGGAACAGTTGCCGTTCCGGAATCTGCGGCCCTGGCAGCCATTGATCCGGGATCCATCGATAGACCCGTACGATGTCCGCAGGAACGAAATAGGACCCCGCATCAGCGCTGAAGTTGATCAGATCGGAGTACGTGCGGGCGACGCCCGTTTCCGCGCGCGATTTCAGATATGCCCAGACGAACGGAAAGAGCGCGAGCAGGATGACGACTGTCGCAGCGACAAGTTGCGGCAGGACGAGTTGCCACCTCGCACGCACGGCATCGAGTTGAAACAGAACGACCAGGGCAGCGGCAAAACTGAGAAAGTAGAGGAAGTAGCCGTTTGACAGCGCTTGAAGGGCGAACGCGCCGGCAAACGTCAGGAGCGCGCCACGCGAGCCATGTGACAGGAATCGGTGCAGCCCCCAGAGGCTGATTGGCGTCCAACCCGAGCTCAACACCTGAAGGTGAGACAGATGATCTGCACGATAGGGAGCGAAGGCAAAGATGGCCCCGGCAACCGCCGCCGCCGCCCGGCTTCCAGTGAGTGAACGCGCCAGCAGGTACATCCCGCAGCCTGCAAGCGTGTACGCCACAAGCAGTCCGGCGTTGTAAGTGGCAACGGCGTTGCCAGATAGCCAGTAGACGGGCGCGACGAGCACGGCAACGCCGAAGTAGTGCTCGGAGAGCGCGAGCGTTCTCTTTGCGGGAAAGAAGATGGGCGCGTCCCAGAACCCGCCAAGTCCGTCGCGAAGACGCTCCGACACCCAGCCAAGTACCCAGGCGCTGAACAGGGGATCTCCCAGATCGCCTGGAAGAGCCGAGCCCATTTGCACGGCGAGAGGCCACGTGCAGGCGACGGCAAGCAGGGCAAATCCCGCCACCACCGTCAAGCCCTCAATCCAACGATCCCGTTGGAACATCAGGTGTCTGCGTTCGATTTGACCGTCAAAGGCGTTCTGTTAGATCGGGCCTGCCGGGCCGGGTCTGCGTGGACCCGCATCTTATTGCACAGATCCAATGCCAGCAAGCCGTGATGGCTGGCGTCATTCTTGAATTCCGGCGTCCCCTGAGCCGATAAGCCCTGCGCAAGCTGATGATGTTGTCACCTTTCGGTACCAACCAGGTCAAACCTACCGGACACAGACGGTTGTCCAGCGAGCGCCACCAGATGAGCTTCTTCGGGTTTGGCTGGCGCTGATAGCGCTGCTCTTTGGCGGCCGCTCCGCCTTGGCACAGGCTCCCTCCGGCACGCCGTCTGTTGGTGTCGACGCCTCGAGGTCGTCCTGGACAGTGACGAACGATCACGTGGCGCTCACTGTTGGTCTTGGGGCGGATGGCGCGCGGAGTGCTCGGCCTCGCCAGCGGAGCAGACTTGATGAACGGCGGGATTGAGCTCAACGACGTCACCGTGTCTGACGCTCACATCCTGATCATTGGCCGACAGCCCCACTGATAACTGATTACTGACGACTGACAACTGTTCTAGAATCATCCGCCTTCATGGCTGCGACGATGGGGCGGATTCTGGCGGGGCGACTGTTCGGAACGCGTGCGTTCGACTACTGCCTGGCCGGCATTGTCATTTCACGGCTGGCGTTTCTCCTGGCCATGGTGCTGCTGCACCGTCTCGCGTTGCTCGATGTCTCAGCACAAGATGCGGAGCGTGCCGTCTGGTACGCAGCTATTTTCCCGTTTGCGTTCTTTTGCGGTGTTGTCGCCGCCCTTCAACCGGGGGGGGACTATCCCGGGTCGAACGTGTATGCGAGTTATGTCGAGTTCGGGCGAGCGCTGGTCACTCGACCGTTCGAGTACCTGGTCGTGGATCGCAACGCACCGTACGATCTGCTGAACGCGGGCGCGGCGCATTGGCAATCACGGCCATTCCCTTTGTCTGGCAACGTCTGGGCGCGGCCTATGCCTTGTTCATGGTCATCAATCTGTATGTGCCGCTCTCGACCGGGCAGTTCGAAGGTCTTGGGCGCTGCTCGACGGTGCTCTTCCCAATGTTCATCTGGTTGTCGACGCTTCACTGGCCCATGGTGCAGCACACGCTCATTGCCGGATTTGCGATGTTGTACGTGCCGTGTCTGGCGCTGTTTGTAAACATTCATCCGATCTTTTGAACCTCGGCTCCTACCGACCACTGACCACTGATCATGTTCCCAATTGCACCCGGCATTTCCTACGTCGATCTCAACTTCCGGCGCACACCGGGCGTCATTGCGACCGGCGTTTTGACCGGTCCCGGCGGTGTGACCATCGTGGATCCCGGTCCAACTTCGTGTCTGGAGACGTTGACGCGTGCGCTGACGGCCGAAGGGATCGCACTTGCCGACGTGCGCGTCCTGCTGCTGACGCACATCCATCTCGACCATGCTGGAGCGACCGGCACGCTGGTCCAGCAAAACCCCAACATCGATGTCTACGTGCACGAACGGGGAGCGCCGCACTTGACCGATCCCTCGAAACTGCTGGATAGCGCAGGGCGACTTTACGGATCGCAGATGGGATCGCTCTGGGGGGCCGTGCTGCCGGTGCCTGGCGAGCGTCTGAAAGTGCTGTCGGGCGGGGAGCGCATCACGGTAGGCTCTCGCACGTTCGAGGTGGAGTACACGCCGGGACATGCGTCGCATCATGTCAGCTTCTTCGATCGCGCTTCTGGAATCGCCTGGGTTGGTGATACGGCCGGTGTTCGCCTGGGGCCTTCTCAGAGTGTGATGCCCCCGACACCTCCTCCAGACATCGACCTCGAACTATGGGATACAAGCTTGAGCCGAATTCGTGCGTGGGAGCCAAGCCGGCTCTTCCTGACACACTTCGGATTGTTCGACGCCGCGCCGAAGCACCTCGACGATCTTGCCGTCGGGCTGCGTGAGGTTGCTGAAATGGTGCGGCACTCGCTCGAGGCGGGCGGCGACGACGAGGCGCAGTTTGCCGCATTCCGCGAAGAAATCGGACGCTACATCAGACGTCGGATGACCGAACACGACGCGATCGCCTACGAGACGGCGGCGCCGCTGCGGTTCAACTGGCAGGGTCTCGCCCGCTACTGGCGGAAACGCCGTGCCAAGCCATGAGAGCTCGTGAACAGACCGTGGTGGGCGGTTCGTCAGTGGATCGTGGTCAGCCGGCCGCGCGATGCGGTTGCCACTCACTGGGACAAATCATCTTCGTGTTGGTCGTGCCTTCGAACACCTCAGGAGCTTACTCGCACGGCCCGCTCTCATAGTCTCTTCGCGGTCCGTTCTGTGCCGTCGTGGTTTAGCGGTTGCTTACCGTGCAAGAGGCGCGAGTTTCGGTGGCCGGGTTCCCCGCCGTACGGCTCCGAGAACCGGCACGTAGTGCAGCTCCTGCCCGGCCGCGGCAGCCCTCAGTAGCAATCCCCCGCGACTCATGTCGCCGCGCCCCACAAAATCCGCAGGAAACACCAGTCGCGACCCGAGCACGCGACCCAGGATCTCGACGTACTTGTCGGACGCGACGCTTCCAAGCAGGACGAAACAGGCTGCGTCCCCGAAGGTTTCCGCCAGCCGCCTGGCAGTGGCTTCGAGTGGATCGCAGTAGTCCGGATTGTCAGCCCGAATCTCGACGCTTCCGAAGGCTGCGAGTGTTTCAAGACGCATGGCGGTGTCGTCCGGGAGGAGACCGTAGCCCGGGGTGATGATAAGTACGCCGCTGCCGTGAGGAACATTCGCAAATCGCCTGGCGTAGGTGACCTTTCCACGAAAGTAGAGCCCGCTGAAGTGCGCAAAGAGTTCCCCAAGCGGTACGCCTTCCGGCGATCGCAGTCTGACTGCCAGCGAAGACGTCGCGCCTTCGGCCATCAACTGCTGTGCGCGTCGTCCGCGACAGTGGGCGGGTGAAAGAAGGAAGACGAGGGGATTCAAGGTTCGCTCACATCCGTCAGTTGACGGCCGCGCGTTTCGGGTCCCAGCCAGACCAGGCCTGCAATGACCAGGCCCGAAATAGCAATGCATGCCGCCATTGAGTCAACCAGTACTATCCCGCGGTCCTGCAGTCGGCCGATCAGTGTCGGTGTTACGGCACCGAGGGCTGCACCTGCATGATATGCCAGACCGGATCCCCCGCTTCGAACCGCTGTCGGGAAGCGTTCGGTCAGATACGACGGAACGACCCCCCATGCGCCATGACCGCAGATGCCCATCAGCAGTGCGCCAGTTGAAACCCCTGCAATCGTGTCGGCATAGAGGTAGAGCGGAATCATGATGACCCCGAGCGTCGCGGCGGTCGCAACCGCTCCTCGGCGTCCGAGTCGCGTTTCCGATAATCGTCCCCACAGCGCGGTTCCGACGATTCCACCGATGTTCAGCAGAACGATAGGGCCAAATGTCGGCAGGCCGTTCTCGCGCAGAAAGGTCGCATACCAGTACGTGATCGAATAGTACGAGAACATGAACCCGGCCATGACGAGTGTGGTTTGAATCGTGGTGCCAGCCAGATCACGACGAAAGATCCGAACGACCGACAACCTCGGAGAGGCCACTGCCTGGGTTGATGCGACGCCGCTTTGACGCTGTCGCTGTTGTGCGAGCCACAGGGGGCTCTCGTCCACTCTCGCCCGGATCCAGAACGTCAGCAAGGCTGGCGCGAGTCCCACCCAGAACATGGCGCGCCATCCAAGGTCGGACGTGCTTCCGAACAGCGGATACAGAAACTGAAATACGGCAGCCGCCATGATGTAGCCCCACGCGAAGCCGCCCTGCAGCAGGCCAGAAGCCATGCCTCGCAGATGCGCCGGCCAGTGCTCCAATACGAGCGGCATCCCCGCGGCCCATTCGCCGCCCATGCCAATGCCGAACATCGCGCGCAGGGCAAACAACATCGCATAGGAAGTCGAGAAGCCACTGAGAAACGCGAAAATCGAGAACCAGAGGATTGATAGCGCGAGGGGCAGCTTGCGTCCCCACCTGTCAGCCGCGGTGCCAGCGACGACCCCGCCGATCAGCCTCGTGAAGAGCGTGACCGTGCCGAGCGCCCCGGCAAGCGCGCGATCCACGGTAAAGCTGTTCTGAATATCAATGATGACAAACGTCAGAATGGTGAAGTCGAATCCATCGAGCGCCCACCCGAGGAAGGTGGCCCAGAATGCGCGCCACTGCTGACGATTGACCTCTCGCGTCCAGCTGAACATCGTGTTGTCCGCGCGCAAATCCTACTGTGCAGGTGAGGGCGCAATCTACAGCTATAATTTCGGCGTTTTTCCTCAGCGTGACGCGTTTCAAGAATCAACACTGGAGTCGGGCTCGAAGCGAGAGCAGATCTATGACCATACGTGTGCTGCATGTCGGACTTGGCCCCGTCGGGGCGGCAATTGCCCGCCAGATTGCTGCCCACAAGGGCTTTCAACTCGTCGGGGGCATTGACATCGATCCTGCGAAGGCGGACCGGGACCTCGGTGAGGTGGTTGGGCTTGATCGTCCAACCCGGATCAAAGTTTCTCTGGAGCCGGCCAGGGCGATCAAATCGACACGACCACACGTTGTCGTGCTTGCCACCGGATCAACGTTGAAATCGGTCGCCCCGCAAATCGAGCAGATTGTGAAGGCGCGAGTGCCAATTGTCTCAACGACGGAGGAACTCGCCTATCCGACCGACCGGAATCGACGGTTGTGGAAGCGTCTGGATGATGTCGCCCGCCGGGCAAAGGTGGCGGTGCTCGGTACCGGTATCAACCCGGGTTTCGCGATGGATGTGCTCCCACTCGTTCTGACCACGCCATGTGAACGTGTGGATGCCATTGTCGTGAACCGCGTGATGGACGCGCGCGTGCGGCGCTTGCCCTTCCAGCAGAAGATTGGTGCCGGGTTGACGCGCGAGCAGTTCAAGGCGCAGGTCGCCGATGGCAGCGTCCGTCACGTCGGGTTCGAGCAATCGATCCGGATGATTGCCGACGCGTTGGGTTGGCGGCTGGATCGCATCACGGAAGACATCAAACCCAAGATTGCGGATGCGACCGTCTCGAGCGAATTCCTGGCTGTTGATCCAGGTTATGTGTCGGGTGTCGTGCAGGATGCGATTGGCTACAGCAAGGGGAAGGCGGTCGTGCGGCTGCACCTGGAAGCGTATCTGGGTGCGCCCGAATCATCGGATTCGATTCTGATTGAGGGTTCGCCTCCTCTTTCGGTGACCGTGCCCGGCGGTATACATGGCGACACAGGAACGGCGGCCGTCATCGTCAACAGCATTCCGCGATTGTTGATGGCGAAACCGGGTCTGCGGACGATGCGCGATCTGCAGACGCCATCAATTCACGTGTATCGGCGGGTCTAAAGACCCGCCTCCACCGGTTTGATGGTTTCTGTAGCGGCGGGTCTAAAGACCCGCCGGGGTGGGTACCTCAGTTGCCCGCTCCGCGATAACGCAGGACCAGGGCAGTGACGTCATCGGCTTGCGGAGCACCCGCCGTAAAGTCGCGAACGGCGGTCAGCAGCTTCTCGAGCGTCCCTTCTGAACTGAGGTTCGGAGAGGCGGCAAGCGCCGAGACAAGTCGCTCACGCCCCAGCTCTTCGTCCTGGCCGTTGCGTGCTTCGCTCACGCCGTCGCTGAAGACCACGATCGTATCTCCGGCCTCGAGTTGAACGGTTTCGACGTCGTACTTGGCGTTGTCGAACAAGCCGAGCACGACGCCGCCAGTTTCGAGCGACCGGTGGGTGCGGCCAACGATGATTGGCGACTCGTGACCGGCATTGCAGTAACTCAAGCGCCCGTCACTCCACAGCACTCCGTAGAACATCGTGGCAAACCGGGCTTCAATGGCACGCCGCAATAACGCGCGGTTGATTCGCGTCATCGTCTCGGCCGGGTCGCCCCCGAGCGGCGCCTGGGCGGCAAAGATGCTCTGGACTGCCGCAGCCAGCAGGGCCGCCGGCGGGCCCTTGCCCGAGACGTCGCCCAGCGTGAACCCGAAGCGTCCCTCGCCCACATCGAGGTAATCGTAGAAGTCTCCCCCGATCGTGCGACACGGGACCGTCACGGCCGCCAGGTCGAGGCCGGGTCCTTGGAATCTCGGTTCCGGAAGCAGAGCCCGCTGAATCTCGGCCGCAACCCGCAAGTCGCGTTCGAGTCGCGCTTTCTCGGCCGACTCGGCATACAGGCGAGCGCTCTCTATCGCGAGCGCTGCCTCAGTCGCAAACGTTTCGAGCGACGTCCGGGTCGCGCGTGACAGGAGCGTGGCTTTCTCTCGACCGTCGAGGTAGAGCACGCCGATAATCTTGTTCTCATCGGAAGCGGCCGGTCTGCTGACCACATAGCGAACGATGCGCAGCGGGACGCAGAGCACGTGTCGGATGCCGAGCGCAATCGTGCCGCCATGAATGTCGGCATGGCTGCTGTCCATGAGATCGCCCACCATCTTGCTCTGGCCCGTCTGAAAGACCTCATGGGGAATCTTGTGGCTCGTCGCAAACGTGGTGCCGGGGAGTGTGACATGTCCGTTTGCGCGCGCGATCTTGAACTCGAGCTGGCCGGTCTCGTTGGCGAGCATGATGAATCCGCGATCTGCCGACGTGACGTCGAGCGCGGAATCCAGCACCAGCGTCAGGACTTCGTCGAGTACCCGTCCCGAGCCGAGCGCGCGCAGGCCGGTGAGCAGCCCCGCCATCTGTCGCAAATCGGCAACACCTGACGAAGGGTCGCGCAATCCTGACGTGTCTCCCGCGTCCGCGACAAACAGCAGCTCGACCGCATCGCTTCGACCCAACCGAATGCGATCGCCATCGGTCAGCGCTCGCTCCGTAACGTTCTCGCCGTTGACGAAGGTTCCATAGCGAGACCCCCGATCGCGGAGGATGTACCGGTTGTTGTCCTGCGAAATATCGGCGTGGTCGCGCGACACGTCCGTGCTGACGACCTGCAGATCGGCCGTGCTGCGGCGCCCGATGGTAAAGACCGGCTTATCGATGGCGACGACGCGTCGGCCCAGCGAATCGGTGACCTGAAGGTGCGGTTGAGGCTGAGACATGTCAGGCGGGCTTGGCTTTGAGAAGACCGACTTGCACGAGAATGCCGGTGAAGTCGTAGATGCGGCGCTCGTGTGCAATCTTCCCGTCGCGCAGCACGGAGTAAAAGACCATGGGTACGGAAAACGCTTTCCCAGTGGGTGGGACGCCCATGAAACCTCCACGCTGAGTGCCGGAGGCCTTGAAGAACCAGGCCACGCGATTTCCATCGATGACCAGATCTTCGGTTTCCGATTTCAGATCCGGGAAGGCGTCGAAGAACGTCTGATACGTCACCTCGATCGCCGCTCGCCCGTTGACGGTGCCACCGGCTGCTGGACTGTCGACGATGCCATCCTCGGAGTGATCCCTGGCGAGCGCGCTGGCGTCGAACCGCTCGATGGCTTTCTGTCGACGCGCAAACAAGGCGAGGACTTCATCGCGGGGCATGGTGATGTCCGCCGCATCCGGGCAGACGGATGACTCGCTTTTCGAGATCTGCACGCGATTAGCCAGCGAAGCTCTTGATTGCCGCGTCTTCGGAGTCGAACGTGTCGAAGACCGTCAGGAGTTTCGTGATGGACAGCAGATCGTGATTGCGCTTGGTGATGTGCACCAGCTTCATCTTTCCCTGCTGTCGGGCCACAGTTGTATACGACGACACCAGTTCCCCCAGTCCCGAGCTGTCCATATAGGCGACGTTCGCCAGATTGATCAGAATCTGCTTGTGCCCTTCATACAAGAGACTGTTCACCTTGTCCTTGAGATGGCCAACCGCGTCACCGGCCACCAGGGGACCATTCAGATCGAGCACCCGGACGCTGCCCACCGCGCGTTCGTTGATGTCCACGGTACCTCCAGCAGAAGTGCCAAATCTGGCCAGAATTGGTCGAGTCTCAGGACTTCTGCGGCTTGAGAGTTCACTTCGGGCTGCGCTCTTGGGCAGCTGGTTTTGGTGGGTG
>DATBJG010000016.1:0-9276 GCA_036556585.1 Vicinamibacterales bacterium
TAGAACCCTAGACTCTAGAACCCTATTTAGGCCGTATGACATCCAGTCCGCGTGTAAACGGTCGCAGCGCTTCGGGAATCACCACCGATCCATCGCGCTGCTGGTAGTTTTCGAGGATCGCAATCAACGTGCGGCCAACCGCCAGTCCGGATCCATTGAGCGTGTGGACGAACTCCGCCTTACCGGTACCGGCCGCACGAAACTTGATGTTGGCTCGACGCGCCTGGAACGCTTCGGTGTTGCTGCACGAGGATATCTCACGATAGGTGTTCTGGCTGGGGACCCAGACTTCGATGTCATAGGTTTTGGCAGACGCAAATCCAGTATCGCCAGTGCACAGCAGGATCGTCCGATACGGCAACTCCAATCTCTTGAGCACCTCTTCGGCATTGAGCGTGAGCTTTTCGAGCTCGTCGTACGACGTGTCCGGAGTCGTGAGTTTGACGAGCTCGACCTTGTCGAACTGATGCTGGCGGATCAGGCCGCGCACATCAGCGCCATGCGAACCCGCCTCACTCCTGAAGCAAGGCGTGTAGGCCGTGTACAGCACTGGCAGGCGATCGATGTCGAGGATCTCACCGCGGTGCAGGTTCGTCAGAGGAACTTCCGCGGTCGGAACCAGGTAGAGATCCCACTCCCCCCCGATCTTGAAGAGGTCGGCTTCGAACTTGGGCAGGTTTCCGGTACCGGTCAGTGAGGCCGCGTTGACGAGAAACGGTGGCTCGACCTCTATGTAGCCATGCTCGCGCGTGTGCAGGTCGAGCATGAACTCGATGAGAGCCCGTGCCAGACGAGCGCCTGCTCCCATCAGCACCGCAAAACGCGCGCCCGAAATTTTCGTCGCTCGCTCGAAGTCAATGACCCCGAGCGCCGGACCGAGATCCCAGTGCGCCTGGGGTTCAAAGTCGAACGAACGCGCCACGCCGTGACGGCGCACCTCCACATTCTCTGCAGAGCTCTTCCCCACCGGCACGCTGGGGTGTGGCAGATTCGGCAAGTTCAACAACAGTTGAGAGCGCTGGGCCTCAACCTGATCGAGCTCGACCGACAGCTGCTTGATCTTCTGCGCGCGGGCCCGATTGGCTTCGAAGATCGCGCTCGCATCTTTCCCCTGTCGTTTGGCACGCGCCACTTCGTCGCCGGCGGCGTTTTGATCGCGCTTCAACCCCTCGGTTTCGGGAATGAGACGGCGGCGCCGGGCTTCCAAGACCGCCAGCGCTTCGAGCTCCTTGTCGGCGTCGAGCCCACGGTTGCGAAGCCCGGCCCGGACATCTTCGGCGTGCTCTCGGACGAAGTTCGGATCCAGCATGACCGGAAATCATATATCCTTGCTCAACTTATGAGGTCTGCCCCCGCTCCGGGGGGCCTGGGGTTCGACAAACACGGAGGCATCTTTGCTTCGAAAGGCTGTTTTTCCGGCGGCCGGACTTGGAACCCGCTTTCTGCCCGCGACCAAAGCGCAGCCCAAAGAGATGCTGCCGCTCGTTGACAAGCCCATCATTCAGTATGGTGTCGAAGAGGCGGTACGGTCAGGGGTCCATAACATCATTCTCGTGACGGGCCGCGGCAAGAACGCCATTGAAGACCACTTCGACGTTGCCATCGAACTCGAAACCTTCCTCGAAAGCCGGGGCAAGCTCGACCTGCTCGACCAGATTCGAAAGATCTCAAACCTCATCAATTTCGCGTATGTGAGACAAGGCGAGCCGCTCGGTCTGGGGCACGCCGTCCTCGTCACCCGCGAGCTGGTCGGGAATGAGCCGTTTGCGGTCATCCTGGCTGACGACGTCATCGATGCGGATCCGCCGGCCTTGAAGCAGATGATTGACGTGTTCGAAAAGGTGGGGGGCCCTGTGCTCGCGGTCGAGCGCGTCCCGATGGAGCAGGTCTCGAGCTACGGCGTCGTGGCCATTGACGAAGCCAATGGGCTACCCGAGGGGGTGTGCAGGGTCAAGGATCTGATTGAAAAACCTGCGCGTGCCGAAGCGCCGTCGAATCTGGCCATTATCGGCCGCTACATTCTTACGCCGGACGTCTTTCCAGCACTTCAAGCAACGGCCAGCGACCGCACCGGTGAAATCCAACTCACCAACGGCCTGCGGCGCCTGCTCCGCGATCGGCCCATCTATACCTGCGAGGTCAAGGGGATCCGGCACGACACCGGCAACAAGCTGGGCTACCTGCGGGCCGTCGTGCATTTCGCCCTTCGTCGTCCGGATCTCGCAGACGCCTTCTCGCAGTATCTTCAATCCATCGACCTCGGGGCCCGGCGGTAGTTCGACGCCGTCGAAATCCGAGAGCCGCGCTCCGAAATCCGAGAGTCCCGAAATCCGAGAGCCGCGCTCCGAAATCCGAGAGCCCCGAAATCCGAGAGCCGAGAGCCGAGAGCCGAATATGCGGGGCCCTCTTCCGCCGTCTGGCGAAAGAGGGCAATCGTGCAGGAATTAAGAAGGATTAAGAATCCGACGATGAGGAGCCCGTCGACGAAGCTGGCGGGCTGGATGAAGATGAACTCTCTGAGGCAGGAGAGCTTTTGTCGCGATCGGTCGAAGGTGCAGACTTGGCCCCGCTCTCCGCACTCTTGCTGCTATCAGAGCCTTTGTCTGTACTCTTTTCCCCTTTCACATCTTTGTCAGGGTTCTGTCCCTTTCGCGCGTAATCCGTAATGTACCAACCGGATCCCTTGAACTGAATGGCGGGCATCGACATCAGCTTGCGGACTGCCCCGCCGCAGACCGGACACTTGTCTACTGGGGGATCCGAGAAACTTTGGATTTGCTCGAAGCGATGACCACAGGCCTCGCACTCATACTCGTAGAGCGGCATGCACCTTGTCTATTCAACCCCTCAAGATACCTGATCTCTTCTTTTGTCGTCAAACCACGTCAGTCAATCAGGTCGTCTGCGTGATGTTCGCCCAGCATCAACTGGCGGTGGACGGGGAAGGTTGCGGTGCCGTTACGCAGCAACGCATCGTGGAACTCGCGAAGAGAAAACTTCTTGCCCATCTGCTCCTGATAGTCGCGGCGCAGCTTGAGCAGCATGAGTTTTCCGACGGAGTAAACGAGATAGGTCGGATCGAACGTTCCTCGCTCGGCTTCGCGGCGGGCACTCCCCTCTTCCATGAAGCTTTCGTCCCGGAAGATCCGCACTCCTTGCTCCACCGACATGTCCTCGGCATGCAGCCGGATTGCCACGACAAACCTGGCGAGACGAATCAGCGCCTCGGCCAGCTGTCCAAGCCGCAGCGTCTGGTCCTCGCGCCTGAACCCGGCCTCGAGCATCATCTGTTCGCAGTAATGCGCCCATCCTTCGACAAACGAGGCCGGTGAAAACAGGATCGATTTGCGGGCCTTCGACTCCACCTGGCGAAGGTGTTGATAGTGGAGAAAGTGCCCGGGGTACACCTCATGGATTGAAATGGCCCACAGAGTGGGATAGTTGAAATCGCGAAGATGCTCTTCCTGCCGTTCGGCCGACCAGGAGGGATCGATATCGGTGAGGTAGTAATACGCCTGGGTCGGCTTCCCTTCGAACGGTCCCGGCGTCCACATACTGGCAAACGACCAGCGAAAGAAATCCGGCGTACGCGCCACGATGACTGGTTCGGCGGCCGGCCGGCTGATCACGGCATGCCGATCGAGGAACGTCATGAGGTCGTCGAGCTGGGCCTGAGCGGTTGGCACCAGCTCGCCCGGTGCTGGATGCTGCGCTTTGGCCTTCCGCCAGGCCTCGATCGGATCGCCGCCGTTCAACCGTCCTGCGACGCGCTTGAACTCCTCTTGAGTGGACTTGAGCTCCCGCATGGCAATAGCCAGCAGCTTGTCGGAGTCGAGTGACACCCCCTCGTCGAGTCTCAGCTTTCGCTCGAAGACTTCTCGTCCCAAACGGAAGGAACCTCGAGCCCTGGGCGCCAGATCGCGTTCGAGATACTCGATGTAGCTGCCGATGGCCTCTGCCGCTTCGCTCGAGGCATCGGCCAGGTCGCCAAGCAGGTGCAGATCATCCACCGACGAAAATGCTTTTGGCAGATCCGACTCGATGAATTTCAGCGCACCGCGAAACGTTTCGAGACCGACCTTCACGAAGATGCCGGGGGGATCCTTGATATTGTCGCGGGCAGCCTGCACCAGCCTGGGCGCCTGCCGGAGCTTCGACAACACTCGACGCGCCCGTTCGGCGGCCGGGGCATACGTAAAGATGGCCTGACCGGCAAGGCTCGACGCGAGCGTGTCGGCATACACCTGGGGGTTGTTTTCCCAGGTCCGGGTTTCTTCGAGCTCGAACATCCGCGAGCGGATGTTGTCGGCCATCATCGGCCGTTCGGCCTTTTCCGTCGGGGTAAGACCGGCCGTGTCTATCTCTTCGAGGCGTCGAAGGAAACCGGCCAGCGTCCGGGCCTGCGCTTCGATGGCCGAGCGGCTGAAGTCTTCGAGCAGGTCGTCATGCATGTGCACCCCATCGAGTGTCGCGCTGGTGGGATGCGCCTCATACAGATAGCCAAGGTAGTCGTCTACAAAATGCGGGAACGGTTCGGATGATCGCATACGTTTGGGCCCGGAACGATTCGAGGGGGAACGACGCGCGAGTCACAATGGTACAATAATTCGGATCTCGGCTTTCGGCTTTCGGCTTTGGCATCGGCTCTCGGTTCGAAACCCGAGAGCCCCAATCCCAGAGCCGAGAAAAGCTATGCCGCCCGCGCTTTACATCGTTGCCACCCCAATCGGAAATCTCGAAGACATCACGCTTCGGGCGCTGCGAATCCTCAAGGAAGTCGACCTGATCGCGGCAGAGGATACGCGCCATACCGCGCAGTTGCTCGACCGGTACGACATTCGGACCCCGACGACAAGCTTCCACGAGCACAACGAAAAGGAAAAAACGCCCTCACTCTTGAATCGGCTGGCCCGGGGCGAGACGATTGCGCTCGTGTCCGATTCGGGAACCCCCGGCATCTCGGATCCGGGCTATCGACTCGTCAGTGCCGCCCGTTCAGCCGGCATTCGTGTGGTCCCGGTGCCGGGCGCGAGTGCCGTGCTGGCCGCACTCGTCAGCTCCGGCTTCCCGACAGACTCGTTTCTTTTCGTGGGATTTCCGCCCCGCAAGTCACAGGCACGCCGCGAGTGGGCCGCAAAGATGGCAGTTGAGACGCGTACGGTCGTCCTCTTCGAATCACCACACCGGCTGCGACAGACATTAGAGGATCTAGGCCATGAATTGGTCGATAGACCTATTCTTGTGGCCCGAGAGCTCACGAAGCTCCACGAGGAATTGGTCATACAGCCAATTTCCAGCCACTTGAACCGCTTTCAGAACCCGCGAGGCGAGTTTGTGGTGGTTATCCCTGCGGCTGACTCCGACGGTGACAAACAAGAAGTCCCATCAGACCAGCAGATTACGGCGTACTTCAGCAGGATGGAAAATTTCGGTCTATCAACCAAACGTGACGCCATACGTCAGGTGGCTAACCATTTCAAGATGCCCCCACGCAGTGTCTACGCCGCGCTGGAGAGAGCGAAGAAAAAGCGGACCATGTCGGGAACTTGACCCATGGCGAGAGAGTCTGCTACTTTAGCGCCCTCGTCGCTCCGAAAATCGCGGAGTCTAGAGGCTTCATGGCAAAGCAGCGGCGTGTCCGGCCGCGCCCGACGCTCCAGAAAACGAGGAAGTTGCCGACTCGGTCTCGACCCGAGCCTACCCCTGAAATACCTTCGCATCGGCTCCGGTCGACCGATTCGGGACCTCGGCCACAGCCGCCACCGCCAGTCGTCCGAACCACCTACATTGAGGCAGTTGCCCTGTACGAAAAGGGTCTGCAAGCACTGCAGGCTCACGAGTTTCGACAGGCGGCTGATCTACTCCGCGCAGTGCTCACGAATTACCCGGATGAGAAGGAGCTTCACGAACGGGTCCAGCTCTATCTCAACATTTGCGATCGACAGAGTGGACCTCAGCTCGAATCCTCGCCAAGTAGCGTTCAGGAAAAGCTTTACGCCGCAACCCTGGCTCTTAATGCCGGCGAATACGCGCAGGCCCTCGGGCACATTGGCGAGGTCATCGGCGACGAGCCTTTTAACGATCACGCGCATTACATGCGCGCTGTCGTTCTCACACTCCGTGGCGAGCTTCCAGAGGCCGTCCCAAGCCTGCTGCGCTCGATCGAACTCAATCCTGAGAATCGAGGCCTTGCCCGCCAGGATCCAGACCTGGAGCCTCTTCGTCACGATGAGGGACTTCGTCAAATTCTTGACGCGGCCTTCGCGTCTCCGCGGCCCGAACGAAGACGCGGCCCGGCACGCACGAGACGTTAACACCCGATATAACCAGCAGGGGCGGACGACCAAACTGACCTGTTGCCAGGGCGCATTAAGCTTGCAGTCGCTCGTCCCTTCGAACCTGCCCTCCCTGCGCGTTGCTGATGTCTGACCTCCACGTCGTCATTCTTGCGGCAGGAAAAGGGACGCGGATGAAATCTGCTCTTCCCAAGGTCCTGCACCGCGTCGCGGGACGTCCAATGCTCGAGTTCGTCATCCGAGCCTCGCTTGGACTCTCGCCACGAACGATCACGGTGGTGGTTGGTCATTTGGCCGAATCGGTGCGAGAAGCGCTGCGCGGCCGACCTGAGATTCAGGTGGTCGTCCAGGAGCCTCAGCTGGGGACAGGACATGCATTGCTGCAGGCAGCGCCGGTCCTGGAATTGGTGTCGGGCTCGGTTGTTCTTCTCTCTGGCGATGTGCCCCTGCTCCGGCCAGAAACGCTGCGGAAGATCACCAGTGCTCACCGTGAGGCCGGTGCAGCAGCAACGGTCCTCACCGCGCTGGTGGACCGTCCGTACGGGTACGGGCGAATCGTCCGGACAAACGGCCGAATCTCACGCATTGTCGAGGAACGCGACGCCTCTCCGGCCGAACGGCTCATCAAGGAAGTCAACAGCGGCATTTACGCTTTCGAACTCAAGGGGTTGTTCACAGCCTTGCGCGGACTTGGGACCGAAAATGCGCAAGGGGAGTACTATCTTCCTGATCTTATCCGCGCGTATCGCCGTCAGCGGCGGGTCGTGGAAACGGTGACCCTCGAGCACGCCGACGAGGTGCGCGGCATCAACAGCCGCACCGAGCTGGCAGAAGTGAGTCGCATCGTGAGACAAACGAAGAATGAAGAGCTGATGGCCGCCGGCGTCACGATTGAAGATCCGGCCACCACCTACATCGACCCCGACGTTCAGGTTGGTCCCGACACGGTCATTCATCCCGGGGTTCACCTCGAAGGTCAGACCCGGGTCGGAGCCGCGTGCGAGATCCATTCGGGAGTTCGTATCGTGGATTCGACGCTCGACGATCGCGTCACCATCAGGAACTACTGTGTGATCCAGGAGTCACGGATCGCCGCCGGAGCAATCCTCGGCCCGTTCGCGCACCTCAGAACAGGATCGGACGTCCGGGAAGATGCGCACGTTGGAAACTTCGTCGAGCTCAAGAAGACGGTTCTGGGCACCAGGTCGAAGGCCAATCACCTGGCGTACCTGGGTGACGCCACGATCGGGACCAACGTGAACGTGGGTGCCGGGACGATCACGTGCAATTACGATGGCAAACAGAAACACCAGACTGTCATCGAAGATGGTGCGTTTATCGGCAGCGACACACAGTTGGTTGCACCGGTGACGATTGGACCTGGAGCCTACGTCGGGAGCGGAACCACGGTACGCGAAAACGTCCCTGCGGGATCGCTCGCGGTGAGCGCGGGCAAGCAGCGGAATATCGAAGGCTGGGCGGAACGGAAAAAGACTGCGACGTAAGGCTCAAGGCCGAGGCTCAAGTCTGCAGAGGAACCACCATGTGCGGAATCATCGGGTATATCGGATCGAAGCAGGTCGTGCCGGTTCTCATCGATGGGCTCAGACGTCTCGAGTACCGCGGCTACGACTCTGCCGGTGTGGCCGTCGTCCATGACGGGCGGGTCGAGCTCCGTCGTGCGGCCGGGAAACTATCCCGCCTGGCCGACGCCATCGATGCTCAGCCGATTGCCGGTGACTACGGCGTCGGCCACACGCGGTGGGCCACGCACGGCCGACCCACGGAAGAAAACGCTCACCCGCATCGCGACTGCAGCGGACAGATCGTCGTGGTGCACAACGGGATCATCGAAAACTACCTCGAGCTGAAACGGGAGCTTCAACGCGAGGGGCATCGCTTCGTCACGGAGACCGACACCGAGATCGTCGCGCACCTGATCGAGCGCGAGATGAAAGACCAGAGTCTCGAGGTGGCCGTCAGACGCTCGCTTCTGCTCCTTCGCGGGCTTTTTGCGCTCGTCGTCATTTCTGCTGACGACCCCGGGAAGATCGTGGCAGTCCGCAACGGGCCGCCCATCATTGTCGGGCTTGGCCAGGACGAGTTTTTCGTGGCGTCCGATATCCCCGCCATCCTGAGTCATACCCGCGACGTGGTGTTCCTGGGTGACGAAGAGATGGTCGTCATCACCCGCCACGGCGTGGAGTTCACGGATTTTGCCGGCACCCCCGTCTCCAAGGCCACCCAGCGCGTGATGTGGGATCCGGTCATGGCCGAGAAGGCCGGGTACCGCCACTTCATGCTCAAGGAGATCCACGAGCAGCCTCGCGCGGCGGAAGAGACGATTCTGGGCCGTCTGTCCCTCGATACGGGCAAAGTGTTTCTCGAAGAGCTGAACATCAGCGAAGCCGATCTCAGATCGATTCAACGTGTTGTGATAGTCGCGTGCGGCACATCCTGGCACGCGGGGCTCGTGGGCAAGTACGTCATTGAGCAGTTGACCGGCATGTCGGTCGAGGTGGACTACGGATCGGAGTTCCGCTATCGGCAGCCGATTGTGGATTCGCGGACACTGGCGGTGATGATTACACAATCGGGTGAGACAGCCGACACGCGAGCAGCACTGAGTGAGGCCCGAAGCCGGGGAGCCCGGTCGCTGGCAATCTGCAACGTTGTCGGCAGCATGGTCACGCGTGAGGCCGAAGGTACGATTTACACCCACGCAGGCCCAGAAATCGGGGTCGCGTCAACGAAGGCCTTTACCTCCCAGCTTGTAGCGCTGCAGCTGCTCGCGCTTTACCTGGCCCAGGTGCGTGGCTCCTTGTCACCGGATGCTGCGCGGACGCACATTCAGGCGCTGCTCGAACTCCCCAAGTTGATCGAACGGACAATCAAAACCTCGCCAAAGGTGGAAGAAATTGCCGCGCGGCTCTACTCGCGCTCCGACTTCCTGTTCCTGGGCCGGGGAATCAATTTCCCG
>DATBJG010000017.1:0-11116 GCA_036556585.1 Vicinamibacterales bacterium
GCACTTCACTGGGATGCTTGACGCGCTTGCTCCACGACATGTCGCTGATGTGGATCAGCCCGTCGATGTCGTCTTCGACCTCGACGAACGCGCCGAACTCGGTCAGGTTGCGGACCTTGCCCGTGATGGTCGTGCCAACCGGGTACTTTCCGGCCAGCTCGTGCCACGGATTGCTCTCGACCTGCTTCAGGCCGAGCGAGATGCGGCGGGCGCCGGGATCGACACCGAGCACCATCGCCTCGACGGAGTCACCGACGTTCAACACCTTGGAGGGGTGCTTGACCCGCTTGCTCCAGGACATGTCCGAAATGTGAATGAGGCCGTCGATGTCCTCTTCCACCTCGACGAACGCTCCGAACTCGGTGAGGTTTCGGACCTTGCCCGTAATCTTTGACCCCACCGGGTACTTGTCGGCGAGCTCATGCCACGGATTGGTTTCAATCTGCTTGAGGCCGAGCGAAATCCGCCGCGCCTGGGGGTCGACGCCCAGCACCATCGCATCGACCGTATCCCCCGCGTTGAGAATCTTCGACGGATGCTTGACCCGCTTGCTCCAGGACATCTCGGACACGTGGATGAGCCCTTCGACACCGGGCTCGAGCTCCACGAAGGCGCCATAGTCGGTCAGGCTGACGACTTTGCCCGACACCCGCGCCCCGACCGGATACCGATCGGTGACCGCCGACCAGGGATCCGACACGAGCTGCTTGTGCCCGAGCGACACACGCTCGGTTGACGGGTCGTACTTCAGGACGATGACGTCGATTTCGTCGTTGACCTTGAACAGCTCCGAGGGATGGCCGACGCGCCCCCAGGACATGTCGGTAATGTGCAGCAGGCCGTCGATGCCGCCCAGATCGATGAAGGCGCCGTAGTCGGTAATGTTCTTCACGACACCCCGCAGGACCTTGCCTTCCCCGAGCGTGTGCAGCGTGTGCTTCTTCTTCTCGGCGTTCTCCTCTTCCAGCAACACTTTGCGCGACAGCACGATATTGCCGCGTTTCTTGTTGACCTTGATGACGCGCATCCGAAGTTCCTGCCCGCGCAGGGCATCGAGATTTCGCACCGGACGCACGTCAATCTGGGAGCCCGGCAGGAAGGCGCGCACGCCAATATCGACGGCAAGCCCGCCTTTGATGCGTTCGATGACGCGGCCGATGACGACCTTGCGCTCGGCAAAGGCCTTCTCGACCTCGTCCCAGATCTTCATCTTCTCGGCTTTTTCGCGCGAGAGGACGACATAGCCTTCGCGGTCCTCGGTCCGCTCGAGCAGCACGTCGACCGTGTCGCCCGCCTGAACCGTCACCTCACCGCGTTCGTCGAGGAATTCGGAGACGGGGATGATGCCTTCCGATTTGTAACCGACATCGACGACGACTTCCGAAGGGGTGACTTTGAGGACGGTCCCCTTCATGACTTCGCCTTCCGCTATGTTGCGGAAGCTGCTATCGTAGACGTCAAGAAGTTTCGCGTATTCGTCCGGCGTGATGCCGTCTTGCTCCGGATCGTTCGACGCCCACTTCGCGCGCTGAATGGGCGCGGGTTTGGGCTCTCGGTTCCCACGTCGGGTTTCGGGGGCGGTTGCGATCACCCCGTTGGAATCGTGTGTCTGCTCGTCTTCTACGTGCGCCATGCGTTGCAGAATCCTCCTGTCGTGCAATTACCGGCGTGCGATGTAGGGGGCCGGCGCCCCGGATTTTCGTGTATGGACCCCAGCAGTTGGGGCTTCTGTACTGTCGATAAGCAGTAGAGTCTACGTCACTTATCGGTACACTGTCAAGGTTCCCGACAGTCCGTCTGGCAATTGCCGCATGAGGCGGCGATGCCCTCTGGACCTCACGTCCCCCCAGAGTCCAGGTGGCCAGGAGCAGGGTCGACATGGCCAAATCGAAGTCCAGGGCAACGCGCAAGGCCGGCAAAGGGCGTAAGGCTGGTACGAGCAAGGCAAGAAGCCGGAAAGCCACGGCTCGGACCAAGAAAGCTTCGGCGCGGCGACCGAAACCTTCGAGAAAGGTCACAGTCCGGGCACGGTCGACGCCCCGCCGCGCCGCAGTTCGCGCTTCGCGCGCAAAGGCACGCAAGGCCGCTCGTCCGAACGCCAGACCGGCACGGTCAGCCTCCGGTGCGGCCAGACGGGGTCCGGCGCCAGGCCTGCAGCGACCGCGTCGAATCCTGCAGGAAACCTTCCCCACCCCACCGTCCTCGCTCGATCTGAACAGGCACGCCTCCGCAGCCAGTTCGGGACGGGCGGAAATCCTGGAAGCGCTTCGCGCTCATACCGAAAGCAGTCCGGCACTCACGGCCGGAGATGTCGATGCAGATTGGGCGAAGGCCTACGACTCGGGCGACGAGGCCCCTGGAGGCGACAACCCGACTCCCGATCAGGATATCGTGGACGAGATCGGCCGGTCTCTCGGGATTCAGTACGAGGACGTGGAGGAGCTGAAGGGTGCCGATAAGCTCAGCGAGCGCGACCGTCATCGCTGGGAGCTCGATCCTGCATCTTCAGAAGACTACCCGGAGAGAGGTCGAAAGAAATGAGAACTGAGAAGTGAGAACTCACGTCTCCTTTCCCTCCACTACCTTCAATACTTCCGCAACGACCTCCTGAATCGTCAGCGCTGTCGTATCGATGCACGCGGCGTCCGGAGCCTTTGTCAGTGGCGAGGCCGAGCGCGTGCGATCGATGGTGTCTCTCGCTTCGAGCTCGCTGGCCACGCTGGTGAGCGACCCTTCACGTCCGCCCGTGTGAGCCGGATCGTTTGCGCGGCGTCGGGCTCGTTCCTCCGGGGAAGCGTCGAGGAAAATTTTCACGTCGGCGCGAGGAAAGACCACGGTGCCGACATCGCGCCCTTCCATGACCACTCGTCCGCCCTCTCCAAGTTGCCGCTGGAGCGCGACCAGCGCGGCGCGCACCCGCGGCAGGCGCGCGGCGATCGCCGCCGCGCGATCGATTTCGGGCGTGCGGATCGCATGTGCGACGTCATGACCGTCAATGCGCACAACGCCGTCGCTCGCCTCAAGTGACACGCGCTCAGCCAGCGCTCCCATTGCGGTCTCATCGTCTAATGGCAGACCTTCGTGGAGCGCTTTCCACGCCACGGCGCGATACATGGCGCCCGTGTCAACGTGACGATAGCCGAGACGCGCCGCAACAGCCCTGGCAACCGTTCCTTTGCCAGCGCCGGACGGACCATCAATCGCAATGATCAGGGGAGACATTCGGAAGCCTTCAGCGATCAGCCTTCAGCTATCAGCCTTCAGCTATCAGCCTTCAGCTCTCTGATAGCTGCTGACGGCTGAGGGCTGAAGGCTGATGGCTAATGTAACATGCGCCCTTGTGAAGTTTCGTTTGATGCTCTTTGGCGCGATTGCTCCCGTTGCGATTGCGGTCACCGTGGTGTGGCCCTCCGTCCTTGCCGTTTCGTTTATCGCGAGGGGTGTGGGGCTCGGAAGCTGGCTCGAACGCGGTGCTCGGGCGATCGCGTCGCCGACTACCGAACAGACGCTCACGGTCGCAACGCGATACGGTCCAATCCGGGCGCGACTGTACCGCCCCTCGACAAACCCGATTCGAGCTGCGCTGCTCGTGGGCGGTGTGCAACCAGCCGGCATCGAGGAGCCCCGTCTTACGCATTTTGCGCGCGAGGTGGCGGCTTCCGGCTGGGCAATCGTCACGCCCGAACTACCGGATCTCGTGAGTTACCGTCTCACGCCCCGTTCCACTGACATGATCGAGGACGCGGCAACCTGGCTGGCCGCGCAGCGCGAGCTGACCATCGACGGTCAGATTGGACTCGTGGGCATCAGCTTCGCCGGTGGCCTTTCGATCGTGGCAGCCGGGCGTCCGTCATTGCGCGACCGTACGCGATTCGTGCTCTCGTTTGGCGGCCATGGTGATCTGCCACGTGTGTTGCGGTACTTGTGTACGGGCATGGAGCCTGCGTCTGACGCTGAAGTCGCCGTCAGGCGGCCTCCGCATGATTACGGTCTTGCCGTTCTGACGTTCGGCCTGGCGGACCGTCTGGTTCCATCCGCGCAACTGGAGGGGTTCCAGCATGGCGTCACGACCTTTCTTCGCGCCTCCGGACTCTATGCCTCAGACCCTCCGGAATCCGAACGCCTCTTCAAACGCGCTCGCGAGCTGGAAATGACGTTCGAGGAGCCTTCGCGAACGCTGATGCATCTGGTAAACGAGCGCGACGTCGAAGCGCTTGGGGCACGACTCCTCCCCAGCATTGGAACGTTTGGAGACGACCCCGCTTTGTCGCCGGAGCGGTCAACGCCGCCGCGGGCCGCCGTGTATCTGCTGCACGGCCAGGACGACAACGTCGTCCCGGCCGTCGAAACACGGCTGCTGTCCAGCTGGCTCGAGGACAAGACGAAGGTGAGGGCCCTGCTCACGCCTTTGATCACGCACGCCGAAGTCAACCGGAGAGCAAGGCTGGGGACCTACTGGGAACTGATCAGTTTCTGGCGAGCCATCCTCGAGGATGCGTGAGGCATGGTGGCAGACCGGTCTCGAGAGCGGCTGCAGAAGATTCTTTCTGGCGCAGGTGTGGCATCCCGGCGGGCGGCCGAGCACTTGATCGTTGAGGGACGGGTATCCGTCAACGGATCCGTGGTGCGGGAGCTGGGCACGCGAGCCGACGCGGCTCACGATGACATTCGTGTCGATGGTCGTCGAATCGGCACACCGTCACGCATCTATCTCCTTCTGAACAAGCCGCGGGGCTTTGTCACGACGCGCTTCGATCCCCAGGGCCGTCCAACGGTGCTGGATCTTGTGCCCGGACCGCCCGCGTACGTGTATCCGGTGGGACGACTCGACTTCGATTCGGAAGGGCTGCTGCTGCTGACCAACGATGGCGAGCTTGCGGCGCGCCTGATGCATCCACGTCATCGTATCGATCGCGTGTACGAAGCGCAAGTGCAGGGCGTGCCCGATGACGCAGACCTTCGCCGCCTTGCGCGTGGCGTAGTGATTGATGGCCGTCGGACTGCCCCGGCAACCGTCCGACTCCGTGGGGCTCGACCGGGTGCTCGGCGAACAGAGCGAGATGATCGAGCTCGCTCCGATTCACCGGCAACCATCGAGATTACGGTCCACGAGGGACGCTCGCGACAAGTGCGCAAGATGTGCCTGGCAGTGGGGCATCCCGTACTGCGGCTGCGTCGCATTCGAATAGGTCCGATTGCAGATCAGTCGCTGAAACTCGGGGCTTGCAGACCGTTGACGATACGGGAAGTTGCCATGCTCAAGCGTTCGGCCGGCTTGGAGGGGTCGTAAGCCCTATTCGCTCGTGACAGGCTCGGTTTCGACCTCCGGCTCGAGATCCACGAGGTCCGGCGGGTTTGGTTGATTGAGCGCCGCGGGCACCTCGAACCCCAGCGCTTCGGCCATCTCCTCGATCCTGGGAAGATCGGTCAAGTCTTTGAGGCCGAACCGTATGAGAAACTCGCGCGTCGTGGCATAGAGGAACGGGCGTCCGACCACGCGCTTGCGCCCGGCAACTTTGACCAGCCGCCGGTCGATGAGTGTGCCAAGCACACCTGACGTGTTGACACCACGAATTTCCGAGACCTCGAGCGCGGTGATGGGTTGCTTGTAGGCAATGACCGCCAGCGTCTCAAGTGCCTGAACGGACAGACGCTGAGCGCTCCGCTCCTGAAACAGCCGCCGCACCCACTCGTGGAGCTCGGCCTTGGTGACGATCTGATACCCACCCGCTACTTCGACCAGCTGCAGACCGCTCGGCCGTTCGTAGTCGCGCTTGAGCGCCTCGAGCGCGGCGGTGACATCTTCTTTGGGCTCGCTCTCGAGCAGCTTGTACAGCGCCTTGGGCGTCAGCGGATCGGGCGACGCAAAAATCAGCGCTTCGACAATCGGTTTCAGTTCGTCAGACATTCAGAGCCATCAGCCTTCAGCCATCAGCCTTCAGCTTTCAGCTTTCAGGTAGTTCCGTTTCTGTATTCTGTATTCTGCATTCTGTATTCTGTATTCTGTATTCTAAATTCCGTCTTCGTCTTCTGCTATTTATCCCCCCACATCCCCGATTGGATGCGGCGCGTCAGCGGGCCGCGCGCGGTGGTAGATCCGGATGGGACCGAACGGACTGGATTGAAACACGCGCACGAGCTTCAACCGAATCATCTCGAGCAAGGCCAGAAACGTGACGATCATGTCACCACGGGAGGAAACGTCGGCAAAGAGATCGTCGAATCCGCAGGCTTCGAGGTCCGCCAGGCGAGTGAGAAGCTGCTGAATTCGCGCTTCCACCGAAATCTGCTCGATCGGAAGCGGGACGGGGGGCCGCTCTTTCGCTCGCTCGAGGACACGCTTGAAGGCCGACAGCAGGCTGAACAGGTCAACCTCGAGCTCGCCTTCGGCTTCCTCGCCTGCCAACCCCGCAATGCGCTCATCCGGACGCATCCATTGCGCCCCCCGCAGCGTGGCCCGCTCGAAGAGCAGTTCGGCGGCCGCCTTGAACTTCTGGTGTTCGAGAAGCCGGCGAACGAGCGCTTCGCGCGGGTCTTCCTCGGGGTCCTCCTGTGTTGGGTCCGGCCTCGGCAGCAGCATTCGTGACTTGATATGAATCAGGGTTGCCGCCATGACGAGGAACTCCCCGGCCAGGTCCAGGTTCAGTTCCTGCATCAGGTCGATGTATTCGAGATACCTTCTCGTGATCAACGCAATGGGGATGTCGTAGATGTTCACCTCTTCTTTCTTGATGAGGTGAATGAGCAGATCGAGAGGCCCCTCGAACGTGTCGAGCTTGACCTGATATGCGTCCGGTGAGCTTTCGAAGGAGGGATCCATAAAGACAGTCGTCAGTCGACAGTCGTCAGTCGACAGTCGTCGGTCGTCAGTCGTCAGTCGACAGTCGTCGGTCGTCAGTCGACAGTCGACAGTCGACAGTCGTCAGATGCGATAGCGTATTTTCATCGCCTCGCGCACGACAATCATCTTCTCGCCGGCAGCCCGCCGCGCTCGGGCCGAACCATCCAGGACGAGTTCCCGCAATCGTTTGGGCGCGGCCAGCAATTCCGCACGCCGCGCTCTCATCGGATCGAGCATCGTGTTGATCGCCGCAGCCAGCTTGCTCTTGACCTCGACATCCCCGACCTTGCCCGCTCGATACCGCGCTTTCAGATCTTCAACCTCTTCGTGGTTGGGATTGAATGCGTCATGGTACAGGAAGACGGGATTCCCCTCCACCGTCCCCGGCACGTCGGCTCGCACCCGCTTGGGGTCCGTGTACATCTGCATGACCTTCTTTTTGACGGTTTCCACGTCATCCGAGAGATCGATGGAGTTCCCGTAGCTCTTGCTCATCTTGCGGTTGTCGAGCCCCGGTAGACGCGAGACCTTCGTCAGCAGCGGCTGCGGCTCGGGGAAGACATTCCCGTAGAAGTTGTTGAACCGTCGAACGATCTCGCGTGACAGCTCCAGATGCGCCACCTGATCGTCGCCGACGGGCACGTACTGCGCATCGTACATGATGACGTCGGCGGTCTGCAGCAGCGGATAACCCAGAAACCCCACCGTGGCCAGGTCCCGGTCTTTGATGTTTTCCTGCTGCTCCTTGTATGTCGGGACGCGTTCGAGCCAGGGGATCGGGATCATCATCGAGAGCAGCAGGAAGAGCTCGGCATGCTCGGGGATCTGCGATTGAATAAAGAGCGTCGAGCGCTCGGGATCGATGCCCGCGGCAATCCAATCTGCGAGGTTGTCGAACGCGTAGCTCGTGAGCTGCGAGGGGTCACCGTAGTCGCTGGTGAGCGCGTGCCAGTCGGCCACGAAATAGAAGCAGTCGTACTTTTCCTGAAGGCTGACCCAGTTGCCCAGGGCTCCAACCAGATGGCCGAGATGGAGTTTGCCGGTCGGCCGCATCCCCGACACAACGCGCGCGCGCTTGGTGGTCACTGCAGCCACGATATCAGCGCGTCAGCCACGGGTCCAATCAAGGACCACAGCGTTCCGGTTAGCAGCAACGCATAGAGAATGAGGAACCCATACGGTCGAAGACCGTCGATCACGCTCCCCAATTGAGGCGGCAACAGACCGGCAAGCACATTCCCCCCGTCAAGAGGCGGCACGGGGACCATATTGAAAACCGCCAGGAAAACGTTGATCTGAATGATGAGCATGGCCATGCTTGCAGGGTATCCCAGCCGTCGCACGCTCTCGACTGCGGCCTCTGGAGCGGGCAAAAGACTCAGAACACTGGACGCCACCAGGGCTAGCAAAAGGTTGCTGGCAGGTCCAGCCGCCGCGACCAGAACATAGTCACGCCGATGACGCCGCAGCCTCGAAATGTTGACCGGCACGGGTTTGGCCCAACCTATCAGCGGGACCGGGCTGAAGAGACCGAGGAGCGGAAAGAGTATGGTCCCAATCGGGTCGATGTGCACCAGTGGATTCAACGACACGCGCCCAAGCAACCTCGCGGTCGGATCCCCGAGTCGATCCGCCGTCCACGCATGCGACGACTCATGAATCGTGAGCGAGAACAGCAGGATCAGGAATGCGGTGAGGAGCTGACCAACATCAATGCCCTGCAAGCGACCTAAGGGTAGGGCAGACAGGGCGACAAGGCAAGTTCGGGATTCGGGATTCGGGGTTCGGGATTCGGGGTTCGGGATTCGGGGCTATCCTCTCCCCGCCTTCGTAAAGTACGACAGCACGAGGTCGGCCACCCGCGCGCCGACGACGGCAGTGAGCTCTTCGCGCGTGGCGCGGCGGACGCCCGCCAGGCTGCCGAAGCGTCGGAGCAGCGCTGTTCGCCGCCGGGGTCCGACGCCGGCGATTCCGTCGAGCTCCGAATGCAGGTCGCGCATGGCTCGAGCGCGCCGGTGGAACGTAACGGCAAACCGGTGGGCTTCGTCACGAACTCGCTGCAGCAACAGGAGGCCTGGCGAGTCGGTCGGCAGCGCTATTGGCGCCAGCGACTGTCTCGCAAAGATCAATTCCTCTTTCTTGGCGAGTCCGACCGCGACCAGGTTGGTGAGACCGAGCGCCTCGAGCGCCTGGTAGGCGCAGCTGAGTTGCCCCTTTCCCCCGTCAATCAGGATCAGATCGGGGAACGGTCCTCCTTGCTCGAGAATCTTCCGATATCGGCGCAGGACCACTTCGTACATGGCCGCAAAGTCATCGGACTTGATGGGACCTTTGGCCGCCACATCGATCTCGGAGGACGCAGCGTTTTCCACGTTTCCCGGGGCAATTCCCTTGATTCTAAACTTGCGATACTCCCCTTTCTTCATCCTTCCCGATTCGCAAACGACCATGGAGGCGACCGTCTCGCTGCCCTGGATCGTCGAGATGTCGAAGCACTCAATGCGCCGCGGAATCCCGGGAAGCGACAACACCTGGCGCAATGTCTCCAGGGCCTCGTAATTGGCAACGGTTGGTTCGTTGAAACGCCCGTCGTAGGCCAGTGCGGCATTGCGATTGGCCAACTCGACGAGACCTCGACGGTCTCCGCGTTTCGGCACGGACACCGTGACTTTCTGTCCGGCCTTCAACGAGAGCCAGTCTTCCAGCACCTCGAGCTCCATGGCATCCGGCGCCAGTGGCAGATGGATCTCGGGCGGAACGTCGCGGTCCTCGTAGAACTGCTGCACCGATGCCAGCAACACTTCCCCGTCGCTCGTTGCCGCCGCGGTCTCGGTCGTCAGTTCAATTCGTTCGATCACGCGGCCGCGTCGCATCTGAAACACCTGCAGCACTGCACCTGCTGGTCCCACCTTGAGACCGAACGCGTCCCGGTCGCCGAGCCGAGCCGTTGCAATCTTCTGTTGCCGATCTTGCAGCGTCTGCACCGTTCGAATCGCATCACGCAGATGCGCGGCCTGCTCGAAGCGTTCGTTGGCTGACGCCTCTTTCATGCGGCTGGTCAGGTCGGCCAAAAGCTCTTCGGTCCGACCGGCTAGAAACAATTGTGTGTTCTGCACTGCCACGCCATACTCCTCGGCCGAGCAGACCGCCTCGACACATGGCGCGACGCACCGGCCGATGTCGTATTCAAGACATGGCCGTCCTCGTTGGCCGGTAATCACCTCATTGCACGAACGCATCCCGAACAGTCGGTGTGTCAACCCCATGGTCTTGCGCGCGAGGGAGGCGGGCAGAAACGGTCCGGCATAGAAGTTGCCGTCGCGCTCCACGCGACGGGCCACGAGCACGCGCGGAAAACCTTCTGTCGTGGTCAGTTGGAGATACGGATAATTCTTGTCGTCTCGCAGCAGGATGTTGTACTTGGGCGTCCGCTGCTTGATCAGGTGGTTCTCGAGGGCCAGGGCCTCGACGACCGAATCGGTGACAATCACCTCGAGGCGAGCCGCCTCCTCGAGCAGCGCGTCGGTCTTGGGGTTGACCCCCGCCGCGCCCAGGTAGCTGCGGACCCGGTCGCGCAGCGAGCGCGCCTTTCCGACGTAGATCGATTCCCCCTCAGAATTGAAATAGAGGTAGACCCCGGGCTGTTCCGGGAGCCTGGCGATCTGACTCTTGAGATCCTGGACTGGCATGGGCTACCATTCGCCACTTGCGATTTCTGGAGGGACCGTACCTATAGCTTACCCTGACGGGCGGGAGACCCGGCCGCGACGATGACCTTCACCGGCGCTATCGGCGCGATTTGCCTCTTCCCTCTGCGCGCGATCATTGCTGCGTGCGTCGCGCTGCGCATTCATCCCAACGTCCTTACGTTCACCGGCGTCATCGTCAATGTCGCCGCGGCGTGGGCGCTTGCCGTCGGCCGCTTTGTGACGGCCGGGGTGCTGATGGTCATCGCCAACATCTTCGACTTCATCGATGGCAAGGTGGCCAAAGAACTGAGGATGGAGTCGAAGTTCGGGGGCTTCTGGGACTCGGTGATGGATCGCTTCTCGGATCTCTCACTCTTTATCGGCCTGATCGTGCTCTACTCCCGACTCGATAGTGCCCAATACATCATCATCACCGCGTTGGCCACGATGTTCTCGGTGATGACGAGCTACACGCGGGCGCGCGCCGAGTCGCTGATAGACAAGTGCAAGGTCGGCTTCATGGAACGGCCCGAGCGGATCGTGCTCTTCATGATTGGCGCCTTCACCAACCGGATGGCCGCCGTGC
>DATBJG010000018.1:0-4772 GCA_036556585.1 Vicinamibacterales bacterium
CAAGGGACCCGCGAGTGCGCCGACGACCATCGATCGCAGAAGTCCGTAGCGCGCCACCGCCAGGCCTCCTGCAAAGACGCCGAAGAGGGTCATGGCCACGCCGAAGATCTTTCGAACCTCGGCAATCTCCACCAGGCTGTAGCCAAGATCGAGATAAAACGGATTCATGATGTTCAGCACGAAGTCCGGAATGCGGTAGAGGCAGATCAGCGCCAGAATCAGCCCCCCTGCCGAGCGGTGACGCGCGAAGAACTCGCGCAGCGGATCGGCGAGCGCAGACGAAAGATAGACGCCCGGTCGCGTGCGCGCGCCTGGAAACGGAAGCGCGGCAACGATGATGACGCCGAACCCCAACGCCACGGCGGCCAGATGAACCCACACGCGCGCAGGCGACGCCCAGGCCGACAGCACGGCCTCACCTGCCCCTGTTGCTCCCGCCGCCGAGAGCACTCCTGCGAGCACACCGGCGTTGGCAGCGAGACCCGAACCGAGCACGAGGGCGCCCGCCGCGAGAATCACGAGCCGGCCGATCCACTCGAGCGCGTCGCGCACGCGGGAGGGCGGAATGTCTGCAGTCTCGATCGGGCGGATCGTATGGCGCGCCTCCTGCGGCGCCGCCAGCACGGCCAGGACACCCACGGTCATCAGCGCCGCCATCACGGCATAGGAGAGATTCCAGCTATAGAGTTGGGCCAGGAGCAGGGGTACCGCTCCTGCAACGATCATCCCCCCCCGGTAGCCCCACTGATAGGCCGCCGCAAGGGCGCCCTGCCTGGAGACGTCCGCAACTTCGATGCGCCACGCGTCAATCGCGATGTCCTGCGTGGCGGACGTCAGACCGACAAGCACGGCAAAGACAGCAATCGTGCCGAGATTGCGCGTCGGATCGGAACCCGAGATGAGCCAGAGCCCGACCATGATCACGCCCTGGCACAGCAACATCCAGGACCGGCGATGCCCGACTCTGTCGGTCAGCACCGGGATTCGCGCGCGGTCGACGAAAGGCGCCCACAGAAACTTGAAGCTGGTAATCAATGTGACCAGGCTGAAAAAGCCGATCACTTCGAGCGAGAGCCCCGAGGCGCGCAGCCAGGCCGACAGCGTGTCGAAAATGAGGAAATAGGGCAGACTGGCCGAAAATCCAAGCGCGATCATCACCAGCGCGGATCGCTCGGCGTACACGCCGAGCGCCGAACCAGCAGTGCCTACACCGAGCGCGGATTCGGTTTGACTCTTCAAGCAGCTGAGGACGATTCTAGCTGGTAATCGAGGCTGCGCCGCGCGCGGCGTGGTCGAATCAGCGCAGTTACGGGAAGGCGAGTCTGGCGCGACTCGCTCGGGCTCAGACCAATCCCACTTCCATCAGCAGCGACAGATCATCGAGCCAAATCGCCGGCAGCGCGATCAGGATGCGCATGGCCCGCCAGGGACGCAGCACTGGTCGCTCGAAGCCCACATCCGTCACCATCAGAACTTCGCCCAAACGGAGCTGACGCAGCTGTTTCGGCAGATCGACGAGGTTGTGCAACGCGCTGTTGAGCCCCTCGTCCGCATCGAGAAACGCTTCCGTCACTTCGACCCCGCGCCCACCGTCCGATCGCTGAATGTCGAAGACGATGTTGTTGGTCTCCTGGTGCGCGTTGATCGTCAATCGCGCATCCGGAAAGACGCTGTGGATGGCTCCAAGAATGTTCCGGAGCAGAACAGCCGCGTGCTTGTCGTGATCGGGAAGCGCGAAGATGTCCATTGCCGCGCATTCTACCCGCAATGCCATCAGAATTTCCGGACTACGCCAAGCGACGTAGCCGTCGGCGTCGCCTGTGTCGGTGCTTCAGTCATGAATAACAAATGGACATGTACCGGACGGTTCTCCGCCTGAGAGAAATACAAATGGTCACCTACACAGAAGGCCGTTTTGATGCTCGAACTGCTTTGCGCGCTGCACCTTGCAAATCGCGGCTTTGCCGCACGCACGCGAGTGGCGTGCCTTGTGCAGAGGCAAGCCCTGTTGGTTTGACGCCACGACGCAGCCGTCCTGCACACGGTGGAGTAGCTGGAAATCTGTACAGTCGTTCAGGACGCTCGGAAGGCAGGTGGGATCGTGATGAAGGCCATTTTCATGCTGTTGAGCCTGGTGGTCCTGACGGTCGGCTGCGAGCAATCAATGTCGCCGACCGTTCCATCGGATCAGCCAGAAACGCCAAATACACCGGCGCCACCGCCACAGCCCGCAAAGCTCACGTGCGCGGATGCGGAGGCGGTAATCTACAACGGACCGGATCCCGACAAGGCACACGCACGGATCACGGCGCCCGCTGGTGAGTGGGCCACCAATACGCTGTTCGAGCTGCTCGCCTACCCGACGCCGCTCGTCGATCAGCGCGATGTGAATTCAACGGGCCGCTGGCCTGTGACCCCCGGAACAACCGCGGAACTTCAAACCGACAAGCCTGCGGAAAAACACCAGATTGACGTGCGCTGCAACGATCAGGTCATTGCCAGCGCAACGGGTGAGTAGTAGCGTCCGGCTAAAGCCGGACGCTACGCAAAGCTGAAGGCTGATGGCTGAAGGCTGATGGCTATTTGATCGTGTCGTTGACGGTGGCGGTGCCCTCGACGATCTTGCAGATTGCCGACTGCGACAACACCTGAGTGACCTCGAGCACGCCCACTTTCTTGATCACGCGGTCGAGGACACGGCCGTCCGCATCCTTGATCTCATCTGTGACGCGGTGTACGTCGAACCGCTGGCCGACCTTGATGCCGCTGTTCTGGCCGCGGTTGATATAGAAGGAACCATCCTTCGCGCCCACAACCTGGCCCTCCGGGGCGGCCGGTTGAATGGCTGCAAACTTGTCGCTCTGCGCAGCCACCTGCTTCACGACGTGCTCAACGGCAGGTCGCAGCGCTTCCTGGGCCGCGCCCTGGTCGAAGGTCCGTTCGCCGCCAACGCCTCTGAAGAATCCCCCGCCCATCCGCTTGTTCCCCTGCCCCTCGGCGACG
This sequence comes from Vicinamibacterales bacterium, assembly GCA_036556585.1. Lineage (GTDB taxonomy): Bacteria > Acidobacteriota > Vicinamibacteria > Vicinamibacterales > JAMQPK01 > DATBJG01. The sequence continues at coordinate 3,004 of DATBJG010000018.1, forward strand.
GCAAGGATTTCACCCGTTTCGGTGCTGATGAGGCGGACATCCATCTTGCTTTCGGCGTTCGAGTAGGAGCCACCCACCCCAAACTGACTGATGCCAACGCTGGTGCGCTGGATGGAAAACTGGGTAATGGAGCCGGTCATGATGAGCTGCACGCCGAGGAGCTTTCCGACCTTGGCGGCCGTGGCCGGCGTGACCGCTCCGCTCGCGCCTAAACTCTGCTCCGCCAGGATCGAGTTCAGCTGCGCCCGTTCGATCACCGTGAACCTGCCGGTCTTGACGAGCTGCGTCGTCAACTCGTCGGCAGCGGCGGCGCCCAGGTTGTCCCCCCACCAGGACCACGTGCTGTTGTTTTCGAAATTCATAATCGCGACACGCGCCTTGGCCGTTTGTGCGAGAGCCGACGTGCTCGTCGCGGCAAGAACGATGAGTGCGATCGCAATGCGTGAGCCAATAGGGGAGAAAACGCGAACCATGGACGCCTCCTTACGCGTGCCGCCAATGATGACCGAAGAAGCGAAGGAAGAAAACACTTTTCTCGAACTTACTTCGTGCATTCGCCTGTCCGCTTGCCCGACAGCTTCATCGTCATTTCGCCGAACTCCATGGACATCTTCAGCGCGCCGTCGTAGGTTTCGTCCGTAAATGTCATCTCACCCGACCCCGCCATCTTCTGCGGCTTCGAGCAGGCAACCTTCCACGACACCTTGCTCCCGTCGACTTTGTAATCCGAGACCTTGCAGTCGTTTTTCGAGTCTGCGGATCCGCTCGGCAGACTCTTGGTCGGGTCCGCCGCCTGCTCTTTGGTGATGCACTGCGTGGTCTTCATTGGGGGTATTTTGGTTGGCAAGTTGGCCATTTCCATTTGCATGGTCACATCCCACCGTCCGTCACGAATCGGGCTTTGCGCGTACACGACCCATGAAAATGCGCCAAGCCCCAGTACCAGAATGATTCCCAGCTTCGAAGTCATTAACTCTCCTTAGACGAAAAGCACACTCATCGAAAGCCTTCAGCCTTCAGCCCTCAGCCTAGAACCCAGAGCCGAAAGCCTAGAGCCGAGTTACGGTCGTACCCTACCGTCGGTCTTCCAAACAAACAGCGTACGCCTCATTCCGCTCGCGTCCGCGAAGTCGACGACCTTGTCTGGTTGCCAGTCACCCATCGTGAACGCATGCGACACGATGCGTGACCCAGGTTTGAGCTGGCCTGTCAGCCGGGGCCGAAGCTTGAGATTGGATGGCGATAATAGATACAGCGTGACAACCGTGGCCTCGGACAGGTCAACGGTCATGGCGTCCTGAAGCTTGAAGGTGACCAATCCCTCGACGCCTGCCGCTTTCGCGTTGGCATTGGATTCTGCAATGCGAAGAGGATCGATCTCGATCCCCACGCCACGAGCGCCAAATTTCCTGGCGGCGGTGATGGGAATCCTTCCATCGCCGGATCCCAGGTCGTAGACGATGTCCTTCGAGCTTACTTCGGCCAGCGTCAGCATGCGATCGACAACGTCCTGGGGTGTCGTGAGATAGGGTGCGAGGCTTGCAGAAGCCGGGGGTGGTGTCTGCGGCCACGTTGTATGAGCAGATCCCAGCACGCTCAGGACTCCGGCAACCAAAAGGGCGCATCGCACCTGCATTTTTCTGCCTCCCGATGGTCTTTTGTATCGGATCCGGCAGACCCTAACTCCATGCCTTTCCAGCGTCTAACACCTTTTGGGAGAATGCCTTACCGTACTGGAAACGTTTACACAGTTGTTGGTGCCGAGTAAC
>DATBJG010000019.1:0-5853 GCA_036556585.1 Vicinamibacterales bacterium
AACGGGCCCGCCGCCGGGCACCAGCGGTCCGCTCGTGTCGCACTACCAGCGCACTCGGTGGCAGTCACTTCGCTCCGCGGGCGCGTTGGGCACGATCCCCTTCCCGAATCCGAGAAACATAGAAATCCCGTGGGCGCGGCAGATGCCGATGCGGTTCCTCCCGGAGATGACCCTCCTAATCGCCTTCGTGGCCGTGACCGCCGAAGAGCATGGACTCCTCGGATCGCTGTATTTCGCGCTCAGGCCCCCACCGGCCGTCCGGAAGATCGTCGCCAACTTGAACATGGACATGTTCCTGCCACTCTTTCCTTTTGAGGAGTCTCGCGGTGCAGGGCCTCGACGAGGCCGATCTGTCCGAAGACGTCAGGAGCGTTGGAGCCAAAAGGAATGTTGAAGTGCTGAGTGATCCCGAACCCGAGCGCAATGGGTTCGTTTCGCAGCGACCAATACAGCTTCATCAGAGCGGGCATTCCAGCACTCTCGATGAGAGTTGGCTTCAGTCGGGACTCAGCCGAACACCAGCTCGTCAAGAAGTGGCTCACCGAGCGTTACCACGGTCTGTCGGACGAGATCACGCAGCCGTTGGATAAGCAAGCAGCCGTGGACTTTAACCGTGTCTACGTCGATCTGCTCGAAGCGATCGCCAACCGACCAACGCGTCCGGCGTGGAACGACACCAGCTTCTTCAAGCGCTTCGCGCAGGGGAATTAGGAGCAGGATGGAGGACACATGAGACACTTCGTCTTTGTCTTCGCCGCGCTTTTCGTCGGTTGCGGAACACAACCACAACCCGAGTCAGCCCAGGCGGCACCAGCTGCAGCAATCACCGTTACCTCAAAATCGTTGGAGGCGATTGCCCACTACAAGAAGGGCGAAGCACTGCTCGACAACATAAGGTTTGCGGAGGCGAACGAGGAGTTTGCAGCGGCTCTTAGACTCGATCCAGGCTTTGCACTCGCTCAGGCGGCACATGGCGGGACGACGCCGGGCCCAGACGGTCTCAAGGAGCTGGAGGCCGCGGCTGAAGCCGCTAAGAACCTGCCTGAGGCGGAACGCCTGCTCATCGACGGCATGTTAGCGGTGCGGCGCGGCGAAGGGGGCACGGCGATCAAGGCGTTCCGTGGCATCACCGAAGCAGCGCCCGGAGATTCGCGAGGGCACTACCTGCTTGGCGGGGCGCTTCAGAGTCAACAGAATTTCAGCGAAGCTTTCGCGTCGCTCAAAAAAGCCACCGAGCTCAACGGCAATAACGGGGGGGCCCAGAACATGCTGGGATACGTCGCACTGCGGCAGGGGGACACTGACGGGGCAATTGCCGCCTTCAACGAGTATGTTCGCATCCTTCCACAGGAACCGAACCCACAGGACTCATTGGGCGAGGCGCTCCTTGCGGCGGGCCGCTTCAAGGAGGCTGAAGCGGCCTTTCAGAAAGCGCTCGATTTGTCACCACAGTTCTGGAGCGCTCATGAAGGCATCGCCTTTACCAGATTCTATGCCGGTGATATTTCGGGTGGGCGCGATGCCATGATGAAAGCCAAGGCTGCAGCCACGAGGCGCATCGACAAGATCCAGTTGGATCTGGAAATGTCAGCCTACGCCATGGCGCAGAACAACACCGCGGAGACCCTTCAGATTCTTGACGGCGCGGCGAAGACAGCGGATGCACAGCCGGGTGAGATCGCTTTCGTTCCAGTGTTCCGTGCACAGGCACTGCTACTTGCGAATCGGGCCCGAGCGGCGCTCGCTCCGATCGCGGAGGCCATTGAAGGCGCCAACAGCGGCCAATTTTCCGCTGCTTTGTCACGTAACCTTCGCCGCCAGGCTTTAAGGCTTCGTGCGGTCGCCGAAGCGCAGCTCGGCGACTCTGCTGCGGCGCAGAAGACTTCTGCCGCACTGGATCAGGAGGCCGCCTCTCGGGCTGACGACCCGGACGCCCAGACGTCCATGCACTTCGGACGCGGCCTCTTCGCCGTTGCAGCGGGCGACCTGCCCACCGCACGCAGCCATTTCAAACAGTGCTCCGTCGAAGATGAATGGTGCAGATGGGAGGCGGTTGTGACTGCCGAGAAGGCAGGAGACAAATCGGGAGCTTCGGCACTACGTCAGGACCTGCTCAAGCTGTATCGACGCGATCCATCGCACCTGATCATCCGGGCGCGACTGACGCAGAAGGGGACGAACTAAAGTCGGGCCGGGCGGAGGGCGCGCATCAGTTCGTTGCTACTGGCCCGCAATCACGGCTTCAGCAACCGAAGATCAAACTCAAACGGCTGCGGGTGCATAACACGAACCCCCTGAAAGTCACGATGCCGAGGGTTCAGCAAGTAATTCGAGTCTGTTTCAATCACCGCGCTTGGCACTTCCAGCACGGCTGACGTGCCGTCACGAGCCCATTCATCACCGAGCAACTGCAGTTCAGGAGGGGCAGGATACGATCGCCAGTTCCTGGGCAGGCGTCTCCGATCGAGGAGCGATACATACGCTTTGTCAAACATGCATGGGATCAGAACGTAAGCCAGTAAACTCGGGCCTCGTCCCAGATGCACGAGCAGTTCGAGAGCCGCGAGCGCAGCACTTTGAGATGTGTACACGACCGCCGTTCCTGGTGAGTTCCATCGTCCTCCCTCGATGCGGGCACCTTCACCATCGAACGCACCGGCAGCGTGCCTCGCTTTGACGATGCGCCACGTGGTGAGCGTCACTAAGAGAACACGCCGTGTTCGAGGCGGCCGACGAGTCTTTCGACTTCCTGGGCTCCAACCTCACTCCGGGCGAGTTCGAGAGGGACGGTTCCCCCCAACGCGGGGTGGGGCGTCGTGAGCCATTCGGTCGCGGCGTCCCTGTCGCCCTCAAAGAGAGCAAGCGTCTTGCCGAACAGTCTGGAGGCCCGAAGTAGCCGGTCAGATTCGCTCGGCGGAAACCGGCCTTCGCGCTTGCGCCGCGTCATGGTACGGCGGGGGATATTTATGAGTCGAATCACGCGTTCGAACGAGAGCGAAGTATTCTGCCGAAATCGTTCGAACGTGCGATACGAGAACCCTCTCTGAACCGCACGAAAAAGCTCTGGTGGATCAAAGGTCTCGAGACCAAGCAAGAGCACGTACGCATGAGGCCCTGGAGTGCCGCGCCGTATGAATTGCCGGAATCGGACGAGGTCCTTCGTAAGCGGTTCCACAGCGGGATGACGGCCAGCCCGTGTTAAGGCCATTTGTCTCTAAATTGTGAGCCATATGGCCACTAATCGTCAAGGTGGGCAGTGACCCAGGACTCGTGGGCGGCGGCGCCGCGCGTCACGATCGAACCAGGAATTCGCGTGATTCAATCGGGGGAGGGTTTCGCGGGGGACGGTGTTATCCACCAGCCCGATTTCACCGCGGGTGTTCGCGCGTCGTTTTGACGGTACCTCAGGTCTGAGGCCCAGCTTCGCTACAATGAAGCAGCCGCTGAACGATTGAACACGAGCCTCGAGGGAGAAGACGATGACCAGGATGACCCGCCGCAGCATTCTTTGCGGAGCAACTTCGATCGCAGCAGGCGCATTTGCTGGCCGCGAGGTTCTGGATCCCAATCACGCGTTCGCGCAAGCACGGCCGGGCGCTCCCGTCGAAGGAGTGAAGGCGCTGGTCTATGACGTATTCGGCACCTGTACTGATTGGCGCACCGGCGTCGCCCGCGATGCCGAGCGCATCCTGAAGCCGCTCGGCTACAACCTTGACTGGTTCGCTTTTGCCGAGGCGCGGCGCGCGCTGTATTAGCCAAGCATGGAAGAGGTGCGCTCCGGGCGGCAGCCTTTCGTCAAGCTCGACCTTCTGCATCGTCGGATGCTCGACCAGATCAAGCCGAAATTCGGCTTGGAGAAGCTCGACAACGAGGTCGCGGACGATCTCAATCTTGCCTGGCACCGCCTCGACGCCTGGCCCGATGTCGTCCCGGGCTTCGTGCGGCTGAAGCGCAAATTCATCCTCGCGCCCTGTTCGAACGGCAACATCGCGCTCATGGTCGATATCGCGCGACGCAACAACATCCCCTCGGATGCCATCCTGGGCTCCGAAATTGCGCGCGACTTCAAGCCAAAGCCTGCCGTCTATCTGATGACGGCGGAAGCAATGAATCTGCAGCCCCGCGAGGTGATGATGGTCGCCGCCCACAGTGAGGACTTGCGTTCGGCGGCGTCGAATGGGCTCCGCACGGGGCACGTCGCAAGACCGGGGGAGAACGGGCCGGGGACCGGGGAATCGGCTCCGCGCGTACCCGTCGATGTCGCCGCAAAGAACATGGAAGACCTGGCGACGCAGCTTGGCGCGTAGCGCGAGTTCGCAACGCGATGAGCGGTGACGCCGATATGTACGCCGACCGAATTGCCGGCCACGGTTTAGCTCGTCCCCGTCCGCATCAGGCGCGCGCGAATGATTCGCAACGACCTTGCGCGCACACGAGGCGTGTCTTCTGGATCGAGGGCCGCAACAAGTCAGCCCTGCCGGACCTGAAGGTCCGGCCTACGTACTGATGCTCACCGCCAACTGCCGGACCTTGAGGTGGGGTCGACGACCGTGTCATTCCGAAAACGGGTCAATGATCTTGACTTCGGCCTTCACGAAGTCGATCCGGTTGCGTGTGACAACAACAAGATCATGGACGAGCGCGGTTGCCGCGATGAGGCTGTCCTTGATCGGCATCGCTTGGCCCGAGGCGCGGAGCCGAGCGAGTAGTTCAGCCCATCGTAAACCTGTCGCCGCCTCCCACGGGAGACACTGGAGTCGTTGAACGCCCTCGTCGAACCACTGCTCGAGCGTGGTCCGCCGCTTTCCTTTGGACAAAAGAAGAATCCCGAACCGAACCTCACCGAGGACTATGGGATCGACGACGATGTCGCGTTCGTGGTTCCGCAGCCAGTTGATGACTCGGAGGTTGGGAGACGACCTCGTCGGTTCGCTCAAGACATTCGCGTCGACAAGATAGTTCACAGAGAATCGGTCGACTCGGATTCGAGGGGGACGAAGAAGTCTTTCTCAGGGCAGTCGAGTAGCCACTCAACCAGGCCCTCGTTCGGGGGTGCCACGCAACGGACGAGCCGGTAGTCGCCACGGTCGATCCGTTCGACCTCGAATTCCTGTCCCGCTTCAATGCGGTCCCGATGTCGCAGCTCAGCCGGCAGTACGATCTGACCTTTCGAAGAAATCCGCGTCTTCACGCAGGTAAGATACTGTCTTACATCGCGGTTGTCAAGGGAATAGACGGGGAATTGCACCAATTGGCTGAAGATCAGGTCGGTCGGATACGGTAATCTGGGGCACCGAGGTGATCATGGGCAAATTCATGGCTGCGGCGGGATCTGCAGTTCTCACCGCGTCGCTGGTGACGGTCCCTGTCTTGGGGCATCACTCCTTCGGCGCGGAATACGATGCCAACAAGTCCGTCACGTTGACCGGCGTCGTGACCCGAATCGATTGGACCAACCCTCACAGCTACTTCTTCATGGACGTGACCGACGAGAGCGGCAAGGTCGCCAACTGGAAGTTCGAAGGCTATCCTCCAAACGCACTCTACAGAACTGGCTGGAAGCGGCAGGTCACGATGAAGCCGGGCGACAAGGTGACCGTATTCGGGTGGCGGGCCAGAGACGGCACGGACTGGGCCCACGCGCGTGAAGTGACGTTTGCCGATGGGAAGAAACTCTTCTTCGGTCCTCCGGCAGGCACAGGCGACGGCGGGGCCACGCCCGCCGTGGAGGTGAAATGATGCGCGCAGGTACAGCGGCCATCGTGACTTCCGCGCTGCTGGCGGCGACTCTCTCGGCCCAGACGACGCCCGGCACCGCGAAGCCAGCATCCGCCGACGCCAGCCGGGCACTGG
>DATBJG010000020.1:0-23515 GCA_036556585.1 Vicinamibacterales bacterium
GATCCGTTCGCTCGGACTCCAGGACAACGTGATGCTGGCCGGTGACCTGCCGCACGACGAGTTTCTGTCGTTGCTGACGAGAACCCGCATGTACATCCGCACGCCCAGCAAAGACGGCGTGTGTTCGTCGGTTCTCGAAGCGCTGTCGCTGAGGGTCCCGGTTGTCGCCAGCGAAAACGGCACACGGCCGGCTGGCGTCGTCACCTTCAAACCGAACGACGCGGAAGACCTGGCCGCCAAGGTCAGCGACGTTTTGCAGGCGTACGACGACGTGCGGCAGCGAATTCCGCGCCCGGAGATTCGTGACACGGTTCTTGATGAAGCCCTGCTCTTGAGCGGGGCTCCGAATGCGAGTGCAGTATGAAAATCCTCTACCACCATCGAACGCTCGGTGACGGCGCCGAAGGCATCCATGTTGCCGAGATGATCAAGGCCTTCAGGGCGCTCGGGCACGACGTGCAGGTCATCTCTCTCATCGGCGAGGAGACCAACACGCGCTCCAGTTCACAGCGTCGCTGGTCGCGTGTGAGCCGCCTGTTGCCCGGTGCGTGCTACGAACTTGGCGAAATGGCGTACAACGGTCCCGGGTTCGCGAAGATTTCACAATCTATCAAACGATGGCGGCCTGACTTCATCTACGACCGGTACGTCAGCTACAACTACTCAGCGGTCCTGGCGGGAAAGCGCTTCGGGATTCCTGTGATTCTCGAAGTCAACTCGCCGTATTCGCTGCAGAAGCAGACCTTCGACGAGCGTCTGTATTTTCCGAAGCTGTGCCGGTGGTTCGAACGCGGTATCTGCCGGAACGCATCGCGCGTCCTGACGGTTTCGACGCCACTCAAGCACGTGCTCACGTCCATTGGGGTTCCGGAACAGCACATTGTGGTGGTGCCGAACGGGGTCGATCCGGATCGGTTTCATCCGCTGATTGGCGATGCTGACATCCGGCGCCGGTACGGACTGGAGCGCAAGCTCGTCATCGGGTTCACCGGCATTCTTCGACCTTGGCATGGACCCGAACTGCTGGCTGAGGCCTTCTTCCAGATTGCCGAGCGCCATCCAGACTTGCATCTGCTCATCGTGGGTGACGGTCCGAGCCGTGAGTCGCTCGAGCAGAGGTTTGCCGACCGGGGCCTCTCGTCGCGGCTGACGGTGAGTGGGCGCGTGCCCCACGACCAGGTCCGCAAGCTGGTTGCCGCCATGGATATCGCCGTGAGCCCGCGGGCCACGTTCTACTCATCGCCCATGAAGATTCTCGAGTACATGGGCATGGGCAAAGCCATCGTGGCTCCGGACATGGAAAACATCCGTGACCTGCTGACCCACGACCAGAACGGCATCCTCTTCAAGCCGGAAGATGCTTCGTCTCTGGCGCAGGCGCTCGCACGCGCGACCGACGCCGGTCTCCGTTGCCGGCTGGGAACCAACGCGCGGAAGGAAATCGAACGCCACCGTACCTGGCTCGACAACGCGCGACGGGTCATCAGCATCGTGCAGGAAACGCCTGGGACCGTCGGGGCCGCAGTTGCCGCTCCCGGGCTGCGGGCGACGACATAGCCGTGTTGCGCGTTGGTGGCCGTCTGCTCCTCGTGACGCTGTGTCTGCTGGCCGGCCCGCGCGGCGTCAGCGCCACGGAATGGTTTGTCGCGCAGGACGAGACCGGATCGGGCACCAGTTCCCAGCCGTTTGGTCGCATTCAGCAGGCCCTCGACGCTGCGAGACCTGGCGACGTGGTGACCGTGCGCCCAGGCGTGTACATCGAAACGCTTCGTACCGTGCGGGACGGAACGGCAAGCGCTCCAATCATTGTTCGAGGCGTGGGGGGCGAGGTCATCGTCACCTCCCGCGACACGGTTCTCACCATCGATCACGCCCACCAGCTATTCGAAGGCCTCATTTTCGATGCGCAGTACGCGGCGGCCGACGCCGTCAAGGTCAGGAGCGCGGCGCACTACCTGGTACTGCGTCAGCTGGAAGTCCGGCGATCGACCCGTGACTGCATCGACATCGGCTCGCCGCATGACGTCCTGATCGAACGCTCGCTCATCCACCACTGTCTGAACGCCGCAGCGGGACGCACGGATGCTCATGCGGTCGTCGCCGGCGCCATCCAGAACCTTACGATTCGCGACTCGGAGTTTCACACGTTCTCCGGTGACGGCTTGCAGCTGGACCCCGCGCGGGCCGCGCCCGGATGGGACCACGTGACGATCGAACGATGTCTGTTCTGGCTCGATCCGCTTGGAGAACCAGAGAATGGATTCGCGGTGGGGACCGTGCCGGGCGAGAACGCCATCGACACGAAGACGACCACCAACGGCCGGGGCTCGATCACGATACGAGATACCGTCGCACGGGGCTTCCGGAGCCCACTCGTCCGGCACATGGCGGCGTTCAACCTCAAAGAGCGTGTGCACGCGGTCCTGGATCGTGTTACCGTCACCGATTCAGAAATCGCGTTCCGTCTTCGTGGCCCGGCGCTCGTCGATATTCAGAATGCCGTCGTCGATCGCGTCGATATCGGGGTGCGGTACGAAGACAACATCGAGCGCATCCAGCTGTGGAACAGCACATTCGGCCGCGTCGGGCGGGCATTTCACGAGGCTGAAGCCTCCAAGGACGCCTTCGATACCCGCAATCTCCTGTTTCTGGCGCCAACGCTTCCAGAGGAGGTCACCGGGACGTCCAACCTCGCGGTTGGGGCAAAGGCGTTCAGAAACGCCGATGAGGGTGACTATCGGCTTGCCGCTGGATCGCCGGCCATCGATGCCGGTCAGCCGGTGAACGTCGTGTTGGATCGGGAAGGAGCGCGCCGTCCGCGGGGCGCCGCCTACGACGTCGGCGCCTATGAGAGATAGGTAGTCGCCGGACCGGCGGACCTAAAAGGTCCGCCCTACGTACAGTACGCAGACAGTACGGACCGGCGGACCTAAAGGTCCGCCCTACGTACAGTACTACGTACAGTACGCACAGTACGTAGGCCGGACCTTCAGGTCCGGCTGGGTAGTACGCAGACAGTACGTAGGCCGGACCTTCAGGTCCGGCTGGGTAGTCCGTAGGACCTCTAGTCCGGCTGGGTGGCTCAAACCGCCGTCCGTTTCAGCCACGACGTCTGCAACCGCCGCACGAATTTTCTCGCGGTCGCCGGAAACCCCTTGCGAGCAATCGCCACACTCGGGCTGAAACGTTCGACCGCGCCAAACGAAAACTTGTAATCCTCGTTCCCACGCGTGAAGTCAAAAATCCGATAGCCGTGCTCAATCGCGTACCGAATCGCGTACGCGTAAACGAGCTTGCCTGGCCGGAGCTGCGAGTACGAGCGGTCGCTGCTCGTGATGCAGGCGGTCATCGTCTTCCTCGCCGGGTCGAGAAATGCCGCCAGTGCTCCTATGGGGCGCGTTTGGTCCCACAGAATAGACAACCAGAGACGCGAGTCCTTGAACGAGCGATGGAAGATTTCGCGGAAGCCGTCGCGATAGTAATCGGGACAGCCCCACCGCGAATGCCAGTGGTCGAGGAGCGTTTCCACGTGGCTGTCCACATCCTCCGCTTCCGCGCACGTCACTCGGAACCGGTCGGAGTCTTCAACTTTTTTCAACGAGCGCCGGATGTCTCTGCAGGTCGTCGGCCCAATGCACTCCTGCAGGTACCGCTCCCACGTATCTGGTAAACACACGTGCGGGCATGACGTCTGGGCCTTGCGTTCAACGACAAACCTGGCCGTTTGAAAGTGCTCGAGGAATCGGTCGATTCGCCCATCCAGGACGTTTCGCAGGTAGAGCTTCTCCCAGCTCGTCTGGCGTTGGACGTAAGACGCGAATGCAGAAATGGCCCGCGTCTCGTAGTCGGGATGGCAGACAAACCCCGTGTAATCGGCCAGCGGATTTCCACCCATGATGAGCCGATGGTCGTTGACGGCCAGGGGGAAAAATCCAACGGGCGGGGAGCTTTCGTTCGGGCGCGCGACCAGTACGAACCAGCTGTGTGGTGTGGCGGCAAACCACCCTCGGAGCCAGGCCCAGGAGACGCAGATGGTCGCATGCGCATCGGCAGCATAGACGGCATCCCAGTCGTGCTTGAGCCGGTCGAGTTGGCGGAGATTGTCGATCCGAGCGATCTTCATTAGTTAGTTGTCGTGGGGCCCCACCCCCACGACCTGTACCTCGCGACCTTCGGTCGCTCGGCGTACATCGATCATCGATCCGCTTGGTCAGCGGGGCGTTCGCGTTTCCGCCGTCCGTCCACGCATGCGAACCAGGAGCCGTCCGGTCTCTGGTGCGGATCGACGTGATGCATGCCCGTGGCATTCCAGCCCGTGCCGCTGGCCGCGATGACCGGCGTCGTAATTGCCTCGCGTTCGGCATACGCGTCCGGGGTCAGCGTCGTCATTTCGAACGCACGGACATGCCGACCGTAGGATTCGTGACAGTCCTGCGCGAAACGGTGAAGGCGACCCTGGTACATCACGACGCGACCGCCCGGACGCGAGCGGGCGGCGTCACCTCGAACGACAGGGCTCATCGGATGTTCGTGCCACGGACCAGCCAGCTCGCTGGCGTAGAAGAGGTGCAGGTCGTCGGCGCGCCGACGGGGTTCGCCTGTGCTGGCGAACAACCACCAGTTTCCCTGATGGAAAAATGGCGTGGCGTCTGCGAAATCAACACCATCGAGGACCGTGCTGACGCGCTCCCAACGATATGGAAAGTGAGTGGCCCGATAGAGCGGAATCGCACGGGCCTCGCAGCTCTCCGGCATCATGAACAGGTCGGGCCCGTCGCGGAAAACAGCGGGATAGGACAGGTGCCAGCGCTCGGCCAGCACGATCTGTTCGTACTTCCAGGTCAACCCATTTGAACTGGTGGCAAGTCCAATCGCGCCCTTGCGCAGGGTACCGCCGTGCACTTCGAAAAACATGAACCACTTGCCGTCAACCTGGATCATGAATGGGTCGGCAACGAGCTCAGCCCGAACATCGGCGACATCGCGGCACGTGAGGACGGGATTGCCAATACCTTCGAGCGGTGCGAGCGCAAGCGGACTTGTACCGCCGTAAAGGCCAATGGACCATTCCGCCAGCTTGCGGCGCGGCTTTCGCCATCCGCGCAAACGAAGGGGTTTCAGCCAGGACGCGACGCTGTGCGGCGTCACCGGGACCTCGACGGTGAAGACGGTTCAAGGCGATCGAACAGCATGTCACGCGCCGCCCACAACTCCTGGAGCATGGCTTCCCACTGCCAGCGGCACCAGCGCAGCAGCCGCCACTCGCACAGCAGCTTCTCGCGCGGCGAGAACGCGCCGTGAGCGATCGAGTTGGACAACATCATCAACACGCGCCATTTCAGAAGCTTGGATTTGTTGCGGCCCGCCGGGTTGTACCAGACGGCGAGCGCCCGGGCTGTGGTGTGGGCGCGACCTGACATCGACGGGTGATCGCGCCGTTGAAAGAGATGTTCGGGGACTTCGTGGAACCGGCCGAGCATGGCCAGTTGGGCAATCATGATCCGGTCAGCGCCCGGATGGTCTGCGATGAGCGACGTGCGCCCAAGAAGAGCCGTGCGGACGACACCAAACTGCATATGACAGAGGCCCAGTCGCGACAGGACCTCCGAAAGTCGTTCGTGCACGCTCGCCATTGTCGGAAGACACCGGTTGTCGTACGGGCCGATGAGCGTGCCGAACTCGTCGATCAAGCTCGACTTGGTGAAACAGAGCGAGATCGTGGGGTCGCGATCGAGGACGTCGATACAACGCTCGACGAACTCGGGCTGACAGATGTCGTCGTGACACCCCCACTTGAAGTACTCGCTCTCGGCGCACTCGAAGACGTAACGGAAATTCCAGGATGCCCCGCGATTTTCCGAGTGTCGCACGTAGCGGATTCGGGGATCGCGCAGGGCATATTCCTCGCAGATGGCCTGCGTGTCGTCGGTGGACGCGTTGTCGGAAATGACGAGAACGAAATCGCGGAACGTCTGCGAGATCAGCGATTCGAGAGCGTCTCGAAGGTAACGTCCGCCGTTGTAGACCGGTACTCCGATCGTGAGCCTGGGACGGATGGCCATCTGTACAGACGCTCAGTAGGCGAGAGTCGTCAAACTGCCCCTGAAGCGTGCAGAGCAAGTACCTGGCCAGACAGTGCTCGAGGAATGCGGGCAATTGCCGAGGCCGCGAGCGAAGGCGTCTGGTTGGGGAATGACTAAAGATTCCGGCTCGGCGCCCTTCCCCGACTGACCCCCACTTCCAGTCGACTGGTCAGGGTAATAACTCGTGTATTTACAATATTTTACAAGAAGATGTGCCGGTGACGTGCTGGCTGGATCCTTGCTCCAGCAGTGTTCGTTGCCTTCGCCTGCGTGCGCCCAGTGGCGCTGGCCTGGCGGGGCATGTGTTGTGCTGGAGGGCTCCGACGCATGAAGGCCGTCATCCTGGCCGGTGGTTTGGGGTCTCGCCTCGCCGAAGAGACTGTGCTCAAGCCAAAGCCCATGGTTGAGATCGGCGGCAAGCCGATCCTCTGGCACATCATGCACATCTTCGCGACCCACGGGATTACCGAGTTTGTGCTCGCGCTCGGATACAAGGCCGAGGTGATCCGCGGGTACTTCCTCAACTTCGCAGCTATCAACAACGACCTGTCGATCGACCTCGCCACCGGACAGACCCGCGTCTACAACCGGCAACGCCTGCCGTGGCGCGTGCACCTGGTCGACACGGGACTCCACACCCAGACCGGCGGTCGGCTGAAACGGCTGCGCGACTGGCTCGGAGACGACGAGACGTTCTTGCTCACGTATGGTGACGGCGTGGCGGACATCGACCTTCGCGCGCTCCTGGCCTTTCACCAATCTCACGGCAAGCTCGCAACGGTGACTTCGGTGCGCTCGCCCGAGCGTTTTGGCCGCTTGAGCTTCAACGGCGACCAGATCGTGTCGTTCTACGAAAAGCCGCAGTTCAGCGAGGGCTGGATCAACGGCGGCTTCTTCGTGCTGCATTCGAAAGCCATCGACTACATAGCCGGCGACGACACGGTCTGGGAGCGCGAGCCCGTCGAGGCGCTGGCCAGAGACGGCGAGCTGATGGGTTATCAACACGCAGGCTTCTGGTCGTGCATGGACACAATCAAGGAAAAGAACTATCTCGACGAACTGTGGGTGAACGGCAAGGCTCCGTGGCGCATCTGGGACGCAGCGTCGAAGGACGGCTCGAACAATTCGACGATCGAGGAACTCTATGTCTAAGGCCTTGTCCCTCTCGGGTCCTGGAGCGCACGCGTGAAAGTCCTGTTCGTTCACTCCACCGATCAGCATGCGACCGAGGCGGGCGGTCTCATCTCGATGCGTCGCCTGCGTCGATCGCTTCGCGAGCAGGGCGTCGAGTCTCAGGTTCTGTGCGCTACCCGGAATGGCCCGGCATCCGAGGCCGAAACGATTCCGGGCGCATCAGAGCTCAGCGGCCTCGAGGCGCCCCTTCGCCGCATCACTCGCCAGATAGGCTTGAACGACGTGCATCGGCTCGGCACGTTCAGGATTCCCCGGCTTGCTGCCTATCAGCGGGCCGATGTGCTCGATTTTCACTGTATTCACGGAGGGTTCTTCAACTACCTGGCACTGCCGTCGCTGACGAGGCGCAAACCTGCCGTGCTCACGCTCCACGACATGTGGCCGTTTACCGGTCACTGTGCGAACAGTCAGGACTGCACGCGATGGGTTCACGGGTGCGGCCATTGTCCGTATCCCCAGGCATACCCATCGGTGAGCCGCGATGCCACCAATCTGGAATGGCGGTTGAAGTCCTGGGCCTTCGGACACTCGCGCCTTTCGGTTGTGGCGCCAAGCAAGTGGATGGTGATGGCGGCACGACAGAGTTTTCTCGCCAGGTTTCCCATTTTCTACATTCCGCACGGCATCGACACGAACGTCTTCCGTCCGGTGGGCCGGGCCTGTGCGCGCGCAGCTCTCGGAATTGCTCCCAACAGCCGTGTCTTGGGGTTTGCGTGCACACGAATTGACGATCCCAGGACCGGAGCGCCAAACAAAGCCAAGGGCGTGGACCTGCTGATCGAAGCCGTCAGAGACCTGCCGGATCATCTCAAGACGAACACCGTGCTGCTGCTGATGGGGCAGGGTGGTGAACGTCTGGCAGACCTGACCGGTGTGCCCGTCATCGGACTTGGCTACGTCAGCAGCGACCGCATGAAGGCCATTGCGTACTCGGCAGCGGATGTGTTCATCAGCGCCAGCCGCGGTGAATCCTTCGGGCTCGTTGCGCTCGAAAGCATGTCGTGCGGCACGCCGGTCGTTGGGTTCGACGTGGGCGGTCTCAAGGAAGTGCTGAGACCAGGCGTCGCGGGAGCCGTGGCGTCGACCATCAGCGGTCCTGCACTGTGCGACGCCGTCGTGCAGATGCTCGAAAACGACGTACGCCGGGCCCGCATGGCCAAGCAGGGCCGTGATATTGCGGTTGCCGAGCATGGGCTGGATATTCAGGCCCGCCGTTATCTGCAGGTGTATCAAGACACGATTGCTGAGCGCGGTTCGAACGGACGCGGATTACGCGGATCAGACGAATCGAACGAACGCGGACGCCTCGGCTCGGACGAATCGGCGACCGCGTCGGCGCAGGAAAGATGAGCACGCACATCCTGGGCATTTCGGCTTTCTATCATGACGCCGCAGCGGCGCTCCTGCGGGACGGCGAGATCCTGGCCGCTGTCCAGGAAGAACGCTTTACACGCCGGAAGGGTGACGCCGGATTTCCTGAGCATTCAATTCAGTACTGTCTGCGGGAGGGCGGCCTCGACGTCCGCTCGATTGACCACCTCGTCTTCTACGAGCAGCCCAAGCAGAAATTCGATCGTCTCCTCGAGACGTATCGCTCGTACGCGCCTCGCGGATACGAATCGTTTTGCGCCGCCATCAGACAGTGGGCCGGCCGCAAGCTCGACCTTCCCAACCTTCTCTTGAAGGGACCCCTTGCGGGGTTCGCGGGACAGTTCTGGTGCACCGACCATCATGGCTCGCACGCGGCCAGCGCATTCTTCCCATCACCGTTCGAGGAGGCCGCAATCCTCACACTCGACGCGGTAGGGGAGTGGTCGACGAGCTCCATTGGTGTCGGCCGCGGCAATGCGCTTCAACTCACTCACGAGATGCGCTTCCCGCATTCGCTGGGGATGCTGTACTCGGCCTTCACCTATTACACGGGCTTCAAGGTCAACTCGGGCGAGTACAAGCTCATGGGGCTCGCGCCGTACGGCAAACCGACGTACGTCGACACCATCCTCGACAAACTCGTCGACATCCATGAAGACGGATCGCTCTGGCTGGACATGTCGTACTTCGACTACTGCCAGGGCCTGACGATGACGTCGCAGAAGTTCCACGAATTGTTTGGGGGGGAGCCGCGCCGCCCTGAAGAGTTCATCACCGAGCGGCACATGGATCTTGCCGCGTCCATTCAGGTCGTCTGCGAGCTGGCGGTCATGCGGACCGCTCGCCATGCTCACCAGCTCACGGGAATGAAGAACCTGACCATGGCCGGCGGGGTGGCGCTCAACTGCGTTGCCAACGGGCGCCTGCTGCGAGAAGGTCCGTTCGAACGAATCTGGGTGCAGCCAGCCGCCGGCGATGCCGGAGGCGCGCTTGGTGCTGCGCTACTCGTGTGGCACGAAAAGCTCGGACAGCCGCGCACGCCGCAGCCCGAGGACAGCCAGCGCGGATCACTGCTCGGTCCCGCGTACCAGTCGGATGAGATTGGCCTGTTTCTCGATTCGGTTGGCGCCAGGTACCGGCGGTTTGATGACGATCAACAGCTGCTCGATTGCGTGGTTTCGCTCCTCGCATCCGAGAAGACCGTCGGGTGGTTCCAGGGTCGAATGGAGTACGGGCCGCGCGCACTTGGATCGCGCAGCATTCTCGCGGATCCACGATCGCCCCGCATCCAACAGGAGCTGAACCTCAAGGTCAAGTTTCGCGAATCGTTCCGTCCGTTCGCGCCCTGCGTGCTGCGCGAACAGGTGGCTGAAATGTTTGCTGCGCCCGCCGATCTGGATAGCCCCTACATGCTGATGGTGGCGCCGGTGCGCGACGAGCTGCGGCGCAGGCTGTCAGAGGAAGAACTGCGGCAGCTCGAGGATCCGGACCTCCGCGTGCGAGTGTCGGTCCCACGATCCACGATTCCGGCCGTGACGCACGTCGACGGATCGGCACGCGTTCAAACAGTCGATCGGACGCGGCATGGCCGATTCTACGACCTGATGAAACGGTTCCATGCCGCCACCGGTTGTCCGGTTGTGGTCAACACGAGCTTCAACATTCGTGGCGAGCCCATTGTCTGCAGTCCCGAGGATGCGCATCGGTGCTTTTTGGCAACCAACATCGACTGTCTGGTCATCGAGAACTACGTCCTGATGAAAGAAGATCAGCCAGCGTCTGCGGTGCAGGACGCCCAGGCCTATCGGATGGAGTTTTCGCCGGACTAGCGAACGTCCGGCTGAAGCCGGACGCTACGAGAACCAGTGCCGACACTACAACGATGGAGCGTCCGGCTTTAGCTGGACGTCAAACGCAATGGCAACAATCCACCTCGATCGATCTCCGCAGCGTGCCGATCTGAGGGGTTTCGCGGTCGCGGCCATCCTGCTGTGGCTGTTGGTGGCGGCGGGCGCGAGCGTTCTGACCGGATCTCGCTGGGTGTTTGGTGTTGCAGCGCTTGTGTCGATGAGCGTTCTGGCGTTGGCACTGTGGCGACCCCGCCTGTGCCTTCTGCCCTACCGGATCTTCAATCGACTCACGACCGACGTGAGCCGCGTAACGGCAGCTGCGGTCAGGCTGGTGTCCTTCTATCTGATCATCGGCGGCGCCGGTCTGGTTGCCTCGCGGCTGCAACGCGCGAAACCTGCCGAAGTCACGTCGGGATGGCAGCGACGTGGTCCAGTCGAAGTCACCACACTGTGGCGATCTCCGGCAATCAAGCGATCTCGCGGGTGGGTTCGTGACTACATGTCCTGGGCGAGCAAGTGGACCAATTTGTGGGTGTGGTGCCTCCTGCCGTTCCTCATGATTCTCTCGACGGTGGAAGTCGAAGAGGAGAATGCTGTTAGGTCGGGAAACTACACGCTCTACTGAGATGAGTATTCTTCGCTTCCTCTTGTCATTCGCGTGGCTCGTGGTCGGGCTGGCGCTGCTGAGCCCGGTGCTCGCGGTCTGGTTGCCGTTCTGGTTCGTGTCGGTGACAACGCGGCGCGCCCGCCGGTTCTTTGAACCGAAGCTGCTCGGCTGGGAGAGTCTCGTGCGACACGATCCCCGAGTTGGATGGCGACTCCAGCCGAATGTCGTCGCGTCCTACGAAGGGGTGGACGCATTCCGCGTTGCGACCGACGCGCAGGGTTGGTCGGGCGCGCTCCAGGCCGCCGACGCGAAGGTTGTTGTGTTCGGCGACTCCAACGCCTTCGGGTACGGGGTCGACCATTCGAAGGCGTACTTCCGGCTGTGTCCGCCGGAGGTACCGATCAAAGCCATCGGCGCACCAGGGTACAACCTCGTCCAGGAACTGCTGTTGATGGAGGACATGGCATCGCAGCTGCGGGGAAAGCTGATTATCTGGCTGATCTGCAACGCGAACGACCTCTACGACAACCTGTCTCCCCAGATGGATGGATATCGCACTCCGTTCGTGCGCCAGACGAGCGCAGGGGACTGGGAAGTCGTCTCTTCTCATGTGAGCCCGGCGCCGTGGACGTGCAGCGCCGGCCGTCATGCGGCAAAGCGCCAACCGCTGGCTCCGTCGCTCCACCGATCGAACTATTTATCCACGCGCGCGTACGCGGCTTGCGGCTGGCTGATCGCGCGGGGTCATGAGCTTTGTCGATCGGCGGGCGCAGAGCTCATCGTCATGACGGTCCCGTCACCGTTTGCGCTCGACTCGAAACGGACGGCTCATGAAGACGTCGATCCGGATTACCCGGACCGGCAGCTTGGCGCTGTGTGCGAAGGCTTGGGTATTCCGTTTGTGGCACTCAAGCAGCACCTTGGGCCCGGCGACTATCTGGATCACGATGACCATTGGAACGAACGCGGTCACGTAAAGGTGGCTGAGGTCATTGTCTCGTTGTTTCGCGGTCGGGCTGCGGCACCTCCGCCGCCCATGCCAGACCGACTTCGCGTGGGAACCGCTCCGGCAAGGTAGGATCAGATGGCTCAGCTCGCCCGACTTCGGTGGGTGTGGCAACGGCGAAGGGCCCCAAAACCCAAATCCACCGAAGAGATCTTTACCAGCATCTTCCGGCGTCAGGCATGGGGAAAGACAGCATCGGTCTCAGGACCGGGCTCCGATCTGTCTCAGACCGGCCGGCTCGTGACATCGCTGCGCAATCTCATGGAGGCGCACGATGTCCGATCGATCCTGGACATACCGTGCGGAGACTTCCACTGGATGCGCACGGTCAATCTCCAAGGACTCTCCTACATCGGCGCGGACATCGTTTGGGAACTGGTGACCCAGAACCAGCGCTATGCCGCCGAAGGGATTGGCTTCCGGCACATGGACCTGCTCACCGATCCACTGCCGAAGGTCGATTTGATTCTTTGCCGCGACTGCCTCGTCCATTTTTCGTTCGACGATATTTTCAAAGCACTGAGAAATCTTTGCGCGAGTGGCAGCAAGTATCTTCTGACCACCACATTTCCCACACGCCAGGAGAACTTCCCCATCCCGACCGGCAAATGGCGTCCGCTGAACCTGGAACGAGCGCCGTTCTTCCTTCCACCACCCGTGCTGATCCTCAACGAGGGATGCAGTGAAAATGGGGGGGAGTACGCCGACAAATCGCTCGGACTATGGAAACTGAATGACGTTTAGCGTCACGATGGCCTCGTCCGCCATGCCACAACCCTGGTAAACCTCTTGCTCTCCTAACCTCTTGATCTCCTGTTGAATGTCCCCTGATGTCCTGTTGAACGTGGGCGGACCACTGGCGTGGGTGGGGGACGCCTGCCCACACTGAGGGTTGGTGGGGCTGCCGCTCGCCCCAAATGTAATCGTGACGAGAACGATTTCAGCGGGTCGCCGTTACCAGAGCGACAGCCGCGACAGCCATCGACCGGTCAGCCGGCGCCGCTGGAAATGTCTCCATGAGTCGGGTGGCCGGTCGGTCCAGTCTGAGTCCCGGCGGCCCCCGCGCCACACGCTGCGCCGGGTTGCCGCACCCTTCCGTCGTTCCTGAAAGATGATTGGAACGTCATCGAGCACGAGGCTCTTTGTGGGGGAGGAGTTGCTCATGCCTTGTGTATCGGCATGGAACACACCGGCAATTACACTATTTTTCACAAGAACAAAGTTTCCAGCCCCCAAAAACGCAGTAAATGGCCCTGTTGTTTTCCCACAGGAGGCATGTCATCATCCCTGTTGGAATCCCACTGGAGAGCTGGGAGAAATGAAGGACACGGACGTTCGACAGGGAACATTGGCGCTGATGGTGCTCAAGACCTTGGATGTTGTTGGCCCCTTGCATGGCTACGGGATGGCCCGGCGAATTGAGCAGATCAGCGGCGGTCTGCTGACGGTCAATCAGGGGACTCTCTACCCCGTGCTGCTCAAGCTCGCGCAGGAAGGTTCCATCGCGTCCGAATGGGGAGCCTCCGAGAACAACCGCAAGGCGCGCTTCTATCGGCTGACACAGCAAGGCCGCAAGCAATTGCAGTCAGAAGCCCGGAGCTGGGAACGGACGACGGCGATCATCGAACGATTCTTTGCCATGAAGGCACAGGACCTGAAGTGAAGGCAATGAGGCGGCTTTTCCATCGGTTGACGTCATGGGCGACGTCTGCGGAGGACGAACAACTCCCTTGTGTGATACCCGCCATGCGCTCCGGTGCATGCGAAAGGCTCCCGGCTTCACGGCTGCCGCTATCGTGACGCTTGCGGCTGGTATCGGCGCGAACACCGCCACCTTCAGCGTGATTGCCAGCATCTTGATCAGTCAGCTCGCGTATCCGGAGGCGGACGCCCTGGTCGGCGTCTGGCACACGGCGCCGGGGTTTACCCGGCTGGCTGTTTCGGCGCTGCTCAATCGCCGCCGCCGTGCTGGCTAGCTATCTTCCCGCGCGCCGAGCGATTGCCGTTGATCCAGTTCAAGCACTGCGGGCGGAATAGGTGGTACCACCGACGTTGACGGCTGACGGCTGAAGGCTGACGGCTGTAAGTTCCTAGGACGTCGGTAACACTCCGGCTCGGGTTTTGGCCATCATCCGTTCGTATGGGGTCTGCCCATCCAGCGCACCGTGTGGCCGGTGGTAATTGTAGTAGTCCTCCCACTCGCGCAGCTTCTCGTTGAACAGATGGATGTCGTCGGTGATGCCGTCCTTGTCCAGGAGCTGGTAGAACTCTTCGTCATCCACGCGGTGTGACCGTTCCACCTTCCCGTTGAGGTGAGGCGTCCGAGGGCGGATGTACGCATGGCGGATGTCGAGGCCTTCGACGTGCCAATGGAACTGGGACTGGAACTCGGCGCCGTTGTCCGTTTGAATCACGTGAACGCGGAACGGCAGCCGGCGGATAGGTTTGCCGTAGATAGAGGATCTTGCCGACCACCTCGCGTGGCGTGGATCGCGGCGACCGATGCGGGGTTCGGGGCCGATCGGACAAACCGGCTTCGCGGTGTTCGTCGTATCGGCGTTTCCACTTGTAGGACGACTTTCGGGAAATCCCGAAGTACCGACACGTGCGCGCCACATTTCGGGGCGCCTCGGTCGCCTGCTGCAAGATCTTGAACCGCCAGGTCAGTAACCGGGTTCGCTCGGCTTTCGTCATAGGCGCTCCACTCTAGCCGTTGGGCCAGAGAAGAGAGCTAGAGTCTGTTACCTGAGTCCTGGGATTTCACAGCTGACGGCTGACGGCTGACGGCTGAAGGCTGACGGCTGAAGGCTGACGGCTTCCCTGAGCCTTCAGCCTTGAGCCGTCTCTTCTCCTACATGTTTCCAGCGAGCGGATAACCGGATCCGGCTTCTCGGACGCGCGCCGCTGCGCTGCTGACGTGTCCGCCAAGCATGACCGGTCCGGTGGTGGTCGTGGCACCTGCCGGTGCTTCCTCTTCAGCCCAAACCCGCGCCTGGACGTTGGACAACACTGCGGTCAGCGCCGGAATCCAGTAGAGCATCTCGCTATACGTCCGGTTGACGAAAAAGGCGGCACCCAGGAACGCCCAGAAGCCGACTTCAAGAGCAAACGCCTCGAGCATGATCCGCTGGTCGGCGGTCCGTCGGCGGATCTTGTGAAGGCTGATGATGGTCGCGCCGACGAGGCCGAAGAAAGCCAGGAGCCCCTGAAGTCCCCAGTCGGTGGCAACCCACAAGTACGTGTTGTGAACGGTTCGCTCCTGGCCACCCGCTTCCTTGACCGCGCGTGGCACGTACACCGGGCTCAGCTTGTCGTAGCCACCGCCGCCGAGTCCCAGCGGATAGTCGTCGATGAGCGCGATTGCGCCCTGCCAGAGTTCGATTCGGTCGGACGCACCCTTTGGATCCTTGTCGAGCAGCGTGCTCTGGCGTTCGATGAACGTCGTATCTGTCAGGGTCCAGAAGAGAAGTGCACCGACGGCCATCAACGGGACCAGCCGCACGCGCATACGCCATTGCGACAGGAGCAGCGCCGCCCCGGCTCCAACCAGGATACCGACTGTGGCTCCTCGGCTGTTGGCCAGGATGATGGTATTCAGCACGAATGGTGCCGCCACGATCGCAAGGATCTTCTCCCAGCGATTGCCTTTCCAGACGGCCACCGCAAGCAGCGGCAGCATGGGAAGCAGGTGGGCGGACAGCGCGTTGTCACTGTCGGCATCCGGGCCGCCAACACCTTCGAGACGCCCGGCCGATCGGGTGGCGCCAAGGGCCTCATAGCCCCAGAAGATGCTGCCAACCATCGTGAGGGCGACAAACCAGCGGAACTGTTTGTGCGTGCGAATCGACCCCACGAAGATGATGTAGAGCAAGGTGTACTTGCCGATGATCGAGAGGTAGTGCAGGCTTCGCGTTTCGTCCAGCGCAAACGGCGTGAGGACGGCCGCGAGCCCCAGGAACACCAACAGCCACGTGGTCTGTGAGTGGCGGAGGATGTTCTTGTCCCACAGTGTCCGGCCGTGCAGCAGGTACGACACCAGCAGCGCGGATGCCGGCAGCAGTGACCACCGCAGATCGGGCAGTTCGTCACCCCACCACTGCAGTGGCGGATGGATGTAGTAGTCAACGAGGTAGGTGGCAACACCATAAAATGGATCATGGAAGGTGAGCGCCACACCCGTCAGATACGTGATGAGCCAAAGGAGAGCTCGTTTCGACATTGTGATCCGTCCCTCAAAGAGGTTGAATCACGCCGCGTGTTCGCTTCAGGTCCCGCTCGCTATTGCACGCCGTTCGTTCCGGTCTATCCGACGTCCGGCTAAAGCCGGACGCTACGAACCGGCCGTCGGTCTAGGGCCAGGCCGCACGACTCCCTGGCTGAGCACGAAGTACAACACCCCCTGATCGGAGGAGGTCACGCTGACGGCGTTCGGTGCCGGCTGCGAAGTCACCGCAACCGAACCGTCGCTGCCCGCGCTGACGAAGAAAGCCTTCGATCGCGCCACGTTCAACAGCAGATGGCGCGATTCACGTCCCACCGCCTGAACGCGATACCGGATGGCCGACACGCCGCCATCGACCGGCCGGTTGGCGAAAAGCGTCACCCACTCGTTCGCAGGTTCCGCAATGTGCGACCCGGTCATCGTTCCGTCCACGGATTGCACGCGCGTCACCGGGGCCATCTGCGACAGCGAGTCGGCGTCGCCAAACTGAATGACGTTGAGAAAGAGGTCGTATTCGCGAGCTGCCTTTGGCTGCACCTCGATACGACCCCAGCCAAGGTATTCGCGGATGGCTTGGGTCATCGGCGGCGCTCCCCATGGGGTTGCACCGCTGCCGTCGCCGCTCTGGAACTCGCGCCCGGGTCCACCACGGAAGGCAATCTGCGCGTCTTCCGGTTCCAGCGTCTTGAGGAAGAACTTGCCGTGCGTGGCCGGCGAGGCGAACTGGTCCGAGCGAAGATCCGGATGCTTGTTCGTCATGCTGACGAGGCTCGCACTCTCTTGCTTCGGGTCTGACGGCACCCAGATTTTCCAGACCTTCTTGTCGGTGGCAGGAGTCCGCACGTTCATGCGGTCGAACACGACGAGGAACTCCTTGTCGAGCGGACCTCGCAGATACAGGAACTCGCGCTGAGAGACGTCGGCACGAGAAGGGGACCACGAGAGCGAGCTGTCATACGCCACGTAGTCGTACCGGTCGCCACCAATCTCCGCTGCGAGACTCTTTCCAGTGTGTCGGATCTGACGGATGCCGCGAGCCTCCCAGAACGGGTCGAACGAATCGGATCGGTCCCACTGCATCGTCGGCCGATCGTCCCGGAAGAGGCCGATGACGTTCCGGAAGAGGTTGCCGCCCGCTTCGATGACGCCTTCACCACTCTTGGCATTAGCGGCCGACAAAATGAGATTGCCGAACTTGTGGAGCGTAAAGTGACCACCGCCGGTCTCGGGCCGATGCCCGTACATTTCCCACGGATTGGCCCACACAATTACCTGCGAGGCGTCGGCTTCGTGGCTCGACTTCAGCACGTACTCACCGAGTCCCAGCTTGAGGCTGGTAGGCAGTTGTGCTGCCGTTGGCGAGACAGCCTTGACTTCGCGATCGCCGTAGATGAACCAGTACAAAACGGCGTTTGCCCAGGGACCCCCGAAGTCACCCGTCTGGTGGTCGCAGGAATTTCCGCGTTCCGGGACGTTGTCGTTGACCCACTTCGTCAACCCGGCATTGGGATGGTTGGCGCGTCGCAGCATGCCCGAGATCACTTGCGGCCCCTTGCAGGCCATCCCTGAAATGCCCCCGCCAATCACTCCCCAGCGTTCGAAAAACAACGGCGCGTGCGGCTTGAGGTTGCCGACGACGAACTCGCCAAAGCGCGAGAAGAACGGGGTGGTTGCAAAGTAGTTCGTGCCGAGCGCCGACGAGAACATCGCGACGGGAATACCGATGTTCACGAGCGCGTCTGCCAGGTAGCCGCCGTTGCCTTCGTGCCAGAACGTTCCGGCGCCGTAAAAGTGATTGAGCTCGGTGAGCATCCGGTCGAACCAGACGGCGTGGAACGTCTTGTAGAGCTCGGCCTGAATCTCCGCACTCGGATAGGCGTCTTTGTAAAACGCGAGGATGCCGAGCGAGTCGTGCACGTCGGCCGACGACTGGTTGTTTGCCAGCATGCTGCTGCGGCCATGAGCTGTCAGCAGATTCACGCCGCTCCAGCGCTTGTGCACGGTGACAAACGTGTCGACCACGGCCTTCCGATCCGATTCGCTCAGATGCGAATAGCACCAGTCATACGTGGCCGCGACGGGGAAATAGGAAGCTGTTGGATAACCGGTTGCGAGAGCGCTGTGACCCTGATTGCCCTTGCCCGCAGCCATCTCGGGCAGGCGCTGGTGAACATAGGTCATAGCGCGTGCGCAGAACTCTTCCGACGTGTCGAGCGAGGAGTCGAACGAGAAGCCGAGGTCGGCCATGGCCCGCGGATCAAGGGCCGCGACGAACGCGTAGTTCATGCTTCCCCAGAAGGGTTCGATGGCCCGCTGACGTCGCGAGAGCCGGCTCGGATCGTTGAGCAGGCCAACGAAGTCCTGGAACTCGCCGCGGTAATGCTTGGCAATCCGGTTGCGAAGAGCCGGCAGCTCGCTCTGTTCGAAAAAGAGCCGCGGGTGAACGCCTCGGGCCATCGGGCTGGCTGCAGGCGGCGACGTCGTTTGACTGATCTGCGTTCCGGCGGCGACACACTGCCATGCGGACAGCAGCGTGACCGCTGCCAGGATCGCGCGACGGGAGATGCGCCAGTGATGTGATGACATCAGCTACTCAATTAACGGCGCGGCGCGATTTCGCTGCCGCAGCCCTTCCATTGCCGAAAATCTGATCCTGTTCGGCGCGGAGGCGGTCGGCCAGCCGGTTGTGCGGCACGACCACGTCGCGATAGGTGATGGGCTCGTCACGGGCAATGTCGCGCGTCACCTGACAACCCGGCGCCAGGCCAATCGGCAGGAATCTCTCGGCTTGACTGATTTCTGAGTTTTCAAGCACGCCGTAGCAGCAAAAACCGCCAAGCCGATCGAGGACGTCGCCCGCACGCAGGTCCTGCTTTGCGACCGTGATCACGTCACACACCGGCCCCTTCAGCGGAGCGACGGCGGCATCGTGAAAGAGCACAGCCCGCGCCGCAGTGAACGGCACTTCCAGGTGGCACAGGTGGTACGGCTGATAGAAGACGTAGAGCGGCCCCGATCCCATCTTCAGGTAATCGAGATAGGGCTGCTTGAGTGGATCATCGTTGTAGCCAAGAACGAACACGCCAGGACCTGGCTCGGCGCCAAGCACGTAATCAACCAGGCCACCGTCCAGCAGTTGCTCCATCGGGAAGAGCGACGTCGCCTCTCGAACGTGCCCGCAACGGGGTCCGTACATCCCGCGCGTGCCGACCTTGAACCCCGTGGCATTGGCCACGACGGCCATTTCAGCCGCGATCTTGGTGCCATCAGCAAAGCTGGTCACCATGTGTGCCTGCTGGTTGTGGGCTGCGGCAAACGCCTGCTGTGTCGTGGGGGTGCGGTACGGATCCTGAAGTCCTTTGATGTTGCCCGCCAGTACGGGCTGGTAGCCGATCGCGCGAACGAAGCGGAACAGGTTCAGGATGACGCCGGGTTGATCGCCGTCCGCGTTGGTGAACACCACGCCGGCGCGGTCCGCATGGTGCTTCAGAATGGGTCCAATCGTGGCGTCGAGTTCGGCGTTCATCAGGATCACGTGCTTGCGGCCCGCTATTGCTTCGAGTGAGACCTGCGCGCCAAATTCGACATCACCCGTCACTTCGATGATCGCGTCGATCTGACTCGAGGCGCAGAGGAGACTCGCGTCGGCCGTCACCGCGTACACGCCCTTTTCAATGGCGCAGTCGAGTGCGTGCAGCGTCTCGACCATGAACACTGTCTCGGCGCCCGCTTCTCGATACGCCCGCTCGGCTTGTGTCGGCACGCGCGCGGCCACCGCAACCAGCCGCATCCCGGGAATCGCCGTCAGGATCTGCCTGGCAATTCCGCGACCCATGTAGCCGGCCCCAACCATGGCCACACGCACCGGATTTCCCTGGCGGCGGCGCTCCTCGAGGGCCGTGTCGACGATGATCACGCGCGCCCTCCCGTTGCGCACGCCGTGCGCGCTCGCGTCATTGGTGACACCAACTCATGGTCAGGCCAGGCCTGGTCCTTCCCGGAGATCGTGAGATTGGTGTTGAGTGGCCAGCGGATATCGAAAGCCGGATCGTTCCAGCGCACGCCGCGCTCGCTGTCGGGGGCGTACGGCTTGGTCGTCTGATACAGCACCACGGTGTCTTCCTGCAGCGTCTGGTATCCGTGCGCGCACCCTTCAGGCACATAAAACAGACGAAATTCCTCGGCGCGCAGCGTGACGCCGGCCCAATGGCCGTAGGTCGGAGAATCAGGCCTCAGGTCCAGGGCCACGTCGAAAATCGCGCCACGCGGGCAGAACACGACCTTGGCTTCCTCGTGTGGAGGTTGCTGCCAGTGCAGGCCGCGAAGCGTGCCCCTGATTGGGTTCCACGTGACGTTGACCTGCGTAACCGAACCCGTCAGACCGCGCTCGTCGGCTGCATCGCGGCACCAGAGGCGCGCGAAGAAACCGCGCGCATCCTCGTGTCGATCGAGCTCGATGAGCTGGACGCCGCCGATTGTGGTCTCGACAAAACGCATGACTAGAGACCGATGCCTTCGTACCGCTGGACGCTCTGCTTGTCGAGCATGCGCCGGCCGTCCACGATGAGCGGTTGCGGATCGCGATCGGCCAGCAGGCCGGGAAGCGTGTTGAACAGCTCCCATCTCGTCACGAGGACGATGGCATCCGTGTTCTCGATGGTTTCCGCCAGCCCGCCCGGAAACACGACGCCCCTCGAGCCAAAAAGCCGTTCGGCGGCCGGCTGGGCGACCGGGTCGTACGCGGTGACGATGGCGCGCTGGGCGATCAACTCTTGCACGATGGGAATAGCCGGCGACTCTCGCAGATCGTCGGTCCCGGGTTTGAACGCCAGGCCCAGCACTGCCACCCGCCTCTGTTCGAGCGACGGGAAATGTTTCTGAAGAAGCGACAGCAGCTTCCGCGGCTGGCGCTCGTTGACCTCGATCACCGACTTGAGCAGCCGCATCGGGTTTCCGAGATGTTCGCCGTGGGCGACAAGGGCCTGCACGTCCTTGGGGAAGCAGCTGCCACCGAACCCGCAGCCTGCTTCGAGATAGGACAGGAACCCCGGACGGATTCGTTCGCCGCCCGGCAGCCGTGGGCTGAGCCGCCGATCCAGGTGTACGCCGCGAATGACGTCAACGACATCGACGCTGCCAATCGTCGCGCACAGGTTGCCAATCTCGTTGGCGAACGAAATCATGGTGGCCAGCAGCGCGTTGCTGGCGTATTTGATCATCTCGGCAGTGCGGTTGCTGGTGGCAATCCGATCGACACCGCGGAAGCCGTCGTACAAACAGTTGAGTGTGTTGGCGGTGCGTCCGTCGAAACCGCCAATGACGATGCGATCGGGATTGAGAAAGTCGTTGACGGCCTCGCCCTCGCGCAGGAACTCGGGATTGACCCCGACTCCAAAATCGCGGCCGGGCATCTTGCCCGAGTGCCTGGCCAGAAGAGGCAGAACGACGTCATCGGTTGTGCCCGGCACGACCGTGCTTTTGATGGCCACGACGTGGTACGCATCGCGTTGCTTGAGTGCTTCACCAATGGCAATGCTGGCAGCCTTGATCTGCGAAAGGTCGATACCCTGACCGCCGTACGGGGTTCCAACGGTGACGAGCGTCAGGTCCGACGCCACGACCGCTTCGGCAAGGTTCGTGGTCGCGCGCAGTCTGTTCCCCGCGTGGACGCGAAGAAGCTCGGGCAGCCCGTGTTCGTGAATTGGTGATGAACCCTGATTGATCTGGTCGACCACTCGAGCATTCAGGTCGACGCAGGTCACGTCGTGTCCCTTCTCGCAAAGTCCCGCCGCCGACACGAGTCCGACATAACCGGATCCGACAATGGCGACCTTCATGCGGTCCCCCATTGCCCGTCCGGGTGGAACCGATACCAGAGCAGCGCGCGCATCAGGCCTTCGTCGAGTCCGACCCGCGGGGCATATCCCACGTCCCGCCAGGCTTTGGTAATGACCGGAGCGCGTCGTTGAGGGTTGTCCGTCAGATAGTCGCGGTCTTCGCTCGCACCGTGGCGAACCGAACCCTGGTAGTCGAACAGATTTCTCGCGAGCGCCGCGATGCGATCGGCAAGTTCGCCAATGGTAATTTCAGGACCGGCGGAGCCGACGTTGTACGCCTCTCCTCGTCGCCCGTGAACGAGCAGCTTGTAGTAGCCGGCAACCGCATCGGCGACATAGCAGAACGTCCGCGTCGCGCGACCGTCGGAAAGCAGCTCGATATCCTTGCCGGCCAGCACGTCTCGGGCGAAGTCGGGAATCACGCGTCTGTCACCGGCGGCCAGCCCGGGCCCGAAATTGTTGAACGGGCGGACGATGGTCACCGGAACGCCAAACTGTCGCGCGTAGGTGACGCACAACGTCTCGCCGAACCGCTTCGACTCGTCATAACAGGCCCGCGGGCCAGTTGACGACACCTGACCTGGATACGTCTCGGGTGTGGGGATGGCATGCGCCGGCGGATCGCCGTAGATTTCGCTGCTGGAGAAGTAGAGGATCCCGCGAGGCGGACATCCCGTTGCCTGGAGATCGCGGCAGTAGTCCAGCAACACGCGAAGGCCGAGCACGTTGGCATCGAGCGTTTCGAGGGGATAGCGCCGGTAGTAGGTCGGCGACGCGATTGAGGCCGCGTGAATCAGATAGTCGAACGCGCCGGTGTCGTGCGTCAGCGGTGAGGTAGCATCGCGGCGCGTGATGGTGAGGTTGGGGTCCCCATCGAGACGTTCGAGCCAGCACGGGACACCACGAATGAAATTGTCGTGAATGACCAGCCTGATGGGGGCCGAGCGCTGGCGAGCGTTCCAGTGGATGACGGCCTGAACGAGGTAATACCCGAGAAAACCAGCCCCACCTGTAATCAGCACCCGCCGGCCCGCAAGTTCGGAGAACTCGCTGGTCAGTTGAGTACCGAGGTCGGCCAGATCTTCGTCGACCACGTTCCGAGACGCCGGGATGAGCTGGTCCATTCGCGCGCAGTGGTCAGGAAAAGCAAGACGGCAGCCACCTGGCCCCATCTGTCAGACAAGTATTAAAGCCTTTTAAATCAATAGATTAGAGCCTATCAAACGAGCCCTGCCGGAGGTCGCAGCCGCCTCTGGGCAGACTAAAGTCACGCAAGAGGCTGACTTGTCGCCGGAAAGCCGCACAAGTAATCCCGGCCGGCGGCGACTTCTGACGCGGGCTTCGG
>DATBJG010000021.1:0-7192 GCA_036556585.1 Vicinamibacterales bacterium
GCCAAGGGCGATGGCAGTCTCTGTGGCCTCGTTGCCGTTGTGCGCGGTCGATTTCGTCTCCGTGTATTCGAGAACCAGATTCAAGGCGGACGTGATCGGATGATAGATACCGACCACAATCGACTCGTTCTTCTCCAGGAGAAGGGCACCTCCCGCACCGAGGGCGACATCGCCAGCGGCGAGGTCGAGATTGCTCTCGCCATAGCTCGCGCCAATCTTGGTGCCGATCCCAGGCAACTTGAACGTGGCTTGCACGTATCCGCCGTCGGAGTCGCGCGCATTGCCGCCGCTATCCACCGCGTCTACGAGGAAGCCGGCATTGCCGATCCCTTCACCCTGATAGTAGTAGGCGACCAGCTCAAGTCCGCCCAAGCCGACCTTCGCACCAAAATCGTAGCCGAGCGCATCCTCGTCACCATACTGGGAACCGGGACCAGCCTTGATGCTCTGGCTGATGAAGCTCGCCCAGATCTTGCCGTTGAAGCCTTCCCCTTCCCCCCACGCGAAGTTCGCCTTGCCCTCAAAGCCGTAGGTGCTGCCTTCCTGGCTGAACCCGAACGGATTGAGACCCGACGCGGCACCGGCGTTGGCGCTGGTCGGAGAGATGTTTCCAAGGCCCCAGGGATCGGTGATCGCCAGGTTGAGCGTGAGGCCACCGAGCTTCGGCGAGGAGTACTGGATCTGGCCCTTCCAGTCGGCATAGAGATAGCCGACGCCAATGCGTCCCAACGAAGTGTTGCCGCCGCCCTTCGTGAGATCGGATACGGTGCCTACGCCGAGCAGTGTCATATCGGACAAGATCGCGTCCGAGCCGAAGAGGCCCAGATCGCGGCCGAACTTGAGGCCGCCCCAGCCCCCCGACCACTCAAGGTAGACCTGGCGCAGGTTTTCCGAGTTGAGACCGAGGGCGCCATCAATCGCCCCACCACCGAACAACCCGCTGCCCTGGTTTCCACCGTCGATCCCGGGCTGAAAACCAATCATGATTCCATACTTGGTATTTTCTTCGGTTCTTTCCGCATGGAATCCGAACCACGATGGCAACAGACCGGTGCGAATGTTGTTGTCGTCGTAGTCACCGCCTGACAGCGATCCGCAAGCGAGACCGGCGAACACGGGCCCGTCCGGATCCGATTCGCACTTCACGTCGCTGGCGAACGCGTTGACGTTGCCACTGAACTCTATCTTCCACTCGCCCACTTCCATCATTCCGAACGCGCCTGCGCTCTGGGACGCCAGCATCAGTCCCAGCAAGCCTCCAGACGCAAAGAGCCCCTTGCGAACATTCATCATGATGAGCTCCCCTCTGCTCTCCAATTAAGGAGTTGTGGTGTGACGACACACTGAAGCCCCGCCGCAACCGGCAGAGGCCGCCTCTCGCGCGGCAGAGTGTAACACCATGACCGCACGGTGCTGCCAGCCTCTGCGACGACATAGTGGGTTGGGACATGCGGGCGAGTCGGCGACCCAGTTCATGCACACTTGTTGCACATGTGCCAAACATTCCCCGCCTCCATCGCCGAGCGCCGGTGACCGCATTGTCCGACTGACGAACAATCGTGGCTGAGCACCCGGCTCGTCGTGTTACGAGGCGAGCGTGCGGCTCGCATTTTCTTTCGGGAGCGTTGTCTCACCGTCGCGTGACTTGCGTACATGACGCAGTGAGAATACCAACGACATGCACACCTTCACGTCCGCGGTGACGGCAACCGCATCGGTTATCCGCGCCGCCGCGCCTGCCCTCTGGGGCATTACCTGTTCGCTGCTGATACCGGCCCATGCAGATGCCGGTCGCGCATACGTCTCGAATGAAGATGGCCACAGCGTTACGGTCATCGACACCGACAAGAATGACGTGGTTGCCACCATCGCAGTGGGAAAACGCCCGCGCGGTGTGAAGCTGAGTCACGACGGGACGCGCCTCTTCGTCGCTGTCAGCGGGCTCCCAAAGTGTCCCCCGACGACGCCGGATGAGGAGTGCGCCAAGCTCGAACGCGATCTCAAGGCTGATGGTGTCGCGGTGATCGACACCCGCTCGCTCAAGTTACTCGAGCTCCTGAAGGCCGGCTCGGACCCGGAGCAGTTCGCGCTGAGCGACGACGGGCAACTGCTCTTCGTCGCCAATGAAGACACTGGCCAAGCTACGGTGCTCGACGTACGAAGTGGCGGCATCAAAGCGCAGATCCCGGTGGGCCGAGAGCCCGAGGGCGTCAGTGTTTCGCCCAACGGGCACTGGGTACTGGTTACGAACGAGTCCGACAATGCGGTCTCAGTGATCGACGCCCGCACGTTCAAGGTACTTCGCTCGGTTCCCGTAGGTAAGCGTCCACGCGACGCGGCGTTCACCCCGGACAGCCGTACCGCATATGTGTCGGGTGAGTTCGATGCGTCGCTCTACCGAATGACCGTTCCTGAGGGAGCGCCCGTCGAGCGGCTGCTCGAACTGCGGAAGGAAACCCGGCCGATGGCGGTTGTGCTCGATCATCCACGAGCCCGTCTGTATATGAGCACAGGTCGTGGCGGCACGGTCGCGGTAGTCGATCCGGCGGGGCCGAAGCTATTGAAAGAAATTCCAGTGGGTCCGCGCCCCTGGGGCATTGCCCTCTCGGCGGATGGACGCTGGCTCTACACGGCAAATGGACCCTCCAATGACGTCAGTGTCGTCGACACCGACACGCTGAGCGTCGTCAAGAAAATACCCGTTGGGAAATCCCCTTGGGGGGTGACGCTTGGAGCGACGCCGGCTCCGGACAAGCCGTGATTAGCGGCGCGACGTGCGCGCTGCTTGGCCGGTCAACTACTTGGGCGCGGGAAGACCACAACTCTTATAAGCGTTTGCTTCAAGCGCTCGATATTTCTTGGCTTTTTCGCGCGCTTCGTCCGAATCTCGAAACACGCCGCCTCTCTCCCCGGCCAGAGAAGCGTTGCGCGCATACGTACCCCACTCCACGAAGTCGTCGTAGGTGAGATCTTTCGCCAAGCGATCGATGGCACATGAGCACTTGTACAGATTCCCGATCTCCGTGCCGCTCTTCATCATGCATTCCTGAACGTACTCG
Organism: Vicinamibacterales bacterium; assembly: GCA_036556585.1. Classification (GTDB taxonomy): domain Bacteria; phylum Acidobacteriota; class Vicinamibacteria; order Vicinamibacterales; family JAMQPK01; genus DATBJG01. The sequence continues at coordinate 3,060 of DATBJG010000021.1, forward strand.
ACGCGCGCGGCCGTGGGAAAGTCGTGTCCGGAAGGGCCGGCTTCGGGCGGCAGATCCGCGCGGCCCAGACCGGTCACCCCGAGTGCCAGAAGCACGCTCCATCTGATGTGCAGCCTTCTTGCCATCGCTGACTCGCCTTGTCCCACCGCCAACTTCCCACACCGTCCTACGCCGCGCACGCGTTTGCATGTTGTGGCGCGACGCACTGCGGTGTAATGATATGCAACTTGTATGGAGGGGGCCACACGCGACGGCACTCGCCGGTGCGGGTTCGCTCCATCGTTTGGCGAACTTGCACTCTCTATAGGGCCCACCCGAGGACTTCGGACAACAACAATCACTACACAGTGGGCATATCGCGTGTTCGAAAGAACCACAGGCTGGAGGGAAATATGAAGTACGAGAGTTATTCAGTCTTGTTTATTGCGGCGGTGCTCGCTTCCGCGGCGTGTTCTAACGCCGTGTCCGCCCAAACCGATCTTGAGAAGGCCATGGGCTCATCGTCCAACTGGGCTTCTCAGGCCGGCGACTATTCGAATCACCGTTACAGCGAGCTGAATCAGATCAACGCGGGGAACGTGGGCAAGCTGCAGGTCGCGTGGACGATGTCCACCGGCGTGCTGCGCGGCCACGAGGGCTCACCGCTCGTGATCGGTGACACGATGTACGTCCACACACCGTTCCCGAACAATGTGTTCGCGGTGAACCTGAAGGACCAGTCGTTCAAGTGGAAGTACGAGCCGAAACAGGATGCCGACGTAGTGCCTGTCATGTGCTGCGACACCGTCAATCGCGGTCTCGCTTATGGTGACGGCAAGATCTTCCTGCAACAGGCCGACACGACACTGGTGGCGCTCGATGCGAACACCGGCAAGGTCGTCTGGAGCGTGAAGAACGGCGATCCGAAGATCGGCGAAACCAACACGAACGCACCGCATGTGTTCAAGGACAAAGTGCTCACCGGTATTTCCGGCGGTGAGTTTGGTGTCCGCGGTCGCGTCGTCGCGTACGACATCAAGACCGGCAAGAAGGTGTGGCTCGGCTACAGCACCGGGCCGGACGCCGAAATGCTGATCGATCCTGCCAAGACGATGACCTGGGCCGACGGGAAATTGCAGCCTGTTGGCAAGGACTCATCGCTCAAGACGTGGCAGGGTGACCAGTGGAAGATCGGCGGCGGTACGACCTGGGGTTGGTACTCCTACGATCCGGCGCTGAACCTCGTCTACTACGGCACGGGCAATCCGAGCACGTGGAATCCGGCGCAGCGTCCCGGCGACAACAAGTGGTCGATGACGATCTTTGCGCGTGATCTCGACACCGGCGTCGCGAAGTGGGTCTATCAGATGACCCCGCACGACGAGTGGGACTATGACGGTGTCAACGAGAACCCGCTCGCCGATGTGACGATCAAGGGCAAGAAGGTTCCGGTGGTGGTGCACTTCGATCGCAATGGCTTCGGCTACACGCTGAACCGTGCGACCGGTGAGTTGCTCGTCGCCGAGAAGTACGACCCGCAAGTCAACTGGGCCTCGCATGTCGATATGAAGACCGGACGTCCGATCGTCGACAAGAAGTACTCGCCGGGCACGACGGGTCCCGATGTCAACGTCAAGGACATCTGCCCCGCAGCGCTTGGTTCCAAGGACCAGCAGCCCTCGAGCTACGATCGCAAGAGCGGCCTGTTCATGGTTCCCACGAACCATGTGTGCATGACTTATGAGCCGTTCCAGGTCGAGTACACGGCCGGTCAGCCGTACGTCGGTGCGACACTGACGATGTTCCCGACACCGGGAAGTCACGGTGGCATGGGTAACTTCATCGCGTGGGACGCGTCGCAGGGCAAGATCGTGTGGTCGAAGCCCGAGCGCTTCTCCGTATGGTCGGGCGCCCTTACGACGGCTGGCGACATCGTGTTCTACGGCACGCTGGAAGGCTACGTGAAGGCGGTGAGCACTAAGGATGGCAAGGAACTGTGGAAGTTCAAGACGCCGTCCGGAATCATCGGCAACGTGTTCACGTATCAGTTCGAAGGCAAGCAGTACGTCGGCGTCTATTCCGGCATCGGTGGCTGGGCGGGCATCGGCATGGCTGCGGGCCTGACCGAACCGACGGACGGACTCGGTGCCGTGGGTGGATACAAGGATCTCGCGAAGTTCACGACTCTGGGCGGCAGCCTGTTCGTGTTCTCGCTTCCTGACGCCACCTAGTCGTTGACGAACGTTTGGTGATGCTCATGCGACATGCCGTCCCCGCAAGGGGACGGCATGTCGCGGTTTAGGAGTCCCGTTGATGATGAGATTTGCTGGTGTCCTGGCACTCGCAGGGCTATGGGCCGGGGTTGCAATCGCTTCCGACTTGAAGGCCGAGCCGGCTGCGAAAACCGAGCAGTCTGCCAAGGCCGAACCGGCCAAGGACGCCTCCGGAAAGCCCTACGAAGTTCAGGATGGCACCAAGGTTGACGCGGCGACGCTGCAGGGTTGGAAAACCTGGCGCGCAATGGCGTGCGAGCGCTGCCACGGAGCAGCGCAGGAGGGACTGGTTGGGCCGTCCCTGATCGAGGCCTTCAAGACGATCACCAAAGAGCGCTTCCACGAGCAGCTCATGAAGGGCAGCCCAGAAAAGGGTATGCCGCCTTTCGCGAGCGTCGACATGGTGAATAAGAACTGGGAAGGGCTGTACGCTTATCTGAAGGGCCGTTCCGATGGTCAGATCAAGCCTGGCCGCCTGACTCCGATCGAGCCCCAGCAGTAGACGCTCGCCGCCGGCGACAGATCGCCTGCGTGACGTAAAGACCGCTCATATGCGCATTCGTGCAGCAACCGCTTTCCTTCTCGTCCTCAGCGGCATGTGCGCTGGCTCCCTGGTCGCAGCCAAGACGACGGACGATTCTGCAACCGCGCTGCGCGTGTGCGCCGATCCGGACAACCTTCCGTTGTCAAACGAGCGGGGTGAGGGCTACGAGAACCGCCTGGCGGAGCGCCTCGCCCAGGATCTGCATCAACGCGTCGAATACACCTTTTTCCCGCAGCGCATGGGCTTCGTGCGCAACACGCTGCGCATGAAGGATCCGGCGACTTCACAGTACAAGTGCGACCTGATCATCGGCGTCCCCAAGGGCTACGAACTCACGGCGACGACGCAACCCTACATGCGCTCGACCTACGCGATGATCTTTCCGGACCGCGAGGCTCTCGCGACGCTCAAGACACCCGAGGACCTGCTCAAGCTGCCGCGCGCGCAACGCGACAAGCTTAGGATCGGCATTTTCGCGCGCTCGCCGGCTGCAGATTGGCTGTTGCGCAACGAAATGCTGAACCAGGCGGTGTCGTACGCCCAGCAGAGCGGCGATATTCACGAAAATCCAGCCAGCATCATCGGGCGCGATCTCAAGGCCGGGAAGCTCGACGTCGCAATCGTCTGGGGTCCGGTCGCCGGCTTCCTGGTGGAACGCCACTCTGACAAGGACACGTGGCGCTCCATCCCCTTCAAGTCCTATCCAGGCATCAGGTTCGACTACGAGATTTCCATGGGTGTGCGTTTTGGCGAGAAGGAGTGGAAGGACAAGCTGGACGCCTGGATCGCCAGCCACCAATCCGATATCAACATGATTCTTGCGAGCTATCGCATCCCGCTGCTCGATGACAAAGGCAACCCCATCGAGCTGGCGGCAAAAACCTCCACGGAGACTCCATGAAAACGAAAGCAGCTATCGGATATGCGGCGGGCAAGCCGCTTGAAGTCGTGACGGTGGATCTCGACGGGCCAAAGGCCGGGGAAGTGCTCGTGGAGATCAAGGCGACGGGTATCTGTCATACGGACGAGTTCACGCGCTCCGGCGCAGACCCGGAAGGACTCTTCCCCGTGATCTTCGGTCACGAGGGTGCGGGAATCGTGGTCGACGTGGGCGCCGGCGTAACCTCGGTGAAGAAAGGTGATCACGTCATTCCGCTCTATACGCCCGAGTGCCGGCAGTGCAAATCCTGCCTGTCACGCAAGACCAATCTGTGCACGGCGATACGTGCGACCCAGGGCAAGGGCGTGATGCCCGATGGCACCAGTCGCTTCTCGATCGGCGGCGAGAAGATCTACCACTACATGGGTTGCTCGACGTTCTCCAACTTCACCGTGCT
>DATBJG010000022.1:0-3797 GCA_036556585.1 Vicinamibacterales bacterium
TGGGCACTCGTCGAGCGTCACAATGTTAGTATCCTCGGCGTTTCGCCAACGCTCATCCGGGCCTTGATGAGGCACGGCGAAGCGCCGGTCCGTGCGCATAGTCTCTCGACGCTCCGGATCCTGGGCTCGACGGGCGAGCCGTGGAACCCCGAATCATGGCGGTGGCTCTTTGAAACGGCCGGCGGCGGTCGTATCCCGATCATCAACTACTCGGGAGGGACGGAAACATCGGGCGGGCTCGTCGCCGGAAATGTGCTGACGCCGATGAAACCCTGTTCGTTTGCAGGACCTCCGCCGGGCATCGCCGCGGATGTCGTCGATGATCGCGGTCGTCCGGTGCGCAACCAGGTCGGCGAGCTGGTGGTGCGCGCCCCATGGATCGGGATGACGCGCGGTTTCTGGCGCGACCCCGAACGGTATGAGCAAACTTATTGGTCGCGCTTCCCCGGCGTGTGGGTTCATGGCGACTGGGCTGCGATCGACGATGACGGACTCTGGTACATCCTTGGCCGCTCGGATGACACGATCAAGATCGCTGGCAAGCGGCTGGGCCCAGCCGAAGTCGAATCGGTACTCGTGGAGCACCCGGCGGTGATAGAAGCGGCAGCGATTGGGGTTCCCGACGCCTCCAAGGGACAGGCGCTCGCCTGCTTTTGTGTGCTCCGTCCCGGTTTCAACGGAAGCGACACGCTTGGCGATGAGCTGAAAACGCTGGTGGCAACCCGGCTGGGCAAACCGCTGCGGCCTCAGGCCGTTGAATTCGTTCAAGAGCTTCCGAAGACTCGCAACGCAAAGGTCATGCGGCGGGTGATTCGATCGGCGTATCTCGATCAGGACGCAGGCGATCTGTCGTCGCTGGAAAACCCGCACGCGGTGGACGAAATCAGAAAGGTTCGACAGTAAGCGCGCAGGCTTTAGCCTGCGCGTCGTTTAGCATGGTCTTTGTATAGATGCACTTATTGCTGAACTTGCGAAAGGTAAGTCCGATGCGCACAGCTCGTTACTTCGTCGTTCTGACGTTCGTCGCCAGTCAGTTGGTCGCCTGTGGCGGCAGCTCCGCGCCCGAGGAACGAGCTGCTGGCTCGACGGCTCCAGCGACCGACGGCAGACAGGTGGCGACAGACAAAAGCGCCTATCCGGTGTTTCCGAACCAGGACAGCGGCGCCGACCCGTCCGTGCCCGCCGAGCAGGGCGGGAAAGGGTTTACGGGGGAAGGATGGGAGACCAATGCCGACTACGACCTGATCGGCGATCCGCGTGCGGTGAAAGGTGGCGTCTTCCGCGAGTTTCAGCTCGACTTTCCTACGACACTGCGTCTCAACGGTCCGGAAGCGAATACTGTTCTAAACAGCATGATCGGCGGCATGGCGTACGAGACCCTGCTCGGACTCCATCCGACGACGCTCGACTACATTCCTGTTCTCGCGACTCATTGGCAGATATCTCCGGACAAAATGACGTACCGGTTCCGTATCGACCCGAATGCGCGTTTTTCAGATGGCCAGCCTGTTACAGCGGACGACGTGATCGCATCCTGGGCCTTGATGGTCGACAAGGGGTTGCAGGACCCGATGACCGAGCTCGTTTACACGAAGTACGACAAGCCTGTCGCTGAGAGCCGCTATATCGTGCGTGTGACGAGCAAGGTGCTCAACTGGCGGAACTTCCTGTACTTCGCGGCGTCGATGCCAATTCTGCCGGCACATGTCCTCAAGACCGTGAACGGCGATCGCTACGTGAAAGAGTACAACTTCAAGCTTCTGCCAGGTACCGGACCGTACGTGATCAACGAAGCGGACGTCGTGAAGGGACGATCCATCACCATCCGGCGCCGGCCGGGTTACTGGGCTGAAAACGTCCGCCGCAACATCGGGTCGAACAACTTCGACGAGATTCGGGAAATCGTCGTCCGCGATCAAAAGCTTGCAATCGAGATGTTCAAGCGCGGGGACCTCGACTATTACGCGCCCGTCAATGCAACCTTTTGGGTGCAGGAGCTCGGTGACATCGACCGGATTCAGCGCGGCCTCATCCAGAAGCGCAAGGTTTACAACGACAATCCAATGGGGACTGTCGGAATGGCGATCAACATGCGCAAGCCGCCGTTTGATGACGTGCGGGTGCGACAAGCCCTGGCCCATCTGCTGAATCGTCCGTTGATCGTCGAGAAGCTGTTTTACAGCGAGGTGATTCCGATCGACTCGTACTATTCGGGGGGGATTTACGAGAACCCAAAGAACCCCAAGATGCAGTACGACCCGCAACTTGCGGTGAAGTTGCTGGCCGAGGCGGGATGGAAGGACCGCGACGCGCAGGGCAGGCTCACGCGCAATGGTCAGCCGTTGACGATGGAACTGATGTACGCGAACAAGATCACGGAGCCGGCGCTAACAACGTATCAGGAGGAACTCCGTAAGCTCGGCGTGACGTTGAACCTCCGATTCCTGACACCCGAAACGATGTTTCAGCTGATGGGTGACCGGCGATTCGATCTGATCTACTTGGGATGGACGGGCCTGCTGTTTCCGAATCCGGAAACGTCATACAAATCGACGCTTGCAGACGCGAACAGCACTAATAACGTCACTGGCATCAAGAACCAGCGCATCGATCAGCTTTTGGACATATACGACCGCGAGTTCGACACCCAGAAGCGATTGGAGATCATCCGCGAAATAGACGGAATCCTAGCCAACATCCACCCGTATGTTTTGACCTGGGACACGCCCTACCAGCGGATCGCATTCTGGAACAAGTTCGGCCAGCCCGAAGGCTACCTGACGCGCATCGGAGACTATCGCGACGTCCCAACTCTCTGGTGGATCGACCGGGAGAAGGAGACACAAGTCGCCCGAGGCATCAATGACACGACCGTCAAGATGGCCGTGGGTACGACGGAAGCACGCTACTGGCAGCAGTACGCGCAGCGACAGGGGGTCCGGCAGGCGACTGCGGCGGGCGCCGACTAGCACCACACACGGATCGGCACTATGGGCCCTTACTTCCTGCGACGCCTCTTGCTGGTGATCCCGACTTTCCTCGGGATTACGCTCGCGGTGTTCGTCGTTACGCAGTTCGTGCCCGGCGGTCCCGTGGAGCGCCGCATCATGCAATACCAAATGGGTGCGACTGCAAGCGGGAGACCTGTCGAAGCGCTTCCCGAGGACGCCATTCAGCAGATACGCGAATACTACGGGTTCGACAAGCCCGTCCACGTGCGCTATGCGTTGTGGCTGCGAAACCTCGCGCACCTGGACCTGGGCAACTCGTACGTGTATCAGGAGTCTGTCTGGGACGTGATCAAGAGCAGGTTTCCAGTCTCAATCTTTCTCGGATTGACGGGTTTCCTACTGAGCTACCTGATCTGCGTACCGCTGGGAGTCATCAAGGCGGTGAAGCATGGCTCCCGTTTCGACTTTATCAGCAGCGCAATCGTTTTTCTCGGCTACTCGGTGCCAGGCTGGGCGCTCGGTACTGCGTTGCTGGTGCTGTTCGGCGGCGGAAGCTACTGGAGCATCTTTCCGCTTGGCGGCTTCAGACCTTCCGATTGGGAGTTTCTCAGCATCGGCGAAAAGATCGTCGCCCAGGCTCGGCATATGTTCCTGCCCGTCGTCTGCTATATGGTGGGTTCGTTCGCCACGCTGACGATTCTCACGAAGAACTCCCTGCTCGAGAACCTCGGGCAGGACTACGTGCGAACGGCTTTCGCGAAGGGGCTCGACGAACGACGAGTCATCTTCGTCCACGCGCTTCGCAATTCCCTGATTCCTCTGGCAACCGGGTTAGGCCACGTATTC
>DATBJG010000023.1:0-7745 GCA_036556585.1 Vicinamibacterales bacterium
GATGTTGCCCGTCCCCGCCCCAAACGCATTGACCGCTGACCAGCTCACCGTGATCTGGTTGCCGTAGCGATCCCGGATGGCCTGCAGCGGCGCGGCGTGCCCGAAGACGTACACGGTGCCGTCTCGCAGGGTGAGATCCCACCCGTTCGCCCCGTTCCAGGCGATGCGCGACTTGTAGAAGGCCGTGGGCGTCGCCGTGTGCTCGAAGACCGTCTGGTTCCACGGCAGTCCCGCTGCCGAGATACGGACGTAGTGCACCTTCCCGCCGTCGGGCAGGATCAGATCGGCTTCCTCCCACTGCAGCTCCGAATGCTGGAAGATCGCGAACCCATGCGTCATGCCACGTCCGAACGGGCGCGGCTGGGAATCCTTGGAGTTGTAGGTCCGCGTGATGCCGATCGGCAGGACATCGGGCAGTGCGAGATCCGTCTTTTCGTACACGAAGATGCCCGTGGACAGGCTCACGGGGTCGCCATCCTTGGCTGGATCCCCCGGTGGCGGCCCTTCGGCCGGTGGGGTGTTGCCATCGTTGAAGCTCGCCCCGGTAAACCCGTAAATCCGGGTTTTCGCGTCGGGCACGACCTTCGTCCCCGTCACCGTGCCCATGCCGTAGACGTACCAGCCTTTGTCCTCGGGGTCGTAGTGAAAGAACTGGACCCGCTTCCCATTCGGCGACCCACCGACATTCGGGTAGACGAGCCACCCGCCCTTACTTGCGCCGTAACTGTGCAGGTAGGCGCCGCCCGGCTGGATCGTAAAGAACACCGGGAACTCAGCATCGGCCGGCATCGGAAACGGCGGCCGGTCCACGGGAATCGGGGTGATCCCGATCGTGCGCACGACCGCGCCGTCGTGATCCCGAATCACGGTGCCGGCTGGGAGATGTAGCTCGAGCCCTGGGATCAATGGCGTCGTGATCACCGTCTCCGTTTTTGTGGGTGAGGGAATCGTCACCTGGTGGAGCGTGTCGAGCACCGGCGACCAGATGGTGAACGGCAGCGTGGTGGTCCGTCCAGTCGTGATCGTCACGCGCGCTTCGAACACGCCGTACGTGCGCCGCGGACGGTTCGCAGTCCGGGCGTCTATCAGGAGCTCGTGCTCTCCGGATACAAGACTGTCCAACCGCAGCAGGAATCGCCCCGTGCGGTCGCTGCGTGTGGAGTGCCCGTCCATCGCCAGCGTCACATCGGCCAGCGGACGGCCGTCCAGGCGCAGGACCTGGCCCGCCAGGGCGGTCACGCCCGGTCGCGCCTCGAGCGGCGGCAGCTTCTCCCACGGGGAGTCGGGCCGATTACTCCGCCAGCCCTTCTTGAGGCTCTCGGCGTCCGGCGCCCACGCCTCCTCATCTATCTGGCCAGCCGTGTCAACGTTGTCGGCCGCCGTCACGAAACTGACCTGCGCGGCCACGACGCCCAGGCCACCCGTTCCCGCGGCATCGGCAATGGTCAGGACGTACGACGTATCCCGACTCAGCGGCAGACGCGGGGACACGAAGACGAGCCGTCCCCCTTCCGCCGGGACCAGGGCGATCTCGACGGGCCCCTCCGGACCCCTGAGGCTTACGGTCCCGCCGTTGATGGTCTCCGGACGCAGCGCCGAGGAAAATCGAAGGACGGGTCGAACGTCGATCGGAATGTCGTGTGCCCCGTCTGCGGGAATGGACGCCGTGACGCGGACGGGCGTTCGATCGGTTGCGGCAACGGTAGCTTCACGCACTTGCTGATCTGCCGGGTCGTAGATCTCGACCTGTCTGACTCGCCGCCCGTCGGCACTCGTCCCGCCCGACAACAACACGCGGCCATCACCGACCAGCGTGGCCGTATGCGCCGAGCGACCCCATTTCAGTTGACCGGCCGGATTGGTCACGTTCGTGATGTTCTGCGGCTGAACGTCCCAGATCTCCAGGTCCGCCGTAGCGGTTCCTTGGTCAGTTGTGCCACCGGCGATCAGAACGCGGCCGTCGGTCATCAATGTGGCCGTGTGACTCGTGCGTGGGAGACCGCCCTCCACGGGAAGCGGCGTGAAGGTCGCCGTCTGGGGATCGAACAGGTCGCCGCCCGGGATGAGCCTGCCGTTCACGTCACGGCCGCCGACGATCAACACGGACCCGTCCGGCAGCAGCGTTGCCGTGTGTCCCGAGCGTGGCAGCAAGGATCCCGGTGCGAGCGTGGTTGGCCGTCCGGTGCCGGGATCCCACAATGCCGCCACATCGCTGCGGCCGTCGCCGCCCACCAGCAACCAGCGGCCGTCCGCGAGCCTCGTGGCGGTCTGACCCTGGCCGGCCTGTCCCTGCTGCGCCTCGACCACGGCACGCGAACTTGACCAGAGCATGGCAAGTGCGGCACCGATCACCAGACCGAACGCCGTCAAGATTGCGAGGCGCCGTTGCAGGGTCATGTCAGGTCTCCGTTACTTCACGCCTGTGACGGCGGGTCTAAAGACCCGCCTCTACCGAATGATCAAGCCGTCAATCTCTCTTCATCGTCGCCGCGGCTTTCAGACCCGCCGTCAACTCGCCGGCGTCACGGCGACACGACGCGCAGCGTGTAGTTCCCGGTCGCCGTGTCGGTCGGATTCAGGAGGACGTTGTACGTCTCGGTGGCAGGGAGCGTCGTCGCCGGTAACGTGATGGACGAGCCACAGCCGTTAGTGGAACCGACCACGGTCGAATTGTCCTGACGGAGGAGCGTGATCGTCGCGCACTTCGGAGGGAAGCCTCCCGGCCCGGTCACCAACACCCTTACGCTCTGGGCTGATGTGCCGGCAAACGTCACGTTCGCGTTCTGGCCGGGCGCGGAGATGGCAATGGGGAGCGCGGACCCGTTGATCGTGACGGACCCTGTGATGTCGGAGGGGACATCGTAGAGGGTCAACGTCATCGTGCCGGTGGGTTGGCCCACAGGGTCCACCGCAATCGTGTACGTCCCGGCGGCCGTCAAGTCCTGTCGATCGATATACCCACCGGTGGTGCTGACGCAGGCGTACGAGGCCTGCGTGCTCCCGTCCGGCTTCTTGATCGTCACGGCTGTGCAGCTGCCGAGCCCTCCAATGCCGCCCGTCATCTTCAAGCTGATGCGTTGCCCGGAGCTGGCCGAAAACGTCCGGGACCCTTTTTGCCCAGGAACCGAAATCGTGACCGTCACGGGCGAGCCACCGGCCGTGATCGTCCCGGTATCGTCGGCCGGCACATCGTAGGCAGTGACAGTCATCGACCCAGTGCTGCTCGACGGTGGATCCACGAGCACGGTATAAGAGCCTGTCATCGGCAGTGTGAGCACATCGATGAAGCCAGCACCCCCGACGGTGATGATGGTGCCCATCGTGACGCTGTTCGGCGCGATCGCCTTGACGGTCGTGTTCCCTGACGTGCCTGCGGACATCTTCACGGTGACTCGCTGACCCGCCGCGCCATCAAACAGGACGAGACCCACGTTTCCACCGGTCCCAATGACCACCTGCACGCTGTTGGCGTCTCCGAATCCATTCATGCGCCCCTTGAATTCGAGCTGCCCGGTCGTGAATCCAGCAGGCGGCACCCAGAAGTCCGTCCCGGCCGTTCCTGTCCCATGAACCGTGCTGACCTTGATGCGCCCCGACGTGGCCGTCGGTGGTACCGTCGTCGAGAGTTCAGTCGTCGTCGCGCTCGTCAGCGTGAGAAACGTGGCGTTGAGTTTTGCGGCGTTGTTCGACAGAACCGTGTCGAAATTGGTTCCGTCGATCTCCAGGGTCGTCGGCGCCGTACCGGCGGCCGGTGTGAAGCCGGTAATGGTGGGCGGGCCCGTCGAGGTCACGATGAACGGCGCGCTCGTCGTCGTCGATCCTCCAGATCCTGTGTTGGTGACTCCAATCGGGCCGGTTGTCGCCGTCGCAGGAACCGTGGTGACAATCTTCGTCACCGTTGATGAGCTCACCGTAGCGGTGACTCCGTTGAACGTCACCGTGTTTGACGAGGGAGTGGCGTTAAAGCCCGTTCCGTAGATCGTCACGGTCGTTCCAATCGATCCGCTTGCTGGCGAGAAGCTGCTGACCGAGACGGCATTCGACGCCTGCCGCTCGATGGCAATCAAGTTGCCGACGGGGTCATACCGGTAAATCGCGGAATTGCCAGCGGGATCGGTCACCTGGACCAGGCGCCCCAACTCGTCATACACGTAGGCGACCGGATTGCCCTGACTGCGTAGCCCCACGGAGAGGCACAGCGCCAGTACCAACGGCGTGAGAACTTGGAGGGATCGAGCCATGCTGCGCCTCCGCAATGTGCCGGCTGATGACTTCACGTCGCACAATGCACGTGGAGAGCATCCACGTGGCGTCGAATCGGACTTACGAAAGAACCACGGCGAACTGATGAAGGCGTGAGGTGCGCCATCGTCGGTTGACGACGACGTGAAGTCAATCGGTGGTTGTCCTACAAACGACAATTTTTCATGCAGGTAATCGGCGATCCAAAATTCGTCAATCGGTATCGGATTGACCAACTGCTCACGTTTGCGCTGATGGCGCATCAGACTTACAGATTCGTGATCGGTGATTACTCGTTTCTGTCCATACGCGCCCAATCACCCAATAAATCAAAATTCGCGAATCATCACTCGCCAACGATTCACTAATCGCAACTCACCAATCACCATTGTTGATTGCTGTTTGGTCTTGCCGCGAGGATGGGATCAAAACTAACTGAGAACTGACAACTGAAAACCGGTCCAGGTTCTGATTGGGTTCGGGTTCTAGTTCTGGACCTTGAGACTTCAGTCCTTAGCTATCCGAAAGCCTAGAGCCCAAAGCCTAGAGCCCAAAGCCTAGAGCCTACTGAAGAGCCCGAGCTCGAGCTTCCGGTCGAGCCGCTGCAGCCTGTGGCGGGCCGAGGAGCGATGGGCTTCGGTCGTTGCAGCGTCTGCGGCGCGGACAGCGAACGAACGTGCCGCCCGCAGGTCCTTCGACCGATGCTCGTGGTGAACAGCCAGCGCCCGCGCGGCTTCACGAGCGAGCACTCCATCGGCCGTTGAAAGTGACAGCACGTCGTTCCAGGCACTGGCGGCCTCGTCGTGCCTGCGGGCGCAACGCATGCGGCGCGCCAGGCGGCGAAGGGCCTCGGCACGAATCGCCTCTTCTCCACCAGCTTCAGAGGATGCGGCCCGCGCGTAGCAGCTGAGAGCCTCGGCTTCCAGTCCGGCCCGCTCGTACAACCGCCCCAACCCCAGGCATTCAGGGGCGTTCCGGGCAGCGCTTGCCCCCTGCCTGACCAGATCCACGGCAATGGCCGTCAGTACAGCCAGCGACAGCAAATCCAGTCGGTTGTGCTCCAGGACGGGAACGAGCGGCCTCACCTCGCCGGTCCGCACGTAGTGAACATAGCGTGCCGGGATTTCAATGCTCGGGACGTCACCCCGTCGTCTGACACCAGCCAACGCGGTTTCCAGCCATCGCAATGAACAGCCCGCGTCTCCGTTCCAGAGGCGCCGTGCCGTGTGCAGCATGTCGAGATGCGGAAGATCGGCGAATGGCATAGACGTGCGGTGAAAGAGATAGCGCGTTTCGAGCAGCGGTGCGTCGAAGGTCCGTCCGTTGAAGCTCACGAGCAGATCCGCGTCTGCCATGCACTCCGTGACGGCTGCAAGCAGGGGGCGCTCCGCCCCGTAGCCCGTCAGAAAACATTGCCGCGTCCGGAAGGCGCCCTTGACAAATCCCGCGCATCCGACCAGAAACGCAAACGTGCCCGCGCCCCCGGCGAGACCGGTTGTCTCCAGATCGAAAAAGAGCGGCGAAACGAAGGTCCGGGCGCCGTCCAGCCGCGCGCCGCCAAGGATTCGGGCGTGAGACGGCTCCCGTTGGGCGACGTCGGCGCAATCTCCAATCCGCCAGTATCCGTGGAACGTCTCCGGTCCATAGCAACGATCGACGACAATGCAACTGCCACCGTCGAGTTCGCGGACTTCGCCGTCCAGCACCTCAGCCACGCGTCGAAGCGAGTCCGTCGAGACACCTGTGACGCCCTGACGGTGTTCGGTCGATCGGCGTGGGCTGGACCCCACGAGGTCGCGAAGCCGAGAGGTCAGGATGGTTGTCATCGCGGTTGGAGCAGCAAGTCGAGAATCCGCAGCGCCGCCGTCTTGGCCATGGGACCCGTATCTCCAATCGGCCCCACGCACGTCGGGCAGCCCGCCTCGCAGTCACAGCCCGCGATCAGCTCTTGCGTCTTCTTCAGGAGCGCGTCGTGCATTTGAAACAGGGGTTCGCTGAACCCAATGCCGCCCGGATAGTTGTCGAACAGAAAGATCCGCGAATCGTCGTCTTCGCTGGGCTCGTCGCCGTTGTTGAGGGAAATTCCCAGATCGTGACGATCGCACATGAGAAGAAGCGCCGCCACGTGCCGCATGGCAAACGACAACCCGACGACCCCATCGCGCCGATCGTCGGGCGCAAACGGAAGCGTGGTCATCAGTTCGCGGGGAACCGTCAGCCAGTACGACGTCGTGTGCATCTGCTGCTCGGGTAGATCCAATTCTCCAGAGCCGACGTTTTCGTTCGTGTAGAACTTGATCTTCTTGAAGCCGACGACGCGAGAGACGACGTGGACTTCGCCGTGGGTCGAAAGCGCCCGCAGCCCGCGCGAGGATAGCGAGTCTTCGAGCGCCGCAGCGCGAGCGCCTGGGGGTGGGGCCCCAGGCGCACCAAAAGATGATCCGCTTTCGAATTCGTCGAGAATCTTGACGCGGGTGTACGTGATCGCATCCGTGTAGTAGTCGCAGTCGATTTCGCGCACGTAGGCCTTTCGGCCCTCGAAATCAAGACGCTCCACCTGGAACAGCTTCCCTTCCATTAAGTAGATGGCCTTCGGGTGCACCGTGGCCGGACCGCTCGTGAAATCGGTCTCGCCAATGACGTCGGCTCCTCTGGTGGTGTCGACAATGACGAAGTTGTCCGAAGACACCGACCGCAGGCTGACGGCATCCGCCGGATAGGATTCGCTCGTCCAGTACCAGGCTGAGGCACCCTCAGCGTCGGCAGTCAGGTGGACGAACCCGGCTTCGGCCAGCACGCCAAGCACTTCCTGCACATTTTCACGTCCAAAGGCCTCGTCGGTCTTGAACGGGAGCTCGAATGCGGCACATTTCACGTGAGCGAGCAGGATGTGCAGGTTGTCGGGATTGATGAGGGCATGTTCGGGCGATGCGTCAAAGAAATACGATGGGTGCCTGATGACGAACTGATCGACCGGCGCGCTCGAAGCCACCAGCACGGCTGCAGAACGACTGTTGCGACGGCCTGCCCGCCCTGCCCGTTGCCAGGTTGCCGCAATCGTCCCCGGATAACCTGCCATGACCGAGACGTCCAGGGCACCAATGTCCAGACCCAACTCCAGAGCGTTGGTGGAAACCACGCCGCGAACGTGACCTGCTCGCAGTCCACGTTCGATCTCCCGTCGCCGCCCAGGCAGATAGCCACCGCGGTAGCCACGAATCCGTTGATCGTCGCCCGGCACGCCGGCGAAGTCCTCTTTCAGATAGGTCGTCAGAATTTCCGTGGCAAGACGGCTTTGAGCAAACACGATCGCCTGGAGGTTGCGTCGCAGGAACTCACCAGCAACCCGACGCGTTTCCGCCAGGTAGGATCGCCGAATCCCAAGCTCTCGGTTGACGACTGGCGGATTGACGAACACGAACCATTTCTCACCGCTGGGGGCTCCACTTTCCTCGACGAGCGCGAATGACTGCTCGGTGAGCCGCTCGGCCAGCTCGCGCGGG
>DATBJG010000024.1:0-6321 GCA_036556585.1 Vicinamibacterales bacterium
CGCCCGGTGAGGACGGTCAACTCGCTTAGCTCTGCGCGCCCGGCATCGGCATCGCGCCAAGCGTCAATTCCGTGCACTGCCAGTTCGCTTTCACGCCCCAGCGCTCCTCTCACTTGTTCTGCGATCTCGCTGATTTGGTAAGGAGCGGCGCGCAGTCCATCAACCGAGCCATCAGGTGCGGTGCCGGGCCGACCGCGAAACGGCACTAGGAAGAATGTGGACGGCTTTCCCTCTTCGACACGTGCGTAGTCTTCAAAAGGAGTCCAGAAGTCGGGCGCCAGACGCGCGAATACGAGCGGCAACGAGAGCAGAGCCGCCCAGTTGCGGGCGACCTCCACCGCCGATCGCCGGCCCCGAACGAGATCGGCCAGCGTCCCAATCGACGCTCGAGCCAGAAACCCAAGGAGCGTCCGGTCGAACCTATGACGCCGGATTCCACAAAAATCGACATCATGGGTCAAACAACAAATGAAGTCGGAACCGGCCGGGCGCGGTGGAATCTCAACGTACGGAACCCCGCCCTCGACCAGCAGGTGCCGCAGCAAGGCGATGTGAAGATCCAGGGTCGGGATCAATGCCTGCGACGCAGGCTGACCCTGGGTCAGAAGGCATCGGACTTCCCCGAACAGGTCGTAACCGATCCGTCGGATGAGCCGCCCCTTCGATTGGTGTTCCCACTCGATCGCCTTTCCGCCAGACTTGATGGGATCGGCAACCGTGTTGGAATCGAATCTCGCGACACGGCCGTAAATCGGCATTGTGGTGCTGCGCCACTCGACTTCCGAGGGCCCAGCGGCCTGCTCCACTTCGATGGCGGCATCGCGGTCGGCGGCAACCTCTTCTGAACCGTAGACAAGGAACAGCTTTGCATCGAGACCGTCGAGTCGACCGTTCGCGCACAAGACCGCGTCGTATTTCCGCATCGCGACAGCCGGTTCCCATGGAGTCTTGAAGAGTTCGAAAAATTCCTCCGCAGCCTGAAGATCCGTCGAGTTGACCGAGACGCCGATCATGGTCAGCAAGAGCCTGATGTATCAGAGAGAAACGATTCTTCCTCGTTCTTTGAGCGACTCGTCCGCCGCCTCCAGCAGTCTCACGACCCTCAGACCTGCCTCCCCATCGTTGGTGGGCGTGCGGTCGTTCAGGATGCAGTCCATGAAATACGCGAGCTCGACCCTCAGGGCCTCGGTCTGTTCGACCTTAGGGGACCACACATCTCCGGAGCGATAACTGACGAGCAAGTCGTAGACGTTTTGACCGTTGCTGATCTGTACTCCCTTGTCGTAAACCTTGATCTTCTCGTCAGCCTCGAGATCGTTCCACACGAGCATCCTGTCCCGACCCCCAATCAGCGTCGTACGGACCTTAACGGGCGATAACCAGTTCACATTGACGTGTCCGACAATTTTGTCGGAATAGTAGACAGTGATGAACGCCATCGCCGCGTGACCGTTCAGATGATTTCCACCCGTCGCAATGACGGCCTCCGGCCGGCCGGTAATGACGTGGTCCATGATCGACAAATCATGGGGCGCGAGATCCCAGATGACGCTGACGTCGTGTTGGAAGAGGCCGAGGTTCACCCGGGTCGAGTCAAAGTAATAGAGAGGCCCGAGCGTGCTTTTATCGACCAGCTCTCTGATTTTCCGTACCGCACCACAAAAAAGAAACGTGTGGTCAACCATGATTTTGAGTTTCTTCCGCTCGGCCAGCTCGATCAATTCTTCTGCCTGCTTGGAATTTGACGTAAACGGCTTCTCAACAAACACGTGCTTGCCGTTTTGCAGAGCAGCCTTTGCGAGTTCGTAGTGAGTCCAGACGGGCGTCACAACCGCGATCGCATCGATGTCTGGTGACGTGAGAACTTCGCCGAAGTCTGTCGTGAGATGAATCCTCGGATACGAACGGCTCGCCCGTTGGAGGGCGGTCGAATTCTTGTCGCAGACCGCCGCGACCTGGCAGTTGTCAAGACCGTACAGATTCCTAACAATGTTAGGCCCCCAGTACCCGTACCCAATCACGCCTATGCGAACAACGTTGGCTCCGGCCGATTCCTGAAGCCCGCCGGCGCCAAGCGGTTCACTGATGACGGGAACAGTGCTGACACTCATGGAGAGGTCTCCGTATCGGGAGTCACGAGATAACGCAGGACGCGTGCAGGATTACCAGCCGCGATCGCATACGCGGGAACGTCGCGGGTCACGACGCTTCCGGCGCCAATGATGGCGTATTCGCCGATCACCACGTTGGCGAGAATCGTCGCTCCAGACCCGATTGAGGCACCCTTTTTGACCCGGGTCGCCTCAACTTTCCAATCCTTGGCAGTCTGGAGTTCCCCGCCCGCAGTGGTTGCCCGCGGGTAGCGGTCGTTGATGAAGGTCACGCTGTGACCGATGAAGACGTGATCTTCAATCGTCACACCTTCGCAGATGAAGGTATGGCTTGAAATCTTGCACCGTCGGCCGACGACAGCGTTCGCCTGAATCTCGACGAACGCCCCAATCTTGGTCTCATCACCAATGTCACAGCCATAGAGGTTGACAAACCTTGCAAGCTTGACGCGCTGTCCCAACCTCACGTCCGGGGCAATTGAAAGGAAGTCGTCCGAGTCGGGATTCTGCGCCAGAGTTGGCTTGGGTCGATTCAGCATGCGCCTTTTCCGGCTATCACCGCCCCAGGCGTGGCGAGGAGAATCTGCAAGTCAGCCCGCACCGACCGGGATCTCGCGTATCGGAGGTCCAGACGGACCATTTCGTCGAACGTCGTGGTGCTGCGCCCCGTCACCTGCCAGAGGCCCGTAATGCCGGGCTTGGCCTCGACCAGCCGTCTCAGGTGCCAAGCCTCGTAATGCTCAACTTCGTACGCGAGTGGAGGACGCGGACCAACCAGCGACATCTCCCCCCGGAGCACGTTCCAGAACTGGGGCAACTCGTCGAGACTGGTCTTTCGAAGAAAACGGCCCACGCGCGTCACCCGCGCATCATCGGTGAGCTTGAACAGTCCATGTTCGCCGAGGTCCTCGGCCTGGAATCCCTGTCTGATAAATCGGCTCACGTACTGCTGATGGATCGTCGGATCGGCGCCGACGTGCATCGTTCGAAATTTCAGCATCGTAAAGGGCTTCATCTCGTGACCGATTCGCACCTGCCGGTAAAACACCGGGCCAGGCGATCTGAGCTTGACCGCACAGGCAATCAGCAGGAAGAGCGGCGAAAGGCCAACCAGGAGTGCCACACTGCCGACGATGTCCAGCCACCGCTTGAACCGGTCATTCACTTTGACGCGCGACCGACTGTGCCGGATGTGGTCGAGAAGGGGTTGGGCGGACCAGATCTCCTGTTGCTCGGAGGCCTTGCCGGCAGGAGACGCGTAGAAGCGCACCGATACGTTTGCAGCTGCCTTTGACCCGAGTCGAGCCGTCAGCGCACAACGAAGCCGGCTTTCGAATGTACTCGGAATCGCCAAGGTCCTTCCGGCAATGTCGGTCAGGACGATGCCGAGTGCGACGCGGTACTGAAGCCAACCGATCAGATCCGTCTCACGCGTCGCAGCCCTCAGCACTTCACTGACCTCATCCCAGCCCGATCGCTCGTGACTCGTCAAACTATTGTCTAGTGTCACGAGCAAGAGGACCAGCGGCCTGTCCGACCGTTCTGCGCGCTGCCCTTCTCTGATCAGCACGCCCTTGAAGATCTCTTCTTCCAGGACACACGGAGGGCCCATGCGTTCTTCTGCCGGGTTCACCGGACCCGGACTCCCCCGCAATTCTTGATTTCGCCCCACTAGTCGAAACCCTTACGTTTCGATGGAAGCTGAGACGCCTTGACTTCGAGACCGTCCGCAACGTTCTCAGGCATGCGCCCCCAGATCTTGGTCACTTTTTCACCCATCGCACCATAGGGGCTCGATTCGAGCGTGCCCGCGACCTGCGTGAGAACCGCACCCACCACGTAGTCCTTGCGATACCAGCCGATAAAGTCGGTTTCGCGCAGACAGCCGCGCAGGCTCGTGAACAGTGTCTCGGCGACCTCAGCATTGATGCGTCCCTCGACTCCGTTCTGTTTCGGCCTCACTAGAAGGAGGACAGCCGGCTGGCTTGACCGCACAGAACGCCTACGCTCGACCGCAAGCAAGTACTGAAACACTTCTTCACTGTACGCGTCCGTGCTCGATATCGACCGGCGTTTGAGCAAACTCGCGGTCACCGTCTCGTCCCCATCCAGGAATCGATGCGTAGGTTTATCGCATCGTTCTCACGCGTGATAGTGCGTGTTGTAGCGATAGGCGGCTTGCGCGACGCTACGACGATCGGCACGGTTCAGTACAACCCCTAACACCCGCTCTCGCCCGACAGCCTCGCACGCCTGCTGGATCGCGCGAAAGGGAGTCCTGCCCACAAGCGCGACCATCACGACCGCGTCTACCATCGACGACAACACGCTGGCATCGGGCAGAACGCCAGCCGGCGGCGTGTCCAGGACCACCCAATCAAACTGCTCGCGCGCGCCGTTGAGAACCGTCTGCATTCGAGATGATGCGAGTACAGCAAGCGGATCGGCGGCTGGCTCACGCGGTGCCAGGACTGCCAGTAGCGGCCGCACTGCGACGAATGTCGTCGAACCCGTCTCAGGCAGTAGATTGACCGGTGCCGCACCCTCGAGAACAAAGACCTGATGCAGGGACGGCCGGCGGAGATCCGCGTCAATGAGGGCAACTCGACGTCCATATGAATCGCTCAGAGCCAGTGCAAGATTCGACGCCGTCAGGGTTTTGCCCTCAGCCGGAAGCGCGGAGGTGACCATCACGACTTTGATCGCGCGCTGGAGTTGGGCATGGTGCAGGCGCGCACACAGCTGACGGTACTGCTCTGTCACGAAACGCGGGATCCGCGAGTCGAGGACAAGTTTCTCCAGTTCGGGCGAGGTGCTGACATCGTGCTCTCCTGAGGGGGTGAGCACCCTCAGAGATTCGGCTGCAACCGCTGTTGAGAGGCCGGCGGAATTTCGGTCGACTTTCCCTGGACTGACCTGGGGACCAAAGTCCCACGGATCGGTCGCTGGCGCCTGGCGCGACGAAAAGTACTCAAGGGCGGTGAATCCGTCGTTCCGATCAGCGCCCTGCGAGGGGCCCGCACCCTGGGCCCGCTTGAGTGCATCTGCTATCCTTCCCATGAACCTGTTTTGCCCGTCAGAACCGGTCTTGGTCCGGCCTCGGGAAGCAACGTGAGTTCACGATCTGGTGTCGAGGCTTCGTCTGGTAATGGCTTTGATTCGGCTAACGGCCGCAGGAAATCTATGTCGCTCTCAAACGATCGGTGATCCCGTTCAACCTGAGCGTGCGTGATCAACGAAACTGATTCTGCTGGACCGTCTTTCGTCTCTTCGAAGCTTGTGGGCGACTTATCCCCCAAGAGATCGAGGTCACGACACACTTCAGCCACCAGACGGCGACAGACGGGCCGTTGGGCTGCCGCAAAGCCCGACAGGAGTGCGTTGTCGCAGATGATGTTGATCGACCGCGGAATGCCGCCCGATGCTTCATGCACGAGGTGCACGGCGTCGCGCGAAAAGAGGCTGACAGGCTCGCCTCCGGCAATCCTGACCCGGCCGGCAAGATAGGCTGATGTTTCCCCCAGCTGCAAGGGAGTGAGCCCACAACGAAGCGCGATGCGTTGCTTGAGCTGTCTCAAAGCTGGTGTCGATATGCGTTCAGAAAGCGCTGATTGACCCGCCAGGATGATCGTCAGCAGCTTGGTCTGCTCGGTTTCAGTATTCGCAAGCAGCCGGACCTCTTCCAGCAGGTCATCGGAAAGGCTCTGCGCTTCGTCAACAATCAGAACGGATTGGAGACCAGCCTTGTAACGATCACGCAACGCATCCTCGAACTCGCGCACGAACCGAGCCTTTGACAGACCAGCCTGGTTCCCGAGGCCAAAGCCATCAGACAGCAGTTCGAAAAACTCGCCGCGCGTAAGCCTCGGATTGTTCAGGCTGACCGGCCACACTTCCGCGCCAACAGCACCAAACACGGCCTTCAGAAGCGTAGTTTTGCCGGTGCCTGCCTCGCCGGTGAGCAGGACCATGCCCTTTCGCGCCTGAAGACCGTAACGCAATGTGCTGAGCGCTTCATTGTGCCGCGAGGTGAGCAACAGAAACCGCGGATCGGGCGTGATATCGAATGGACGTTCACGTAGTCCGTAGTAGGCCTCGTACATGTCTGACGAAGGCTCCTTCACCGCTCCGCAAGAACTACCGCAGCCACACCGACAGCAACGAGCGCAACGACTGCAATGGCCGACGCGACACGGAGCAGCCGGCGTTT
>DATBJG010000025.1:0-4193 GCA_036556585.1 Vicinamibacterales bacterium
ACTGATGGATCTTTGAGCGGCGAGCGCACGATTGGCGGCTTCTGCGCGATGTCCGAAACCCTCTGAATCTCCAGTTCTTCGAACATCAAGTCGGGCACGATCAGCGAGACCACCGCCCCACCTTGAGCACGAAAACTCTGAAGCTTGCGCTCCTGGGACGCGTCGGTGATGTCCTTGAAGGACGCGAACGGAATGTCTGCGAAACGCAGTCCACGCACTGGGGACTCTGTGCCATCGAGCGAGATTTTCGTGGCGTGAAGAATAATGGGACCCCGCGCCAGGCCGGCACCGGGGGTGTCATCCAGATCGAGCACGCGCACGATATAGCCGAACTCTTTGCTTTGGAGCTTCAGCAGCTCCAGATACTTGGCCTTCATTTCGGCGGCGGGTACAGCTTGCGCGCTCTGCATCTGAAAAACGCCAGCCTGAACGTTGCCACCGCGACCGTGCCCATTCGATCGTGGAAGGTGCTTGTTTGGCGTCCGGTTCGTGAGAAGCGTGACCAGCCGCCCCTTCTCCACGAGCGTGACGTCTGTTGCGGGAGTTCCTTCGTCATCGGCGACGTACGAACCGGGAACCGACTTGCCTTCGTACTGCTTCAGCGATGGGGTATCGGTCACCGAAAAAGAGTCAGGGAGCACCCGCAGTCCGATGCGCGAGAGAAACGGCGTGACTTGCCCCTGCACGAGCTGCGTGATGCGGATGCTGTCGGCGTCTGGCGCCCGGCGCGCCAGCATGAGCGGGACGAGTGTCTGTGCGGCAAGCTGCGCGCTTGCTTCACCTTCAATCAAAACCGGTCCGGTGTATTCCTCTCCAAGCGGTGCAGTGCGTGCGGCAGAAACCCGAGTCGCAGCCTCGAGCGCGCGGGTAGTCAACGCCGAAACCGACGGCAGATCCTGAAGACGTGCTTCGGTTGCCTCGAACCGATCCTGCAACACCATCCCATCGTCGGCCTGCGTCTCGGCTGAGAGCAGCACCGTGGCAAATTGAATGGGGGCCACGACCTTTGACCCCTCACTGTTGATGTAGTACTGCGTGCCACGTGTTTCGGATACCGAAACCTCCGACGTCTGCAGGTCGGCATTAGACGCGAATACCGCGGAGACTTTCTTGATGCGTTCGGCCCAGTCACCCATGTCCCGAACCGGCTCGACCCCAGGCAAAATCGTGTCTACAGGCGTTTCTTTCGAAAAGTCCGGGATGACCTCGGTAACAGAGCGATTCTGAAACGCCGCCTTCTTGCGGGCGAAGGCCGTCACCGCGCGTTTGTAGACCGCGTCGGTGAGGAGCCAGATCTGACGCCGCAGCGCGTCGTAGTCCTTGTCGAGCGTGATGCCAATGGCAGCCTCGCCGGAAATCGGCACGACGCCACCGCGACCTTGAACGACGAAGCGAGAGCTGTCGAAGTTGTAATCGCCAACGCGTACTTCAACGCGGAGTGTCCCGCTTCGATTCAGGGTATCGGAAACGATGGCTCCAAGTTGGGCGGTGATGCGCGAGGAAGCCACCTCATCCACTTCGTACGCGATGTAGTACGGCGGCGGTTCGTCTCTGAGCTTCAGCTCCGCCATCGAACGCTTGAGCTCGTCCTGCATCGCTGCAAGGATGGGGGACTCCACGGCCGAGCTTGGTGCGCCGAGACCCTGCGAAGGCGAGCCTGGTCCGCCGAAGCCTTGCGAAGGCGACCCCTGCCCTCGCGAAGGCGATTCGGTGAGGCCGAGCGCGAGGCCAAGAACTACAGTCGCGACGCCGACGTTTCGAATACGCATGTCAGCCCTTTTTCAGCAGCTGTGGGGCCGGGAGAATCGGGAGCGCTTCCTGGGACTGCGCCTTCTTCTGCACCTCGACTTCGCTGACGAGCAGCGAAGGTGATGCGGCCGACACAGGAACGTCTCCGCTTTCGGCGCCGCACATGCCGTTGAAGACTTCCACGTTGTTGTCGGTGGCGACGATTTTCGCGAACGCGGCCAGCGGCGTGCCGATCAGATCCACACCGCGGACGAGTTCGCGCGGACGCCCGTCGGTGTAGATGCGGTAGACGACATGTGGCAGCACGTTGAACGCATTGGCACCTGCCCGGCCGGTCGTCGTAAAGCCGCCCTCGATGTTTTCAAAGAGCAGCCCGAACGGCTTGCCTTGCCGTTTGGCCTCGGCCTTGAGCATGTCGACGAGAATGTCGGATGAAACTGTCTTGCTCGACTCGACGAGCAGATTCGACTGTCGTGACACCGGAAGGTAACCAGGTTCTGCTCGTCCGTGACCGTTGGACTTGGGAAATGCGCTGAGCGGTGCGCGGTCGAGCAGGAATGTCTTGAGAATGCCGCGTTCCACCACGGGCACCCTGCGTGCGCGCACTCCTTCATCGTCATAGAGGTAGTGGCCCATGAGCTCGGTGTTGCGCAGTCTGCTCTCCGTGGGGTCGAACACGACACTCAGGAAGGGCGGCAGGATCTGTTGATCAACGCGCTTGGCGAACGTCTGACCGTCCTCGACATCCTTTTGGCGATGACCTTCGACGCGATGGCCGAAGATCTCGTGAAAGAACACGCCGGCCGCGCGGCCCGACAGAATCGCAGGACCGGAATACGGATCGACCATTGGCGCCGTGCGAAGCTGCCCGAGCAGCGCAATCATGTCGCGCGCCTCGTCGATGAGCGCCTTCTCGTCAGGTAACCCTTCCGGCGTCCTGGCAAAGTAGCTGCTGTAAAGCGGCAGCTCCATGCCGTCTTCGGCCTTCGTCATGGCCTGGATGAAGAGCCGGGCCGAAAGCTCGCTCGACGCGACGCGCGACCCTTCGGTGTTGGTGTAGTAGCGCGTGCCCGAGATCACCTGCAGCGAGACGTCGCTGCGGAACACCAGCGGATCTGCCGCAAACGCCGCCGAAATGCGCCGCAGCCGCGCTTCCCAGAGCTTGGTGTCGAGCGAGTATTCCGTGGGCTTTCCTACAAAGGTCTGCGGCTCTTCGCGCGAAAAGTCCGGTGACGGATCTTCTTCCTTCACCTTCGACGCGATGTTGGTTTTGACGCGTGTAAAAGCCTGTGTTGCCTGCTTGAACGCGCGATCTGTTGCCCTCCAGAGAGCCAGGCGAATCGGTCGCTCATCGTCGGTCAATGGCAACGCAATCCGCATGAGTCCGGAGGGTGACTGTCCACCCTCGCCCCGTATCGGATGCGTATTGTCGACGAGGTAATCGCCGACGCGCACCTGCACGGATGCGATCCGGCTTCGCCCCTCGTCGCTCCGCTGCAACGCGCCAAACGAGGCGATGATGCGTGTCGTGCGCTCGTCGTGAACGGTGTAGCTCACGAAATAGGCCGGAACCGGTTCTTTTTGAAGCACCTGGGAGTTTCGCAGCAGCTCGGACTGCAGAAAGGTGAGTAATGCATCACCTTGAGCAATGCCAACCGTTTGGAGCCCGGGCAAAGCGGCCAGGCAGACCAATGCAAGGAGGAGGAGGCTGAGTAATCTCTTTGACATGGAAATTGCGATTCTACCCTTGTATCGGTCCGAGTGGAAAAAGGGTTGCCCGCAGTCGTAGCTCCCCGCAGACGCAGCTCCCCGCAGACGTAGCGGCCGGCTTCAGCCGGCCGTCACGCCGTTAACGTCAACAACGCCACGTCAGGCGGGCAATTCAGCCGGTATGGGACGAACACCGTCCCCACGCCCCGGCTCACGAAAATGGTCGTGTTCTCACGACGGGCCGTACCAGACACTACAGGGAACCGCCGTGCTGCAAAGGCGCCGAAATACGGAAGCACCACCTGACCGCCATGCGTATGCCCAGACAAGACCAGCCCGATATCGAGATTCGCCGCTTCATTTAATCGGCGGGGATCGTGAGCGATCAACATCACCGGCGAGACTGCGCCTTTCAACACTCGAGTGATGTCGCTCGGGCGCCGGGTCCAGAAATCCAATCCCGCAATCTCGAAATGTTCGTGATTGATAACGACCTGCGTCCGCTCATCCCTCAAAACCGTAAAGCCACGCTTTTCGAGCGCGGCGGGAACTTGCCGGTCATCGTCGTGGTTGCCGATCACCGCAAAAACGCCCTCTGGCGCCTTCAAATTCTCCAACGCTTCCATGCACGGTGCAATAAACCGTCGATCGCCACGAGTGATGTAGTCACCACCAAGAACAATCAGGTCCGGCCGTTCGGCCATGATCAGGTTGACCGCAGCATCCACGTCTTC
>DATBJG010000026.1:0-4740 GCA_036556585.1 Vicinamibacterales bacterium
ACGGGATCGTCCACCGTGATTTGATACTGCAGGACGTCCTTGCCCACGCGCTTGAAACGCTCGGTCAGCTTCATGCGCGCGCTGTGGCGGAGTCCGTTGCCGTTTGGCCCGATGCTGGTCTTGTCGGTGAGATTCGTCGTCTCCACGACCAGTTCGTCGCCCTCCCAGCGGCCCCGGGAGTCGCCCAGATACTGGCGAATGGCCTGCCCGGCGTGGGGCCGGCCGTCGGTGTAAAAGATACGCGTGTCGTGAACCATCTCGTAGCTGATTGCCACCATGCCAGGCGCCTGGACGATTCGGTTTCCGTTGCCGTAGATCACGCGAAGCACCGACCCGATCACCCCGCGCGTAATGCACCGATCGTACAACGTGAAGTCTTCGGTGCTGTCGAACGGCCCTGGCCCAAAGGTGCCCTCATCACGAGGAGCGGCGCGCAACGCTCCGGCGGGCGTCACCGCGGGCATACGGCCATCTGGCGGATCGACGATCAGAGAGGTCTGTCGAAACGCCCTGGTCGCATAGTCCCCGCGGAACGAGCCGATGGCGGTCTCGGCGTTGCGCACGCCGCTTTCTATCTGCTTGACGCGAGCAGCAAACTCCTGGTCGTTCAGGTAGAGACGGTCGCCATATTTTGGGGAGCGCGACAGCGCTACGAGGCTCATGTCGTCGCTGCTCCAGACACCCTGCAAGTCCGGGTCGCCCCACGGCGTTCGCGGGGTCGTGTACGGGGCAGGCCTGACACCGTTGTGGGCAGTGATCACCAATGGCGGCGCACCGGCAGTGACGGCCTGACCCGACACGCCCAGCGCCACAACGATCGGCGACATCAACAGGATCGCGGCCACTACCAATCGTTTCAGCATAAGGCCCCCTTTCCCGGCGAGCCAGTTTTCCTCTCCGGATGTTCCCGAAAGATTCTGCCATAAGAACGATCGTGTGCGCGATTGACAAATCTTTGTCTTAGGCGACAATCAGCAGCCATGACACACAAAAATCTGGAGGATGTGCTGCAGGCTGCCGGGAATCCGGTGGACCTGTTGCGAAATTCGCAGATCGGTCCCTATGCCTTTCCGGTCGTGCGACCCGAATTCACCAACTGGCGGGACGAACAGCGCGCATGGCGCGAGACGTGCGCGCTCTTCGACCAGTCGCACCATATGACCGAACTGCATCTCCACGGTCCGGATGCGGTCAAATTGCTCTCGGACCTTGCCATCAACAGCTTCAAGAACTTCAAGGTCAATCAGGCCAAACAGTTTGTGGCCTGCAACCATCAGGGATACGTCATTGGCGACGCGATTCTCTTTCACCTGGATGAAAACCGACTCAGTCTCGTTGGCCGACCACCGGCCGAAAACTGGGTGCAGTATCACGCGGAGACCGGAAAGTACAACGTCAAAGCGGAGCGGGACGAGAGATCCGCTGTCAATCAAGGACGACGAAAGTCGTTCAGGTACCAGGTGCAGGGACCTAAAGCTCAACAGGTGATGGAAAAGGTGACGCGCAAGCCCACGCCCGACATTCGATTCTTCCACATGGATGTCTTGAAGATTGCGGGCTCGGATGTCCGCGCCCTGCGCCACGGCATGGTCGGTCAACCTGGATGGGAACTCTTTGGCCCGTGGGAAAAAGGCGAGGACGTGCGCAACGCGATTGTCGAAGCCGGCCAGGAGTTTGGCATTCGACAAGTTGGCTCGCGGGCGTATCCCACGACGTGTCTCGAATCGGGGTGGATCCCTTCCCCGCTTCCAGCCGTGTATGTTGGCGAAGAAATGAAGCCGTACAGGCAATGGCTGGGGCCGACGAGCTACGAAGCCATGGCGTCGCTGGGTGGCAGCTTCGACTCCGGCAACATCACCGACTACTATCTCACCCCCTACGACCTTGGATATGGGCCGTTCGTGAAGTTCGACCACGATTTCATCGGGCGTCAGGCGCTGGAAAAGATGGCCACCCAACCGGCGCGGCGGAAAGTCACGCTGGTGTGGAACGGTGAGGACGTCGCTCGCGTGTGTCAGTCTCTGTTCAACGCCGACGGGGATATTGCCAAATACATCGACTGGCCGCTGGCAAACTACTCGACCCTGCCGTACGACAAAGTCGTGAAGGATGGCAAGACGATCGGAATTTCAACATATACGGGTTACACGTACAACGAACGCGCCATGGTCTCGCTGGCCATGCTCGACCCCAAATATGGCGAGCCGGGCACCGAGGTGACATTGGTCTGGGGAGAGCAAGGGCGCGGCTCGACCAAACCCACGGTCGAGCGTCATGTGCAGAGCAACATCAGAGCGACGGTTGCTCCGGTTCCGATCTCAGACGTGGCGCGGAACGCGTACCGGCCGAAGTGAAAAAAGGGGTCGGGACCCCTTTTTTTTACCGGACGGCGAACCCAGCGCGCGGGTCAAGCTTCTTGCCGTTGGCCAGCACGGCGTTGATCCACAATGCCGCTGGACGACCATCTTTCATTGGGTGCCCGGTAATCGTCAACTTGGTACCGGGCATCAGATCGCTCTTGCGGATTCCAGCACGCCCAAGCGTGCTCGGCCCTTCGGCCTCGAAACCCCACGTCGTCAC
The DNA here is from genome assembly GCA_036556585.1 of Vicinamibacterales bacterium. Classification (GTDB taxonomy): domain Bacteria; phylum Acidobacteriota; class Vicinamibacteria; order Vicinamibacterales; family JAMQPK01; genus DATBJG01. Next base: position 2,581 of record DATBJG010000026.1, read on the forward strand.
CTTGCCATTCTTGTCGGTCACGTCCACCAGCAACCACGAGTGCGGATTCGTGAACTGAAATTCTTTGACGACTCCCTCGACCGTGATGCTCTTCTTCTCGTCGAACATGGCTGCCGAATGATGTGCAACAGCCGGGAGTGCCGTCACAAGCACCGCGGCAACGCCAATTAACAGCGCGATAACTCTCGTCATGGCTCGTCTCATTTCTTTGTGTCGTCCGGTGTAAAGGTGAAGCCCTGAAACTGCGTTGTGCCATCCTGCGTCTGAAACACCGCGTTGTTCTGGTTCTCCGCACAGTTCCAATATCGAAGACGCAGCATCTTGTCCGGATCACTGAGTTTCCCGTACAGCTGTTTCACATACCACGGTTCCGCGAGGGCAGGGGGATCGTAAACCCACACATCGGCGGCCAACGTCTTATCGTCCGCCTTGTACCAGATCTCTACGGTCTCTACCTGGTCGGTGTAATCGGGGTTCGAGCGCTGATAGATCCCGGCCTGCAGCTGATTGGTGTGGATCACGAGCTTGTGGCCGTCCCAGAACCCGATCGAATCTCCGTTGTAAAGAGGATACCGCTCGGCTTCGGGCACGTGGTCGCGACCATCGGTATAGATACGTCGGATATCGTTGACCATCTCGTTGATGAGCCACGTCTGATCCGGCGTGACGATGAACTCGCGGAGAAAGGGTTCGGTGAGCCAGCGTGGGTGTCCGGGCGGGGCGCACGTTGAAATCGGATCCCACTCGATGCCGGCTTTGACGTCCTCGATCCGCTTCATCATCTTCGCCTGGTACTCCGGCGTCAGCTTGGCAGTCGGCAAGCCACCGGCCGGCTGGTCGGGATCGAACGTAAACCCCTTGTCCGCCGGTCGCGAATAGATGCCGCTCCAGTCGGGAAGGTTGCTCCAAGCCAGGCGCTGGCCGCCGTTGGCTTCCTTGCGAAGAGCCTGGTAGAGATCCGACGCCGTTTTGTGTTGCCGGCCGAGATCGATTTTCTGTTCTTTCGTTCGCTCTGGAATTTGCGCGACGGTCGTCTCGGTTGTCGGCGCGTCCGCCGTGGCGCACGCCGACGACAGCGCCCCAGACATCGTCAGCGCGGTCAGTAAGATGAGTACCCGCTTGCTCATAGAGGCGCTCCTTTCGCGCTGGCCAGCACAGTTCCTGCTGGGCAAATTCTGCCACAAACTCCCCGATCAGTGGTCGGTGGCCAGTGGTCGGTGGCCAGGGCAGAGCCGCTCAGGGTGCGGGCTGGTGCGTGACGCGAACGGCCACCCAATCGAGCGAGAAGTCGCGCGACGTCGAGCTGGCAACGCTAATCAGACGAACCCGGAAGCTCGAATTGCCGAAGTTGCTAGTCGTCCAGCTTCGTCCCCAGAGATCGGAGGCGCTTCCCAGTATGTACGTGGCTTCGCTCGTCGTGAGCCGGGCCGTCGTCTTGGCGGTGGTCCAGCTGGAACCACCATTCCAGGAGAGCTGGACACAGAACCTTGGCGATCCCGAAGTCGATTCAACTTTGCCGTCCAGGCGTACTTCGATGCCCCGGATCACCGAGCCCGAAGGAACCGAGAGGTTGTAGTTGTAGAAGAGGTGCTTGTCTTTGCTGCTGCTCGTGCAACTCGTGCTGCTGCTGCTCGAACCGCTGTTGGCATCCAGCGCAAACAACCCATCATCGGCGTAGGCGTTGGTGCGGTTGGTTTCGAAGCCATTCCGATCGCCCGCGCTGCTCGTCACGGGCGTGTTGGCCGTGGGACTCCGAAGGCCTGTGTTGAGAGGGCCATCGGCTACCGTGATTGACACCGTGGCCGGGCTACTCTTGTCCGTGGGGTCGCTGGCAACAAATGTAAAGCTGTCAGTACCCGTATACCCTGTCGCTGGCGTATACGTCTGGTTTGGCCCCACACCGTTCAGCACACCGTGTGTTGGTCCCACAAATTCACCGTAAGTCAGCGCATCCCCGTCAACATCGCTGGCCGCCAGCTTGATCGACAACGCGGTATCTTTCGGCGTTGTGACGCTTTGAGGGACTGCGGCGGGAACGTCGTTCACTGCCTTCACCGTCACAGTCACAGTGCCTGTGTTACGGCCGCCACGACCATCGCTTATGGTGTAGGTGAAAGTGTTCGTCCCGTTGAAATTGGCGTTGGGAGTATATGTCAACGT
>DATBJG010000027.1:0-3182 GCA_036556585.1 Vicinamibacterales bacterium
CAACGAGCCGCTGTGGACCAATTTGTCAATCGGCACCTACAACGGGAACATCCGGAGCAGCCGCACCGGCGCCAAGCGTCTCGATCTGCCGTTGATTACGGTGGGAGGCACGCCAATCGATATCATTCGCCGGCCGGCCACCGCGACCGAGGATCAGGACAATCCGACGCTGTTTACCTCGCGATACTTCTCGATGGCAGCGCTGCGCATCCTGCTGTCGGACACGGCGGCGGACATCCTGACGCTGCCAACGGTGACCAATACGCCGCCGATTCAGCTCACGAATGCCGGACTGGGTGGCTGGTACGCTGCGGCCAATCCGCCGATCGCCGAGTCTGGTGGGAACGCGACGACGGCCACACCGGCCGGTGTCAACCAGCTCGCGGGCCAAAACTTTCTTCGCGTGAACAGTACGGCCGGTTTCGTCATTCCTGGTCAGATCCTGGTCAACGGGACCGCGATCAACTGCACGGGTACGGCTGTGGCGCCTAACATCAGATTTACGGGCTGCACGCCGACACCAGCTGCCAATCAGAACATACCCGTCACGACGAACTTCCGCTCGGTGGCCAATACGCCGCTGATCGATGGGTTCATCAAGATTGAAAAGCAGGACATCAATGGTGTCTGGACCGACGTCACTCAAGAGATCCTGAACCTCGGCATTGCCGGTCGAAATCTTGCCGTGGGCGGGTGCGCCGAGCCTAACCCCGATGCGGTCATCCGTTTGCAGCGACTGCGCGATGCGCCGGTCTTCAGCGCGTGCGGCAACGGAAGCGAGAACCCGACCGACTACTGGCCGAATGCGCTTCACGATGCAAGGGAAGGGAATTACCGGGACGACCAGAACAATGCCAGCACGAACGTGTTTCTGGGCGGGGTGATGCACTACGTGGAGTTGGACGTGAACAACCTGCGACGATGGCTGCAGGGCGGGATTGGCGTCAGCGGCCCGAACGCCATGAACATCACCGGATACGTCTTGTACTTCTCGGACCGTCGCGGCAATCGAAATGGCGCGGTGGAAACGGGAGAGTATGGTTTCGAAGACTTCGTGAACTATCCGTTGACCGGTGCCGGGCTGCCGAACAACCAGCCCGACAGCGGTGAGGACGTCAATCGGAACGGCCAGCAGGAGCTCTACGGGAGAAACCCGATCCTGCCTGCGGGAGTCAACACCGCTCCGCTCGACCTGAATGCGCGGCCGCAGACGGTGCTGTCGGCGGCGATTGCTCGAATCAACAGGCCGGTCCTCTTCAGGAGGGCTCTGAAGATCGTAAACGGTCGCACGCCGAACATTATTGCGCCAGGACTGGCCGTTGTTGCAGAGAACCCGATTTACGTGCAAGGGGACTACAACGCGAATAATGGCTTTGGCAACCCCCACATTGCGGCATCGGTCATTGGCGATGCGGTTACGATCCTTTCCAACAACTGGAACGACCGGAATTCGTTTACGTCGCCACAAGATCCCAACGGTCGCGTCGCGACCAACACGTGGTACCGGATGGCCGTCATTGCTGGATCCGGTCGCGCGTTCCCGAACACGAACGGTATGCCGTCTGCGAACTTTGGTACTGATGGCGGGGTCCACAACTTCCTCAGGTACCTCGAAGATTGGGGTGGCCGGACTACCTACTATCTTGGCTCGATTGCCATCTTCTTCAACAGTCGGCAGGCGGTCGGCACATTCAAGCAGGCGGACCAAAACAACGCTTACATTCAGCCGGCGACACGTAACTACACGTTCGACATCGACTTCCTGACACCGGCTCTGCTGCCGCCCAGAACGCCCGTGTTCAGAGACCTCAACACGCTCGGGTTTACGCAAGTTACGACCGTCCCCGACTAAGGGCTTGAACAGAGGGGCACAGAGGAGTGGTACTTCTCTGTGCCCTCCGTGGCGTCCTGTAAAACGCCCTCAGATCTCCAGAAGCCCTCGATATGTGAATTCCCGCACTCCGCGAGCTGCGACTCGATCGCAGCTATTGCGATCTCCGACCCCTGGCGTGTTCAGTGTTTCTGAATCCGCGAAGAAAAGCGGCCGTTCCTTGCCGTGGATCCCTGTTTGCACACCTGACCTGGCGTGAAGGTTCAGGGATCGAGCGCAGGTTTCTCTCTCGTGGAAACCATCATCGCAACGGGCCTGCTGGCAACCGCTCTTGTGGCACTCGCGCAGCTATTGGCGATTGGCACTCGGACGAATGCCACGGCGCGGGATAGCACGCTCGCCACGATTCTGGCCCAGCAGAAGATGGAGCAGCTTCGGGGCCTTGCGTGGGGATTCGACGTCGCTGGTGTTCCTTTTGCCGATGTGTGGACCGACACGGCAGCAGCCATGGAGTCGCCGGTTGGTGGGACCGGTCTGCAGCCATCGCCCCCGGACACGCTCTGGCGCAACACGGACGGATATGTCGACTACCTGGATTCCGACGGAGTGGCGCTAGGCGGCGGGTCTTCGGTACCCCGCGGTGCCATGTACGTGCGGCGTTGGTCCATCGAACCCCTTCCAGCGGACCCAGACGACACACTCGTCTTCCAGATTCTGGTCCGACGACGGTCCTCAGAAGAACGAGATGTGGCGGGGTCTCGCGCGGCTGACGAAGTCCGACTCGTGGGTCTGAAAACGAGGAAGACACGGTGATCCCGGTCCAAGTTCGCCGCGCGAATCGGGTCGAAGGCTTCACATTCGTGGAGCTGGTCACGGCTCTCGCCATCATGATGACCGTTACGGCCGCCATTTTCTCGCTCATGAATCCTGCTCATGGCGTCTTCAAGAGGCAACCACGGCTTTCGGAGATGCAACAGCGCCTCCGCGTCAGCGTTGACACCTTGTACAAAGACCTCGTGATGGCGGGTGCGGGGGTCGAAACGGGCTCGACGGTCGGATCTTTGGGAAGCTACTTCGCGCCAGTCTTGCCGTTCAGACGTGGACCAATGGCCCCAGATCCACCAGGAACGTTCAGACACGACGCAATTTCGATCCTGTACGTGCCTTCAAGTTCATCACAAGGCACCACAAGCCTGGCCATGGCGGCTCCAGATGGGGACGTTCCGATGAATTCCCAGGTTGGATGTCCGGTTGCGGAGCCGTTGTGCCGCTTCAAGGTCGGCACGACTGCCGTGGTATTCGACGCGTCGGGAGCCCACGACACGTTTCGCATCACCGGTATCGTCAACGC
>DATBJG010000028.1:0-48212 GCA_036556585.1 Vicinamibacterales bacterium
CCGAGGAATACACCATTCCGCTTGGCGTGGCCGACGTCAAGCGTGAGGGACGCGACATCAGCATCGTGGCGACGAGCAGCATGGTTCAGGTGGCGTTGAGCGCCGCGACCATGCTCGAAGAGGTAGGGATCAGCGTCGAGATCGTCGATCCGCGCACGACCTGGCCGCTGGACGAAAAGACGCTGATCGAGTCCGCGAAAAAGACGTCGCGGGTTATCGTGATGGACGAGGGGTACGGACGATACGGCGTGGGGGCCGAGCTCGCCGCGGTGATTTCCGAGGGCGCGTTCTATCATCTGGACAGCCCGGTCACGCGGCTTGGTGCCATGCATGTGCCGGTGCCGTTCTCGCCACCGCTCGAAGACGCGACGGTTCCGACCGATCGGCAGGTCGTGGATTTGGCGAAGAAGCTTTGTCATCGGTAAGAGCTGAGACAATGTTGTAGAGGCGGGTCTTTAGACCCGCCGACCGCGACATGCGAGAGGGGTCTTTGGACCCGCCTGGGAGGATCTGGTGGCAATCAAAACCTACGGAACGATGGCGGTCGATTGGGAGCAACGGATCGACTTCGATCGGCTGCGCCGCGAACGCCTGGCTCGCGTAAAGGGTCTGCTCGAGAAGTCTGAAATGGGGTCGGTGCTGTGTTTTGACATGAACAACGTGCGGTACATCACCGCGACGCACATTGGGACCTGGGCCCAGGACAAGATCAGCCGGTTCACGCTTCTGCCGCAGAACGATGAGCCCATCCTCTGGGACTTCGGGTCTGCCGCGCGTCATCACCAGCTGAACTGTCCGTGGCTTGGGGAGCGATCGCGCGCAGGAATCCCGCTGATGCGCGGAGCGATGACCCCTGAGATGGGGCGATCCGAGGACGTCGCGAAGAAAATCCGCGTCGAGCTCGAGAAGCGGGGACTTCACAAAGAACCTGTTGGCGTCGACGTCGTGGAGCCGCCGGTCCTTTTTGCACTCCAGAAAGAGGGGCTGACGATCGTCGATGGGCAGCAGCTCATGTCGGACGCGCGCGAGATCAAGACGCAGGATGAAATCTCGCTGTTGACGCACTCGGCCGCGATGGTCGACGCGGCCTATCACGAGCTCTACCAGGCCATGCGTCCAGGTTTGCGCGAGAACGAAGCTGTCGGGCTCGTGGCAAAGGTGTTGTACGACCTCGGCTCAGAGTACGTCGAGGGCGTGAATGCAATTTCGGGCGAGCGCTGCAGTCCGCACCCGCACGTGTTCTCCGATCGAATGTTGCGCCCCGGCGATCCTGTGTACTACGACGTCCTCCATTCATACATGGGCTATCGCACCTGCTACTACCGCTCTTTTGCGATCGGATCCGCATCACGCGCGTTGAACGACGCCTACAAACGCTGCCGGGACTATCTTGACGCGGCAATCGAGCTCGTGCGTCCCGGCCGGACGACTGCAGAAATTGCGGCAGTGTGGCCCAAAGCCCAGGAGTTCGGCTTCCCGAGCGAGGAAGCGGCATTCGCGCTGCAGATGGGGCACGGCATCGGCCTTGCCATCTGGGAAAAGCCGATGATCAGCCGGCTTGTATCGCTCGAACACCCGCACGAGATCAAGCCCGGGATGGTGTTTGCGCTCGAAACCTTCTGGCCTTCGACCGACGGATGGAGTGCGGCGCGGATCGAGGAGGAAATTGTCGTCACGCCCACCGGTCACGAAGTGATCACGCGATTCCCGGCGGAGAAACTTCTCGTCGCAGGGGCTTCGTACGTCACGGTCAGTGGACCGCTGCCGACCACCCGCGAGCTCGAGGCACCTCCGAATGCCGATGTCTTGGAAATGATCAAGGCCAGCGCGAAGAGCGAGGGAGTGGGGGCTTCGCGCTAAAAGCCGAAAGCAGAGAGCCGAAATCCGAGAGCCGAAAGCCGAGAGCCGAACAAAATGCCTGTAAGCGTCGTGATGCCGGCCCTCGAAATGGCCCAGGAGACGGGCAAGCTCGTCTCCTGGCTCAAGAAAGAGGGGGAGCCTGTTAAGAAGGGGGACCTGCTTCTGGAGGTCGAAACCGACAAGGCGGTCGTTGAGGTCGAAGCCCTCGCGGACGGCATTCTGGCGGGTGTCACGGCCCGCAACGGTGATGTCGTTCCTGTGGGCACGACCATCGCGTGGCTCCTGAAACCTGGTGAAACGGCGCCGACAGCCTCAGCCGATGTGCCAGCCCAGACCGGACGTCGGATGGAAAACGTCTCGACGCAGGCCGTCGCCGCGACTGCTGAGATCTCCGCCGTATCAACGCCCGGCAGTCTGCGAATTTCACCCAAAGCCCGTCGCCTGGCCAAGGAACACGGCGTCGATATTGGCCGTGTGCGGGGATCGGGTGCCGGCGGCGAAATCCTGGCAGACGATGTGATGGCGGCCGTCCAGGGGGTTCGAAACGTCCCTGCGGCGGCTGCCGTTACGCCAACGGCGCGCGCAGCAGCGTCAGGTGCGGACATCCCGTCATCGCTGAGCGCGATCGGTCGTCTGATGGCCGAGCGGACGACTCAGAGCTGGAGCACGGTCCCCCATTTCTTCGTAACGCGCGAGGTCGATGCTCGTGCTCTTGTCGCGGCCCGCGAGCGGTTCGTCGCAACCATTGAACAGTCGCGTGGCGTCAAGCCGACTCATACCGACCTGCTCGTTGCGCTCGTGGCGCGTGCCCTCCGGCAGCATCCGCGCATGAACGCCAGCTGGACCGGGGACAGCATCAGGTCCAACGCGGATATCAACATTGGTATCGCGATGGCAGTCAACGACGGCGTTGTCGCGGCCGTAGTTCCAAAAGCTGATGGCGCCGGCATCGGCGACATTGCCGTGCGGCGCCGCGATCTGACGGAACGCGCAAGAACCAACCGTCTGCAGCCGGCCGATATTACCGGCGCCACCTTCACCATCAGCAATCTTGGCATGTACGAGGTCGATGCCTTTACCGCGATCATCGTTCCACCGCAGGCCGGCATCCTGGCGGTGGGTGCGATTACCAACCGCGTCGTGCCCATCGACGGTGAAGCCGGCGTGGGTATTGGCGTGCGACCGATGATCAGCATCACGCTATCCTGCGATCACCGCGTGGTCGATGGCGCCCGCGGCGCCGCCTTCCTGAACGACGTTGTCAAAGCTATTCGAGAGCCTGACAAGTGGCTTGCCTGAAGCTGGTTCGCCTCGACCGCAACCAGTCAAACCTTTCGTAGAGGCGGGTCTTCAGACCCGCCGGGGAACGAACCATGAATCTAGGACTCAAAGGGCGCACCGCAGTCATCACCGGGGGCAGCAAGGGCATCGGTAAAGCCATTGCCAGAAGCCTGGCTGGTGAAGGAGCCAACCTCGTGCTGCTGGCGCGAGGCAAGGAACTGCTCGACAAGACCGCCGAGGAGATCGGCAAATTGGGCGTTCGCGTTCTTGCGATCTCTGCGGACATTACCACCAGTGTTTCGATTGGCGCCGCTGCCAAAGCTGCCGCCGAGGCGTTCACGACGATCCATATCGTTGTGAACAATGCCGGGGGGCCGATCCGGCGCATGGAGCGCCAGATCACATGGCCCGACACGGAGTGGCTCGACGATCTAAATCTGAAGACCGTCGGAATGCTCAGAGTGGTTCAGGCGTTTCTTCCTCACATGCCCCGAGATGGAAGCGGTCGCATCATCAACATCAGCGGCATCGCAGGAACGAGCGTGTTCGTGCCGGCGCTGACACACGGAATCAACAATGCGGCCATGAATCACGCCACGACGTATCTGGCCCAGGATCTCGCCGGCGAGCAGATCACCGTCAATGCGGTCGTGCCCGGGGTCATCCGCACCGAATGGCGCGAGGCCTGGGCCGAAAACATGGCGAATCAACGGGGCAAGACGAAGGCCGAGTTCCTCGCGGAGTACTGCCGGAGCATGGGTATTGTCAGCGGGCGTTTGGGAACGGTTGAAGAGGTTGCCGATACCGTGGCATTCCTGGCATCGGACAAGGCACGTTACATCACAGGGGCGCGTGTCCCCGTCGACGGCGGGCACGGCGTGAACGCGAGGCCGTGACACTACTCAGGGTTCTAGGGTTCTAAGGTTCTTTTTGCCAGAACCCTGAACCCTAGAACTTTGGAACCCTAGAACCCTCACGGGTCATTTCTTGTCGCCAGTGGGCGGGGCAAGGCGATCGGTCGTGAACCATCTCTTCAGGGCTTCCGCCTCGGCCCGGCTGATGAGCGGTTCCTCCGAGTCGCGCCAGCGGCGGCCCGGCAGGGGTTCTGAACGACCAGGCGGTTCCGAGCGTCGCAGGTTAGCCAAGAACGAGGCTGCGGCTGCACTGATTTTCTGCGGGCGTTGTTCCATCATAGCTGCCAATCTCCCAACGAAAACAAATCGAACCGGTTTACTTGGCTTTTGCCACCACGGCCTCGGCCGGTGGCTTGTCCAGAAACCGGGCGGGGCTCAGCACGACCTGATCGAAACCGACCCCTTCCATTCCGGCCTGGATGCGGACAGTGACCGTACCGCCGTTCTTGAACGAGACCAGGGCAGGACTTGACCCGGCGTCGCAGCCCACCCATTTCCAGCCTTCCGAAGTCGAACCTCGCGCCGTCAGATAGCTCCCGGTCCCCGGCTTATAGGCTTCCTTGTTGGCCTTGTCGACGGCGTCCGTAAACTGCACGAACACCATGTTTGCCTGGGACTTGCCCTTCGGTGGACCCACCTTCATGTGAACCCAGCACCGGTACGGCACGCTGCGCTGGACCGGAACCGTGAATGTCACGTGAGGGTCGTCTTCGGGTGGAGGATCCAGAATGTCCCCGCGATTGGGATAGCCGACGAGCTTGCCTCCCGGGGATGCCGAGTCGTTCCAAAAGTCGAACTCCGACAACGCGCTGCTCGGCAGGTCGGCGACGTGCACGACGACATCCGGGGCGGTCGATTCGGGTTTCTTGCCCTGACCTTCTCCCGCTGCCGACAGGTACGTCGCAAGCCCCAACACTGCCACAATGGTCGCCGCGACCCTGATCAGGGCTCCGCGGAACCGCGTAAACACGCTTTGAAAGAGCAGGAAATTACAAATCCAGCGCGCCATACCTGTCCGCCTCCTGGAGCCAGCTTCGAAGAAATGGGACGTCGAAAATATTGCCAATCGTTGAAAATTCGGTCAATTCCACGAAAGAGGTAGCCCAAATGGGTGGTTCGACTTTATAATTCTGCACGTTTCTTCCCACCCTTTCCCCTAGGGTCGGCGAGCGCAACCGTTTCGGGCGACAGTCGAACGCGTTCCTCACCAAGCGCCTGAGGTGCATCCATGAGGATCGTCGAACCGACGCTCAAAGAACGTGCGGACCATCTCTACCGGCGCCTGCTCCTGCTTCAGCGCGTATTCCCGGACTCGCGTGAGGTCGATCCCGAGGGTGTGGAATGGCTGGGGACAGGTGACGGCACTCAGGCAACGGCGCTCTGCGGCGCTATCCGCGAAGTTCTTGACGAGCTCATAGGACACGCTAAAGCACTGACCGCAGTGCCTTTACCTCTGAGCGAGTGGCGTCCCGGCGACCGATCAGACGATGAGCGATGGCGAGCGCTGACTGAACTGGAGCGTCGCGAGGTGATGTCGCTGTTGTCGAGCTATGAGAACCTGGTCTCGTGGGTTGAAGGCGTGACGCGCCGGGCCCCCGCGTTTGCCGGCCCCGACTCCAACCCGTGGGGAATTGATATTCATCCTCCCGACCCTCCGAAGGAAACGCGCGAAGGAGTGGAATACCTCAAGGCCGAGCGCGCCCGGATCGATCGTTTCCGACACGAAATGGGATTTCTGGACAAGCGGCGCAACGGGGATACTTAGAACCTTAGAACCGTTAAGGCACTAAGGTCATCTGCCCACAGCTTGCTTGAGGCGACGGGTACGGGCCTGTTGCCGCCCGGACCACTTCAGCCGCCATAAAGCTGTACCCCGCATCGTTCGGATGGAAGCCGTCCGCTGAGAGGCTGGATCGCTGGTAGTAGCGCGCGTCACACATCATGTCGATCACGGTGACGCCTTGAGAGACGAGAGGGTTGATGACGGTCGTTGTCATTCCTACTGCGATGCGCTGCGCGGCTTGCCGCTGAGCCAGCGAAGCTCCCGCGAGATAGGGCAAGCCCCCAAGGTTGGGCAGGTTCAGGACGACGATTCGAGCAGACGGGGCCCGGCTGCGCACGATGCTCAGCAGGGTGGCAAAGTTGGTTCCGAACAACCGGACCTGCGAGTCGATGTACGCCGTGGGATTGCTGCCACCCGCCCCGCCCCCGAGCGCGGCTGTGATGGTGTTGACGTCATTGCCGCCGGCGAAAATTGAGACGAGCGTTGACTCCCGCAGCGTAAAGGGAGCCTCTGCGTCAATGAAATTGAAAAGAACGTCGCGATTGTACTGGTTCCCCAGACTCTGAAACTCCGGGCTGATGACAGCTGCCGGGATACCCATATTGCGCAGGGTGAGCGTGAATCCCTGTGCCTGCAGCTGCCGGGTGGCCACATTCACATAACCCATCCCATTGGGACACTCGACAAAGGGCACGCACTCCACACTCGATCCGATTCCGATCGCATCGCTGGCGCCGAGAGCCGTGTAGACGATCGTGGAATTCGGCGCCGGGAACTCGGTTGGCTCCGTGGGACTCTTGGCCGAGCATCCCGCCGTCAGTGAGCTGAGGTAGAGGAACGCCCCGACCACTGCCAGTTTCAGCGCCTGTTTCAATCGTCGTTTTCCAGTACACCACATCAAGCCTGTCACCATCATCACCATGCTGTCATCGCCTCATCAAACAGTTGCCCCAGTTCCTCGGGTCCGGCGGGGCGGGGCGCGAGCGTGGTCAGTCGCTGTTGCACAAGCGTGCCGTCGACGAGGGCCGGGATATCCGAGGACGTGTAGCCGACCGCGCGCAAGCCGTTCGGGACGTTGAGCCGCTGCATGAACCAGGTGATGCGATCGGCAAGGATCTTCCCAGCGTCCTGCGGCTGACACTCGGAGACGTCGACTCCCAGCGCCGCGGCCGCCTCGAGGTGCCGATTGGGATTCGCCGACGAGGTGAAGCGAAACACGGCGGGCGCGTTGAGAATCACCGAGATCCCGTGCGGCACGAGCGGATGGTCCGGATCGTAGCCAGGCGGCACGTAGCTTTTCACGTGACCGGAGACTGGATAGGACATCGCGTGCGGCAGATGGACGCCGGCATTTCCAAAGCCGACGCCCGCATAGGACGCCGCCAACATCATGTTCGCGCGTGCTTCATCGTCTGAAGGATCTTCGACCGCGCGAACGAGGAATTGCGCGACCATCCGGAGAGCCTGCAGGGACCAGACGTCGCTCACCGGGTTGGCGCCCTGATACGCCGGGCGCTGGGCGGGTCTTTCGGGACGCGGCCTTAGAGTGTAAGGAAGTGCGGTAAACGACTCGATCGCGTGACAGAGAATATCCAATCCCGAAGACGCGGCCACCGGTGCTGGCATCGTCCGCGTGTTGTCGGGATCCAGAAAGCCAAGCGTGGGCTTCAGTCTGCGATTGGAAATACCTGTCTTGATGCGCAGGCTCGTGACGTCAAAGACACTCACGCCGGTGGTTTCGCTGCCTGTGCCAGCCGTGGTCGGGATCGCCATCAAGGGCTTGAGTGTGCCGGGGATGCTGAGTCCTTTGCCAACAGGCCGGTTGACGTAGTCGAGAAACTCAGAGGGCGGGTGCGTCGTGTACAGATTAACGGCCTTGGCGGTGTCGATCGTGGAGCCCCCGCCCACAGCCACAAAAGCGTCAGTTTGCGCCTGAGTCGCAAATTGGATCGCGTCCAGAAACGCGTGGTCGGTTGGCTCTACCTGCACACGGTCGTACAGCACGGCATGCACCCCGTTTGTTTCCAGTGATTCGAGCACGATTTGAACGGGCCTCAGGCGGCTGATCCTCGTATCGGTCACAACCAGTGCGGTGCGCACCCCGAGGTCGGCCAGATCCATGCCCACCTCATGCGTGACGCCGACGCCAAACCGGAGGGATGAGAACGCCGTTTCGAAGGCAATATCGTGTGTCATAGATCTGGTATCGAAGAGTTTGAGCGGTCCAGCGATCGAGTCTATCATTCGATAGAAAGGTCGCGTCTTACGAGCGCGTGAGGACACGTCAGAAAGGAATGGCAACGTGAGAATCTTTTCTATGACAACCGCTCTGGTCGCCTTGATGTGGGTTGTCTCATCTGTACCCCATTCGACTCTTGGAGCCCAGCAGGATTCGCGACACGTCGCGCCAGTCCCGTTTGTGTTGCCGACCGGACCTGCGCCCCGGCTGCCGAGCGGAAAGCCCGACCTGAACGGCGTCTGGCAGGGCCCGTACGTGCCCGACATGACACGCAGTGCGCGGGGCAACCAGGGTGTCGGAGAGCTTCCGTATACCGCCTGGGGCCTTCAGGAGTGGAAGAACTACGACCCGGTGAACGGCGACTATACCGGGAGCTGCCTCCCGTACGGGATGGTTCGATCGATAAACGTGCCCTACCCGTTCAGGATTATTCAGAGCGACACGCACATTGCGCTCCTTTTCGAAGCCAATACGTGGTTCCACGTAATACCTCTCGATGGACGGGATCATCCCAAGGATCTCGAGCCGACGTGGTTTGGGCATTCGGTTGGGAAGTGGGATGGCGACACGCTCGTCGTGGATACGATCGGTTCGAACGGCTATACGAAACTCGACACGGTCGGCCATCCGCACAGCGATCAGCTTCACGTGATTCAGACGTTCCGTCGGATCGACGCAGGCCGCATCGCGCACACGATGACCATTGACGATCCCAAAACATTTACGCGGCGGTGGACACACGAGCGGACGCTCACACTCCAGGGCGGCGATCTGATTGAATATTCCTGCGAAGAGAACAACAAAGGGCTGTGGGAAGGGCGCATCAAGCACTGGACGCCGCCGGAGCACAAGTAGACGCGGATCATGCGGATCACGCGGATCAACGCGGATCACGCGGATCGGGGTTTCGCCCGTGTCACGCTATAATGAAGAGTCACCGACAACACGCTGAGCTTTCAAAGCGAGACAGCCATGAGTCACTGTGTTCCGGAACCCACGACGATTGCCGATACGCAGGTTCAGCAGCTCGTGGCCAGGGCCCGAGTCGCCCAGGCCCACTTTGAGTCGTTTTCTCAAGAGCAGGTTGATGCCATCGTCAAAGGGGTTGGTAAGTACGTGTACGACAACGCAGAGATGCTGGCCAGGATGGCCGTCGACGAGACCGGCATTGGCGTGTACGAAGACAAGATCCTCAAGAACAAGGGCAAGGCCCGAATCATCTGGAACAGCCTGAAGGACAAGAGATCGCGCGGGATCATCGGCGAGGAGCCCGAAACGCATCTGCTGTTTGTGGCCAAGCCGATGGGCGTGGTCGGGGCCGTGACGCCAATCACCAATCCAATCGTCACGCCGATGTGCAACGCCATGTTTGCGCTCAAGACCGGCAACGCGGTGATCTTCGCGCCGCATCCAAAGGCTGAAAAGTGCACCGAGCTGCTCACGCGGGAATTCATGAAGGTCGTCAAAACCAATGGCGGGCCCGACAACCTTGTTCAGACGATCACGAACGGGTCGGTCGAAATGACGCAGGAGCTGATGAAGGCTGTCGATGTCGTGGTCGCGACCGGCGGGGCCGCTATGGTGAAATCGGCGTACTCGTCAGGTAAACCCTCGTTTGGTGTCGGTGCCGGTAACGTCCCCGTCATCATCGACCGTGACGTGAATCTGAAGGATGCCGTCGACAAGATCGTGGCCGGCGCATCATTCGACAACGGGATCATCTGCTCGCACGAGCAGTTCGTGCTGACACCGGAAGAACAGTACAGAGACGTCATCAAGCTGTTCGAAGCCACTGGGAAGGTATGGTTCACGGAAGACGCTGACAAGGTTCAGAAACTGCGCGACGTCGTATTTCCGGGTGGACGCCTCAACAAGGACGTGGTGGGGAGGACTCCGAAGGACATCGGTGCGATGGCGGGTGTGTCGGTTCCCGATTCCGCGCGCCTGATTCTCCTCCCCGCTACCGGCGCGGGCGTCGAGGACGTATTGGCCAAGGAAAAGCTCTGTCCGGTCATTGCCATCCTGCCGTACAAGACGTTCCAGGAAGCCGTCGCGAAGGCCAAGGCCAACCTGCTCGTCGAAGGGGCCGGTCATTCCGCCGCCCTTCACTCGAACAACGAAAACAACATCCGCTGCGCCGGCATCGAGCTTCCGGTGAGCAGGCTGGTCATCAATCAGGCATGTGCGTTGACCGCCGGCGGTTCCCTCACCAACGGCTTTGCGGCCACCACGACGTTAGGGTGTGGTTCCTGGGGTGGAAATTCAATCTCCGAAAACCTGGACTACAAGCACCTGATGAACGTGTCGCGGATTGGGAAGACGATCCCCGACAAGAAGGTGCCCACAGACGCGGAAATTTGGGCGTAATCAAAGAATACAGAATACAGAAGTCGGACCGCGGAGTGCTGCCATCATCGATTCCTGGTTCCGTATTCTGTATTCCGTATTCTGAATTCTCTTTTCATTCCAGCCCACTCGCCCGTGCCTGTTCGCGGGCCAGGACCGCCTGATCCCGTTCCCCATCACCGTGGGCGACGGCGCCCAGCAGGCGATCGCGATAGACGTTGAGGGAAGGCATTGGCACGCGCGCGAGGTCGGCAGCCGCCAGGATCAGGTTCGCATCCTTGAGTCCCACCGAGATCGGCGAGCCCACCTGGTCGTAGCTTTCTTCAACCATCTTCTTGCCGTAAATCTTGTACGCAGGGGCCGAGAAGAGTCCTTCGGTCATCACCTCGTACAGCACCTGAGGCACGACATTGAACTTGCGGGCGAGCGAGAATGCCTCGGCCATGGCCACCATGGCGCATCCCAGCATCTGATTGTTGGCCAGCTTGATTGCGGTGGCGGCTTCAGGCGTTGGCCCGGCCTGGAACGTGTGGCGCCCCATCAGCTCAAGAAGCGGCTCGCATTGCCGGACAGCCTCGGGGGGACCGCCGGCGACGATGCCGAGTTGTCCCGAGGCGGCAAGGTCCGGTCGACCGAGCACAGGTGCTGCGACGAGCCTCTGGCTCGCGGCGGCATGGCCCGCCGCGAGCGCGCGGATTGCGGAGACCCCGTAGGTGCCCATCGCCAGATGGATGGCGCCGGCAGCCATCGAGTCGCGCAAGCCGCCAGCGGCGAAGGCGACATCCAGAACGCTCGAGTCCTCGACGAGCATCGTGATGACGACCTCGCACCCTGTGCAAAGGTCTCCTGGAGAAGCGGCTACCCGCGCGCCAGCGGCGGCCAGTTCGGCGGTCTGGGCACGCACCACGTCGTAGACGACAAGGTCATGGCGCCCCGTCAGGATCCGGTGCGCCATCCCTTTGCCCATGCGCCCGAGACCGATAAAACCGACCTGCATGCCAAGCTCCGTGAAAACAGGACCTGTTCGTGCCGCCGGTGAGGCTAGCGCGGGCTGCGGACTCGTACCTCGCTCGCCACGTTGCTTTTCGCCGACGTGCGGTAGGTCACGATGACTTCTTCGCCCACCTTGACCAAGTCTGTGATGGCGGGCCCGCCTCCAGCCGCCTTGGCGTCCCTTGTCGCGGCGCCGGCACCTTGCGCCAACACGCGCGTCTTCGGGTCGATGGAAAAGGTCGTCTCGCCGCTCCCCGACTTGATCGTCAGCGAGCTGGCTGTGAGGCTGGTCACGCGTCCGGAGGCACTGTCTCCGGAATCTTCGCCCGAGGCGGCCTCGCCGCCCGTGAGGCCGGTCCGGATGTCCGTGGCGCGCATGGTGCCCGCGCTCTCCGCGTAATGGACCTCCACACCGTCGCCAACCTTGACGGCCTCGGCCAGCTTCACGCCACCCGCGCGACGCTGGGCCGTTCCCAGACCGCGTCCCTGGACGTCGGTCTCGCTCGTGACCAAGAACTTCATTTCCTTGCCTTTGTACGTCACCGTCACGGAATCGGCACCGACGGCCGCTACCTTGCCGCGAATCCACTTATCCGCAGAGACGACACCGCCGACGAGCATTACGAGAAGCCACGCACATCCGCCACAGACAATCACGCGACGCATACTGGCCTCCTTTGCAAAGAACCGTGAACTCCCACTTTACAGTAACTGTCCCCGCACCCACTCAATCTCGCGGCAGACGTACTCCACGATGTCGCCCGTTTTGAGATGAGCGGGGAGGACGTCCCACGTGTAGGTCTCAATCTCCAGCTGGCGGGACAACGGCGTGGCTTTGTGAACCTTGAGCGCCTGCTCGAGAGCAAATCGTGTGGTCCGGAACGGGCCGAGATCGTCGAGAAAGACAGGCACGTGAAAGTGTGTGCGCCACTCACGCGGGCCTGGGTCCGCTTTCCATGCGGCAAATGCATCCTCGAGATTCAGGAACCACGTGATTCGGCCGTTTTTCTTTTCAACCGTCTGCGAGAGATAGACCGTCTTGGCGTACTGGGCAAGAGAGTCGACGGTTGACTGAGTGACCTGCGGCATATACATTGCGGCCGCTTCCTGCAGCTTGAAGATCGGAATGCCCGCGTCGACCAGTTTCTGCAGCGACACCGGGATATCCTCGAACCCGACCGCCTGATGCCCGATATCGAACGTCACGCCAATGTGACGGCGCAACGCCCCGTGAGCTTCTGAAACCGGGATCTGCGCGAGCTTGGCGAGCGCTTCTGCTGATGCTCCCGAGTAAAGATGATCCGTGAAATACGCGACTGTCTCGTCGGTGGTCTCGAGGAAACAGCGTGGTTCCGGTTCGAGCCCCAAGGTCACGGTGCGTCCCGTGCGCGCTTCAATCTTCACCAGGTGTGCGGCGACCTGCAGCACATGACCGGTATAGCTGGCGACGACGTCGGGTCCCGTGACGCGAGGCTTGAAGCCAAGCGGAGCGCTTTGGATCGATGGGGAGACGCCCTCGGGTGCCAGCTCCGCAAGAATGTCAGCCACGTGGATCGTGTACTGAGTGCGTTCTTTGGTGCGCCAGTCCGGTTCGTACACTTGCTCTTTCACGACCGTGCCTTTGAACGCGCCGTACGGAAACGCGTTGACCGTATAGACGTACATGTCGTGATCGGCAAGGAAGCTCTTGAGCTTGGCGCGCTCAGCCGGACTCGACACAAGTGTTTCCGCTGACGGCGCAGCCAGGCGCAGGCAGACGCCGAAGGGTTGGCTGGGCGAGACGCGAGATTTGACCTGTGGCAGATACGTCTGGACGCTCGACCACAGCTGTTCCCAGTTGTCCGCCGGATGGACCAGCGTGGAATATGTCAGATGTCCGAGACCGTTCCCGAGGTTCATTTGAAGTCGGCTCCTCTCCTAAGCGATTTTTTCCACGCGACCCGATCCAGCCGAGCGCACGACTGCTTCGGTAACCGCGGCGCCGTGCACCATCTCCTCGATGGGAATCGGGAAGGCCGCTCCACCGCGGGCCGCGGTCGCAAATGCCTCGAGACACGCGCGGGTGACGTCCAGGCGTGCCGCTTCCCACACCTCTGCAGGGCCCTTGATGGGTTGATACTTGCACGTCCCGAACAGTCGCGTGCGGCGCTCCTCCGATGACGCGCCGGCCACGTGGGTCATCCCTTCCAGCCGTACCGAACCGTTCGAACCAAACACCTGGAAGCTGAAACCTGGTCCCGTGGCGGTGATGGTCCCCAGATAGCCGGACATTCCTGCCTTCATGCGAAACAGCATGGACGTCGTGTCGTCGCTGTCGACGTCGACGACGCGCCGGAAGCTCTGGCAGTACACCTGATCGATCGATCCACAAAGATCGATCATGCCGTCGATGGCGTGAACGCCCATGGGAGTGAGTCCGCCGCAGGGCGTTTCGTCCCGATGGGCTCGCCACTGAGTGGCCTTCAGCATCAGCGCATTCGGAAACGTCATTGTCGCTTCAACGTGCAGGACGGTGCCGAGGCCGCCTGTTCGAATGCGCTCGCGAAGCTTGACCATTTCCGGATGAAATCGACGATTGTAGCCAAGCCCCAGCGTCACACCGGCCTTGCGCGTCGCGGCCGCCGCCTGTTCCGCATCGGCTTTGGTCAGAGCGAAGGGTTTCTCGCAGAAGACGTGTTTGCCCGCTTGCGCCGCTCGAATGACTTGTTGCGAATGCATCGAATGCGGCGTAGCCAGCACGATCGCTTCCACCTCTCGATCGGCCAGCAGCGCTTCGAAGTCTGGTGCCAGTTGCAACCGTTGCGCCTCGGCAAAAGCCGTCAGCTCCGGCGTGGTCGTCCGCGTTGCCCCCGCCACGAAGCGAATCAGGTCGCTGTCGGTCTGGACCGACTCCACGATGGTTTTGCCCCACCAGCCCAGCCCGACAATAGCAGCCTTGATCATTGAATTCTGTACCTCGACGGCGGGTCTAAAGACCCGCCGCGACAATCACGGACTCCTTGCATGGACGGCGGGTCCAAAGTCCCGCCGCGACAATCACGGACTCCTTGCATGGACAGCGCGTCCAAAGACCCGCCGCGACAATCACGGACTCTTGCGTAGGGGCGGGTCTTTAGACCCGCCCGCACCCTCACGACCTGATCAACGAGTAGCGTGGATCCGCCCCCAGACTTTCGGCAACCGGGACACCCAGTTCCTTCCGCACGAGGTTGGTTCCCTGGACGAGCGACACCATCTTGTAGAAGGCGTGCCGCCGGCTCATCCCTTCGCGGCCCATGCCGCAATCGGACGAAAGCACCAGCCGTTCGGCGGGAATGTGCTTGAGGGCCAGGCGAACCAGATCCGCCACTTCGGTCGGTGACTCGACTTGAAGCGTGTGGTGATCGATGACGCCAATCGCAATCTTCTTTTCCGTGATCTGCTTCCCAATGGCCTCGAGGTCCTGTGCTCCGGAGCTCTTGGTCTCGAACGTCAACACGTCCGCGTCCACCTGATTGAGGATCTCGAGCGCCGGCTTGTACGTCTGGACAGAGGCAAACATCCGTTGCTGAGACGGATTTCCCCAGCAGGTGTGACACCAGACTTCGGTCTTTGCGCGCAGCCCTTTGACGGTGTTGTTGAAGACCTTGAGCATGAATTCAGGATTAATCACCTTGTCCACGTACCCACGCGCGGCCAGAAGGTGGATCTGCGGTTCCTCCATCTGGATGACCGGGCATCCGGCATCGGCCAGGTCGTGCAGTTCGACGTTAAAGGCATCGCTGATGGCCATGATCCGCGAAGGGATGTCCTTGTAATGCTCGTCCTGCACGGCAAACGCCACGAGTTCAGGTGTCACCGTCCCGAACTTGACCGGTTTGTGGGTCATCCGCTGCGCAGCTTTCCAGAGCTCGGCATATTGCATCTCGCCAGCTCCGACCGGACCGACGATCTTTGGCATGACCCGGGCTTCCAGATAGTCGTGCAGGATGTGTCCGCGGGGAAACCCGATTCCACCGGCACCCGCGCGCGCGAGTTTGGGATGCTGGGTGTCGAAACCCGACATGTGGTGTGGCGGGTAGCTGGTCCAGCTCTGTCCGCCGATGTCCTGGTCGAATCGGCAGTCGCCGTCTGTGACGATGTCGAGGCCCGCCAGCTCCTGCTCACGGAGATACACGGCCAGTGCGTCAACGTATTGCTCGCGAAACCGGCTGGTGACCATCGCGTCGAGAAACGAGCGCGTGCCCAGATTCTCCGTATACCAGCTCGGGCGGGGCAGCGAGCCGGTGATTGTCGTGGGGAGCATGATGCCCGCGGTCGTCTTCAACATGTGCCGTGTCCTCCAATGTCCGGGCCTTCTGGGCGGTGCCCGAGTCGCCTTCGCAAGGCTTCGGCGCCCCAGGGCCCAAGGCCGACATAATCTATCACCGCTTCAAGACGGCCTGAAATTGTTCAGCAGGTGGGGAGTCAGCAGACGTCAATCGCCAGGACTTGCCTCAGCTCGACGGCTCACCGATCCGGTCCGGAGGCGCCCGAATTGGACCTCGAGGTTTTGATTTCTCTTGGTGTCACGATTGGCGACGGTCCGGTCCGATTGATCCGAAACTCCACCATGACGCGGGACGAAGGGCAACACAGCGGATCGGTTGCCCGGTAGCGTGCAAACTCGGCCGTGATGACATCCGACGATACGATTCGGATGGCGCCGATCGATCCGTCCAGACGCGAGGTCATCGGTTCGGGTGACAGCGTTCCTGCAAAACGGCCACCGACGAAGACAAACCCGTTGAAAGAGCCTGGACGACACATCCCGTCGGCCGCGACCATGCCGTCGACAATTTCGATGTCGCCCTGCAGGAGCTGACGGTCGAAATGCAGGTAGGGAAGCCATCCCGCCGCCGCGAGCGCCTTTTCGGGTGCGGTCGTCTGTCGCGGACTGAGCTGACAACGTTCGATCATCGCGGTACGGGATTCGCTGGAGGCCGGCGCAGCGGGCACGGAAGCGCCGGGTTTGTTCCAGTTCGACAATGGCCCATCGAGCCAGCTGGAGGGCGCGCTCTGTCCAGTCGCGATTCCAGCGTGCAACAGCACCGTCGTCAGGGAAGCGATCAGCCTGAGCATCACCGTATTTTATGCGGTCCGGGCCTCGTTCGATTTTCAGTGCTCGCGGATGCCTGCTCGCGGCAGCAGGACCGTAGCGCGTGTGCCCCTGCCACCTTCGCGAGGGCCGAGCATCAGGGATCCTCCGTGGGCTTCGGCAATCTGGCGGCTCAGCACGAGCCCGATGCCGGAGCCCGCCGGTTTGGTCGTGAAGAAGGGCACGAACAGGTTCGTCGTGTTGGCCAATCCCGGGCCGTCATCATCGACATGGATGGCAATGTGCTGGTTGGATCGCTCACAGGTCAGTTGCACGCTACCGCCAGATTCAACAGTGGCGTCCACGGCGTTGCGCACCAGATTGATAAAGAGCTGCTCGAGCTGATCCGGATCGGCTTGCAGGACGATCGGCTCGCCCGGAGAGATCTGTACGACGGCGCGAGTTTCGAGGCGCGCCACGCGCTGGAGCAGCTCGTCCAGATTTGTCGGACGAGGTGTCGGATGTGGCAGCCGCGCAAGCGTGGAGTACGCGGTGGTGAAGCGGCCCAGAGCTTCGGTTCGCGCGGCAATGACGCTGAGACCCCGGCGCATATCCTCGCGCCAATCGGGTGGCGATGGATCGCGTGCGACCAGTGAATCCAGACTTCCGGCAATGGATTTGATGGGCGCGAGCGAGTTGTTCAGTTCGTGTCCGATGACGCGAATCAGCCGGTGCCAGGCCTCTCGTTCCTGATCGCGCAATGGCTGGCTCACGTCGCTCAGCACGAGCAGTTCGTGCGGTCGTCCGCCTTGCCGGAACTTGGTGCGACCGAGCTCCCACTGGCCACTGCCGCCCGGGAAGGAAATGCCCAGCACCCTCGGTGCAGACACGGCCAGGCAGGACGCCAATCCCAGTTCGGCGGCCGTCCGTGTCAGCAGTTGCTCGGTTGGACGGCCGAGCAGCCGTTCGGCGGCGCGATTGACGAGTCGCAGGCGCTGGTCAGCGTCGAACGCAAAAATGGCGACGTCAATTTCGGAAATGACCGTTCGCAGCAGCGCGGTGGCTTCGAGGGCTCCCAGTCGCTGTTCGCGCAGCGTGTCGCCGAGCGCGTTGACTTCGCGGAGGACTTCGCCGAGCGGATCGTCTTTCCGCGCGCCGCGGGCACGAATCGAAAAGTCATTCTCTCTCAGCGCTTCCAGCAGGTTGGAGAGAGTTTGCAGGGGAAATATGACGCGAGCGCGCAGCGTTGCCGCCGCAATCCACCAAAGCAGGGCGATGAACAGCGTAACGGTCCACTGCGTGCGAAGTGTGAAGTCTCCGGTCCACAAGAGGAGCAACGCCACGAGACTCCCCGGAAGGCCCGCGGCGAGAGCAAGGAGCAGGATGCGTTGATCGTGACGGATAGACAAGGTGTTCTGACTAAGCCCCCTACGTTTCTATCCCGTACCGCTCGAGCCGACGGTACAGCGCGCTGCGGCTGAGTCCCAGTGCCTTGGCGGCTTCGGTGACGCTGCCGTATCGACCGATGGCCTTTCGGATGAAGAAGGCCTCGACATCCTCGAGGCTCATCGACTCCAGGCTGCCTGCCGGATCGGTGTCGCGCCGCAGCGTCAGATCCCCGGGCCGGATGGTGGCGCTTTCGGCCATCAGCACAGCACGTTCGATGGCATGGTCGAGTTCTCGCACGTTGCCCGGCCACGTGTGACGCAGCAGCAGATCCAGCGCGTCGCGTTCGAACCCGGACACAGCTTTGCGATACCGACGGGCATGCTGCTGCAGAAAATGACTGGCAAGCGACGGAATGTCTTCGCGCCGGTTGCGAAGCGGGGGCAGCGCAATTTCAATCGTGTTGAGCCGGAACAGCAGATCCTGCCGGAACCGTCCTGCCGCGACCTCGGCGTTGACGTCGGCATTGGTCGCGGAGATCAACCGCACGTCCACGCGGCGGGTGCGTGAGGATCCCAGCCGCTCGAATTCGCCCGTCGCAATCACGCGCAGCAGCTTTGCCTGCTGAGAGGGCGGCACGTTGGCAATCTCGTCCAGAAAGAGTGTGCCGCCGTCTGCCAGCTCGAATCGTCCGGCGCGATCGGCCCGGGCGTCTGTAAATGCGCCGCGCACGTGGCCGAAGAGTTCGCTTTCAAATACGCCCTCGGACACGCCGCCGGCATTGACGGTCACCATTGGTCGGGAGGCCCTGGGGGACAGTGCGTGAATGGCCTCGGCGACCAGACCCTTGCCCGTACCGTTCTCCCCGGTTATCAGCACATTGGCATCAGATGGGGCCGTACGCTGAATCAGCTGGAGAACGGGCTGCATGGTTGCCGATTGGGCAATCAGCTGCGGCCCACCGTCCACACGAAGACGTTCGGCGGCCTCGAGCTGACGGCCACGCCGCAAGGCGCGGCTGAGCTCGACCTGTGTACGGAGGATGGCCAACAACCGCGCGTTGTCCCATGGCTTCTGCACGAAGTCGCGTGCCCCGCGCCGCATGACTTCGACAGCCAGATCGACACTGCCCCAGGCGGTCATGACAATCACCGGCAGCGTCGTGTCCGCCGACTGCAGCTGCGAGAGCAAGTCGAGCCCCTCGACGCCCGAGGTCGTGTCGCGCGCGTAATTCAAATCAATCAACACCGCATCGAAGTCCGACCGATCGAGTGCGGCCAAAACCCCAGAGGGAGATGAAGTGGTCTCGACATGAAACCCTTCAGGTTTGAGCAGGAGTTTCAGCGCTTCGAGCACGTCACGCTGATCGTCGGCAATGAGAATCTGTGGAGAGCGCGGCATGGAGAAATGCGAAAGTCAGAATGCAGAAGTTAGAATACGGAAGTCAGAATACCGAGTTCGAACCGCCAAGTGTACGACCCCGGCCTCGTTTCTAGTCGTCCCCGTAACCAATTGGTCAGCCGATAGTTACGCCCTCAGACACAGCTCTGATTTTGCCCAGCCGTCGCCTATGGCAATTCGCGTGGATTCGTCGTAGAGAAGCGAGTAATGTTCGACATGGCAAACGCGCGTCGGGGGCTGCGGAGCGGTTCAACCCGTCCATTCTGGAGGTGCACGATGAAGCAACTGGCGTTGGTCGCGCTCGTCATGGTGTTGGCGGCAGGCGTCGGAGTGGCGACGGTGGAGGCGCAGGCCGGCGCCAAGACCCAGAGCGCCATTGGAGCCGTCAAGACCGTATCGGGCTCGACGTTTACTGTTGACACGGGCAAGGGCGAGTTGAAGTTCATGGTGGACGCGGAGACCTACATCCTGGCCAAGGGCGCCAGCACCAAGACCAGGGCCAAAAAGGCATCCGGTCAGGGCGGTTTGACCATCGCGGACGTCGTCCATGAAGGCGACCAGGTGCTGGTGAAATACGTCCAGACTGCTGGCAACCTGATGGCCAGCGAAATCGAAGTGCGAAACCCACGTCCGTCGTCCGCTCAGCCCGTCAAATAAATTGCAGGATTGCAGAATTGCGGGATTGCAGAAAGGATCGGAGTTTCTGTGTCCTGCAATTTTCTATCCAGGGACGATGAATCCATCGCGCAGCTGAATGATGCGGTTTCCGTACGCCGCATTCTGATCCGAGTGCGTCACCTGCAGAATGGTCGTCCCTTCAGTGTTGAGCTGCTTGAAGAGCTCCATGATTTCCCTGGCCTGGCTCGAGTGTAGATTGCCAGTTGGCTCGTCAGCCAGAATCACAGACGGTTTGGCGATCACCGCGCGCGCGACGCCGACCAGCTGCTGCTGACCCCCCGAGAGCTGACTGGGATACAAATCCTTCTTGCCCACGATCCCGAACCGGTCGAGCGTATCGGCCACCATACCCTGGCGCTGCGACCGCGGAATGTCGCGATAGGAGAGCGGGACATCGAGGTTTTCGTAAACCGTCAGGTTGTCGAGCAGGTGATAACTCTGAAAGACAAACCCGAAATGCTGCTTGTGAAACTTCGGGCGGTCTTTCGGCCTGAGCGCATGAACCGGCTCGCCATTGAAGTAGTACTCGCCGCGCCAGTCGCTGTCGTGCATCCCAAGCAGGTGCAGAAGCGTTGACTTGCCGGCTCCTGACGGGCCCATCACCGACACAAAGTCTCCCGGTGCCACGTCGAGGCTGATATTCCGCAGCACGAAAAACCGTTCGGCGCCGTTGGCAAACGATTTTTCAATGTGGCGCAACGAAATGAGGGACGGGATGGGCATGGATGCTAATCAGAGCCTTCAGCCTTCAGCCTTCAGCTATCAGCCATCAGCCTTCAACCGCCAGTCTCAGGGAGCTGTGTGCCGGGGGTGAAAGCTGAAGGCTGCTGGCTGACGGCTGAAAGCTGAAGGCTATCATTATCTCTAGTTGAGCGTCGATGCCTTCAGGGCGGTCTGCTCGTCGACAATCTGTCCGTCGAACAGGTGGACCGTCCGATCTGCGTGACGCGCATATCGCGGGTCGTGCGTGACCATGCAGATGGTGGCACCGCCACGATGGAGTTCGCGAAGCAGTTCCATGACCACCTCGCCGTTGCGGGAATCGAGATTCCCCGTGGGCTCGTCGGCCAGCAGAATCGACGGATCGCCTCCCACAGCTCGAGCGACGGCAACGCGCTGCTGCTGACCGCCCGAGAGCTGACTCGGGTAGTGCTTGGCGCGATGGGCCATCCCTACCCGCTCGAGGGCTGCCGTGACGCGTTCGCGCCGCTCGGCGGGTCTCATACCCCGATAGGTGAGCGGCAGCTCGACGTTGTCAAAGACCGTGAGATCGCCAATCAGATTGAAGTTCTGAAAAATGAAGCCGATCTCGCGATTTCGGGTTCGTGCGCGCTCGACCATCGTGAGGTTGGCGACCTGACGGCCATTCAGCCAGTATTCGCCGGCCGTGGGCGTGTCGAGCAATCCGAAAATGGAGAGCAATGTCGACTTGCCGCAGCCGGAGGGTCCGGCAATGGAGACGTATTCCCCACGCGTGATCTCCAGGTGGATGCCACCAAGCGCGTGCGTTTCGACTTCGTCGGTGTAGAACACTTTCGTGACGCCATCGAGGCGAATCAACGTCTGATCACTCATGGCTCATCTCACCCATCGTCTTGTTTGTACGACTACCTCAACCGAAGCCGATCGTAACCGTCCCACGACGACATGTCGGACAACACCACGCGGTCGCCAACATCGAGGCCGCGAACAACCTCGATTTCCGTCACGGAGCTGCGGCCAAATGTGACGGACTCGCGAGAGGCATTGCCACCGTTCGCATCGAGCTTGAAGAGCGTGACGGTGCTTTCTTCCTGACCTGTTGCCGGCCTTCCGACCTTGAGCACGTTGTCCAATCGTTCTAGCTCGATTGTTCCGTCCACGTTCATGTCGGGTCGCGCGCCACGAGGCAGAGCTTCCGTCAACGTGACGTCCACTGTGACCGTCCCATTCTGCGAAGCCGGATCGATTCGGGCGACGTGCCCCTTGACGATGCCGGTGCGGGTATCAATCTCTGTCATCTGTCCGATGGCGACATCCTTCACCTGGGTCTCCGGGATCCGCAGCTCGGCCTTGAGGCGCGTGGGATCGGCCACTCGTGCCAGATTGGTTCCGGGACCCACACGCTGTCCGACTTCGACGGGAACCTGTTGCAGCACGCCATCAAACCCCGCCCGCACCTTGAGCGCATCCACCTGGCTGCGTCGGAGTGTTGCGATGCTTTGACGTTGATCGACATCGGCTTGTTTCACGTCCAGGCGGGCAGAGAGGGAGTTTTCGCTGCTTTTCAGGCGCTCCTGCTCGATGCGTTGCCGAATGGCAAGGGTTTCGGCCGTCAGCCTCGAACGTTTGACCGTCAGCTGATCGAGCAGTCCCTTTGCCGCAAGGGCTTCATCGACCTCAGCCTGGGTCCTTGCCTGCACAAGGTCGGCTTCGATGGCAGCGGCCTGCGCGCGCTGCGAGAGTAGATCGCGTTGCAGATCCACCTTGAGACTCACGTATTCCGCACGTGCGGCTCGCAAAGCCAGCTCGGAGGCAACGGCTTCTTGCTCGACCTGGGGGTTGCTCAGTTCGAGCAGCACGGTCTCGGCCTTCACGGTTGTGCCTGGCTGTACGAGAATGCGCTCGACGCGTCCGTCGGTAATGGCCGGAATCCAGCGCGTATCATCCGGAACCAGCACGCCTGGACCACGAACCTGTCGCACGAGCGTGCCCCGTTTGACGGTATCCATCCAGAGTCCGCCGCTTTCGACGGCCGGAGCCGCCGGCTCGAGCCGTGAAAGTCCCAGCGTCGTCGCCACGATGACGAGGACCAGCGCCCCACCCCACAAGATGCGGCGCCTCCGACGCTGACGGGCGACTTCGGGAGGACGGGCTACATCCATTGCCCGACTGCTAAGTCAAACAGCGTGCCGCCAGAAACGGCTCTGTTTTCAACAAGTTGAGAGCTCCAATGTCCGACCGTGGGACGCGGCGTCCCAGCGGCGGACAGGAGAGCGTTCAAAGTGCAAAGTTCAAAGTAAGGTGCCATGGGTACAGAGTACGAGGCCACGTACGAAGGTTAGACGAGGAAAGTCTGCGGAGTGTCCACTTTAAACCTACTCTCCCCTTGACCCCTTCCGCTTATCCACTTCCTCACTGTGTCGCCAGCGTGTCCCGACGTCCACGGTGATAGTCGGACAGGACTGTGTTGGCCTGTTTGATTACGCCAAGCTCGTCGGCGATTCTCTCCACGTCCTTCCCCGGAATGGTCACATAAAGCTCATCATCTGGAAGGTCCGTATAAATGCGATTCCCGATGCAGCCAATGCTGGAGATGACGCCCATGGTGAGCGCCGCAGGTACGGCCATGCAGGTAGGACGACCGAACATTGGTGCCTGCACATCAGCACCCGCTCGCAAGGCCGCCTCGTGCAGCACCATCAGGCGCCCCGGTTGCGCGCTGACCACGACGACATCCGGGTCGACGGGTGTGGTTGCGAGGGGCGAATAAATGATCACGCCGGGCGTTTGAGGAAGACGGGGAATCTTCGGCACCTCCTCCATCTTCACGTAACCAATCTCGGTCATCAGTCCAAGCGTCTGGGTCAGTTCGTTGGCGCGCACAGCTGGGAGCGGCAGGTTGTGCGTGTAGCTGCCGATCGGGCAGTTGTAGTGGTCAGCCGCGACTGTGTGAAATGTTCGTCCCTCGGCTGCCAACCGCCAGAAACTGCAGCTCGACGGTTCGGTTCCCGTAAACTGTGGGACGCCGTCGGGTGCCGTCTCGCGAAATGTCAGTGCGACAGGATGGTTGCGAAGCCGAAGAATCCGTGAAAGTCGCTGCTCGATGCCCGCATAGTCTGTCATCTTGATCTCCTTGCGCCTGTCGTATGATAGCTGGCCTCGAGTCGAGACAGCCAGTTTCGAATGCATTCGACGGAATCAGGACATTCACCATTCCTCGATTCCGACTCACACAGGAGGCATGATGATAGTTCCGCTCGACCGTTTTCAGGAGCCTGTCTATGCTGCCATGCGCATCGTCGTGGGCTTGCTGTTCATGATGAACGGTGCGCAGAAATTGTTCGGCAGCTTCGGTGGCAACGCGGTTCCCAT
Organism: Vicinamibacterales bacterium; assembly: GCA_036556585.1. GTDB lineage: Bacteria > Acidobacteriota > Vicinamibacteria > Vicinamibacterales > JAMQPK01 > DATBJG01. The sequence goes on from DATBJG010000028.1 coordinate 24,012, forward strand.
TGCGTCGATGCCTGGTGCTGCCGGCGTCATCGAGTTCGTCGGTGGGCTGCTCATCATGTTCGGGCTGTTGACCGGTATTGCGGCGTTCATTGCCAGCGGTGAGATGGCATTTGCGTACTTCATCGTTCACTTCCCGATGGGTGGCTGGCCTATTCAAAATGGTGGCCAGCTTTCCGTTCTTTTCTGTTTCATCTTTCTGTTCATTGCCGCGCGCGGGCCCGGCATCCTCAGCCTCGACAGCGTGTTCTTTGCGCGAAGTGCCCCGCGCATCCGGGTTGCGGGTACGTAAGGAAAGGAGGATTCAGTGATTGTGCGTCACCAATCCATCGTTCCGTTCGTACTCGGTCTCTGCTTGCTAAGTGTGTCTGATGGTGATCTCCGCGCCCAGCAGACGCTTGCCACGCCCAAAACACCTGCTGCAACGTACTCAATGAAGGCCGAAATGGTGGAAACGGAAAACAAAGTGAAGAGGCGAGAGGCGACGGTTGTCGTCACAACCGCGGGGATTCAGTTGGTCGATCCCACAACGGCGAAGGAGACTGCCAAGATCGGCGAAGGGCACTTGCACTACCGTGTCGATAACGGACCCGTGATTGCAACAACCGCCACAAAGCTCAGCTTTCACGAGCTTTCAAGCGGCGAGCACAAGATCTCGATTACGCTGGCGGGCAACGATCACAAGCCGCTCACCGATCCGATTACGTTTATTATGACGGTTCCTTAGTAGCCTTCAGCTGTCAGCCTTCAGCCTTCAGCTGAAGGCTTCTACCTGATTGCGGCGACGGCCAGGCAGGCCCAGGCGACCAGAAATGCGACGCCGCCGAACGGGGTGACGGCGCCCAGCGTCCGCACCCCGGTCGTGGCCAGAAGGTAGAGACTGCCAGAGAAGAGCACGATACCCGCGAGAAAGAGCCAGCCAGATGCGAGAACGAGTCTGCTGGTCGGCATTCGATCCGCGATGAGGGCCACGCCAAGAATCGCCACCGCGTGGTACATGTGGTAGCGGACACCGGTCTCGAAAACCGCGAGCATGTCGGGAGACAACCGCGAGCGCAATCCGTGAGCGCCAAATGCGCCGAGTGTGACCCCCACGACCCCGGACAGCGCCCCAATCAGGAGAAACGTGCGATGCATCCGGAGGCTTTTATCACAGAGTGAGCGTTATCCCTCAGGTGCTATGGAAGTCCGTCCGCAGTCTTCGCAGCGAAGGTAGATGACCGGTATGGATTCCGAACGGCCGATGACTCGGGCACTGAGCATGCCGCACCGGGGGCAGACCACCTCTTGTGTCGATCGCTTTGCCATGAGGATCCTCCCTCCAAAGCATTAGACGCCCGACAGCCGACGATGGACTCAACATATAAGTATATTTGAATCAGATACTTACGGCGTCGATGACGGTTCAAATGCGCCCGGACCGGGAAAATCTGGCCCTAAAGGAGCAATACCTCGACCCGGTGAGCGTGCACCATGCCTTCGCAGGGGGACCAGGCAAAGATGGTGAAACGTCCGTCCTGTGAGGCGACCAGGGCAAGCGCGTCCCGCTGATCGTAGACGAACTGCGCCGCAGATAGATGGCGAGTCCCTCCCAACTGAGCGGGATTGACTGTCGCCGCAACGCTGCCTTCGATAGGTTCGGTCACGATGACCTGTTCGACCCGCTGCGCGCCGTCGCGGCGCCCGATTTTGGCGCCAAAGGCAAGGACGTCATACCGGTCGGTGATCAGGGTCGCCCCGTCAACTGCCGTCAGCCCGGCGATGGCTTCCACCGAACGTTCGAGTGCATCCTGCCAGTGACGTTCATGCCAACCGTCGGCAGGCTGTCGCATGAGTTCGGCCAACTCTGTGAACGGCGGCGTGATTCCGTAGGAGACCGGCCGGACAATGGATTCGCGCCACTGGTCGCTGCCAGCCGGCACGACGAGCAGTGAACCGCCTCGCTGATGCGCTCGCATCGACACCGCAATCTGAACGAGCACGTTCACCGAATCAGTCCACGCGGCGGGCGCCTCGAATCCCAGCATGGAAGTGAGCAGCGCCGGGCAGTCGGGCAGTCCGGAAGCACTTTCGTCGACGACCTTGACCTGATCGCCTTGGAGAACGGCCACGTTGACGAATTTGCTCCGCTCCTCGCCCCGGTGGTGTTTGACCACGAGCAGTCCGGCATCGACCACTTCCAGTACAAAGCAGAGTCTGGGGATACTCCTCGCGGTTCCCCAGACGCTCAACGTTTCGCCATCCCGCCAGACGCCAAGATGAATGCCGGGTCGCTCGACCGCAGGAGCGACTCTTGCCAGCAGACTCGGGTCGAGGGGGAGTGGCTGTTCGAAGCAGAGTGGATGCTCGGTTTCTTCAGGACGCAAGAAAGCCAGCGAAATCTTGGAAATATAGCCTTCCTCATGTCGCAGGCTTGCCCAAAACGCTGCATCAATCATGACCTCGATCGACCCGACATCGATCAGCCCCGTCACCGACGGCAAGCCTTCATCCTGAGCCGAGCGCAGATGGCGGGCAAAATGCTCGTGAACACGCGTGGCCACGGTTCGAGCAGCCGGATAGGCTGGTCCGCTCATAAGTTAGATGTTAACCGCTCGGCTGCTTTCGCGTATTACCGGGTAATGACAACACGTCACTTTCGAGTCCGGGGCCACGTCCTGTGCATGGCGCTCCTGGTAGCCATTGGGGGAGGCGTGGGGTCGGCCCAACGTGCCCAGGGTCCTCGCGGCTCACAACTGCAGCCTGATGCTGCACGAGTGGTCCCAACGGCAAATGCTCACGAAACGAGAGGCGAGCTGTTCGAGCTGCTCCAGAAGCATCCACCTTCCCTGGCGCAGGTCCTTCGGCTTGATCCATCGCTTCTAACACAGGCGGAGTATCTGGACACGTATCCGGAGCTGCAGGCCTTTCTGGTGCAACACCCTGAAATCGTGCGAGACCCGGTGTTTTTCCTGGGGCGCCCGCCGGATGACGGCGTTCGCGACAATACAGCTCGAGCCATCGACGCGTGGAGTGGCCTCCTGGCAGGGCTGCTTGGAGTGGTCGCTTTTGTGGCTTTTCTGACCGCCTTTACCTGGGTAATCCGTTCGTCGATCGACTATCGACGTTGGTTGCGGCTCTCGAAGATACAGGTGGAAGTTCACGGCAAGCTCATGGATCGGCTGTCATCCAACGAGGATCTGCTCGCGTACATGCAGTCGTCGGCTGGGCGGCGGTTTCTGGAGGCCGCGCCAATTCCGGTGGACTCGGGCGCGCGCGCCCTTTCCGCTCCGGTTGGCCGCATTCTGTGGTCGGCTCAGGCAGGGGTCGTCCTGATGCTCGGCGGGCTGGGCCTGCAGTTTGTCAGCCGGCGCGTTGTCGAGGAGCTTGCGCAGGGACTGTACGTGATGGGCGTCCTCGGCTTCGCCCTCGGGCTGGGCTTCATCCTCTCGAGCGTCGTCGCGTACATCCTTTCCAGACGACTCGGGTTGGTCGAACCGGTTACCCTGACGTCGAGCACGGAGGTGGGAGGTCCGAGTCCACGTCTATGACGGCGATTAGATGTTCGGCACCGAGTCCCCGATGACGATTTCAGACGTCAACCAGCTTCGTGCGCGCGCGTGCGACACAGACGACACGCTGCAGATGACCGAGGAGGCCTTCGGGGTGTTCTACGAGCGAACCGCCCGCAGTCTTTGGGCGTATCTCTCGCGCCTCACAGGCGACCCACACCTTGCAGACGACCTGCTCCAGGAGACCTACTATCGCTTCCTGCGAGCCAACGGCTCGTACGAGAGTGAAGCCCATCGCAAGAACTATCTGTTTCGGATTGCGACGAACCTGGCGAGGGATATCCGCCGCCGCCGGCGCATCGAGGAGGTCGTGCTGCGGGATGACCAGGCATCTGGACAGGCGGGGAGAGCGGATCCGACCGTCAAGAGCACCACGCACACGGATCTGGCGCGGGCAATGGCCAAGCTCCGGCCGCGCGATCGCTCACTCTTGTGGCTGGCTTATGCGCACGGATCGTCGCACCGTGAAATTGCCGACACGCTCGGATTGAAGGTCGCAAGCATCAAGCTCCTGCTGTTCCGTGCGCGCCGCAGGCTGGCCAAGCTGCTCCCAAGAGGAAATGAATCGTGAGCGCGATTGAATGTCCTCGTGAACCGGAGATTTCAGAAGTTATCGAGTCTGGTTTCTGGCCAGGTGCTGACGACGGCCTGCGCGAACATGCGAGGACGTGTGAGATTTGCAGGGATCTTGTGGCTCTGGTGATGCTCTTTCGGCAGGAACAGGCACACGCCTGCCGTCAGGCACCGATCCCGTCGGCGCGGGTGGTCTGGTGGCGGGCGCACGTGCGCGCGCGTGACGAAGCCGCGCGGACCGTGACCCAGCCGATTACCTGGCTCAACGGAATCACGACGGTCTCGGTGATTGCCGTGGCGGTTGCCGTGATGGGTTCCGCGTTGAGAGTGCTCGTCCCGGGGTGGAATTCGGTGGGGCACTTGTTCGATTTCAGCGTGCCAACCCGATCGGCGGCAAGCGGGCTCGCCGCCGTGTTGGACTCGACCATCGTCGTGTGGGGTGTCGGGGTCTGCCTGTTGCTGGTGCCGGTGGCGCTGTACTGGATTCTTGCGGATGATTGAGACGTCCGGCTAAAGCCGGAGGCTCGGCGAAGCCGTTGAGATGAGGTGTAGCGTCCGGCTTTAGCCGGACGTCACGTGAACTGCGACAGGGTAACGTCGATCGTACGAACCCCTCGGCGCGCACGTCGCCACTGCACCATGATGGGCGTCTGATAGATACCTTCCACCACGTTCCCCTGTCCCGGCGCTTCCGAATCTGACACGAGCAGGTCAACCGAGCGCTTCATCCGGAAGAATCTTGCAGCTGGAACAGCCAGCGCCCGCGCCAGCAGGACCTCGATGAGCGACGCTCGCAATCCGAATGTATCCACCAGCTCGTTGAGCGCCCGTACCAGGTCGTACTTCGCGTAGTCGATGGCCTTCTGCGGTACCTTCATCGGATCGCTCCAGGCGTGTCTGGCCTTTTCAGCTGCGAACCGAAGCGGATTCCGCAGCACCTCGGCCAGATCGTGGCGCATGAGCAATGTCTCGTACTCGTTGACCGTCAGACTCGCGTACTGCTCGCCTGGCGCCAGCTTCAGGCGGATACGTCCTTTGCTCACGCGATGACGGTCGATGAACTCCGCCAGTTGCGTGTAAAGTCCCAGCCGCGGTTCCTTCAGGTTGATCGCATCCACGGGGTGTGGCGACACCGGCACCTGCAGCGTCGTCCGGGCCACCTGAATTTCGTGATCGTAGCCAACGAGCCTGGTCACGCGCCGCCGCGGGACCCCTGCGTGCACGCCGTCCAGATCGATGAAGCAAACGGGGCCCGGGCGACGCGTTGTGTACGAAACACAGGCGTCCAACCCGCTCGCGATGAAGGCCAGGTGCGAGTCTCCATTTGTTGGTTCGACCGGCCGCTGCACGGGCGAGAGGTCCGTGCGCTGATCGAGATCGTCATGCCGATAGCCGGCTCCCTCGGGGAACACGGCTCGAAACACATCGATATACGGCTCGACACCCTGCGGCCGTGCGTTCAAACGGACGGCAAGGCTCTGCGGGAGATAGCCGGCGGTGGTGTGGAGAGAACAGTAGAGACAGCTGGCGTAGTTGTCGAGCGCATTGCCATGAAGCTCGGCAGCGCGTGCTCGCACGTCGGTGACATCCAACCGCGCGCGCGGCGTAATTTCCAGCGTCAGTTCCAGCGGTGGCACGATGGCGTTGGGTGCGCCAAGGCCCGGCGGCCGAGCCAAGGCATTCCGACAAGAATACCATTCTCGGCTTTACGTTGCAAAGCGATCAGGCGCCGTTCCCACCATTTCACGGAGCTGCGTTCCCATTCTGTATTCTGTCTTCTGTATTCTGTATTCTTTCTTTATTGCTTGAGCGACTCTTGATCGCCAACCGGGGCGAGATCGCGATCCGGATCATCAGCGCCTGTCGCGAGCTTGGCGTCGAGAGCGTGGCGGTCTACTCCGAGGCCGACGCCGGAGCCGCGCATGTCAATGCCGCCGATCGCGCGGTGTTCTTGGGTCCCGCACCAGCGGCTCAGAGCTATCTGTCGATTCCCAACATTCTCCGCGCGGTCAAGGAAAGCGGCGCCGACTCCGTCCATCCCGGGTACGGTTTCCTGTCGGAAAACTCAGCGTTTGCCGCTGCCTGCGAGGCGGCGGGCGTCGTGTTTGTGGGACCTCCCTCGGATGTCATTGCCAGCATGGGTTCAAAGATCGAGGCAAGACGGGTGATGCAGGCCGCGGGCGTTCCCGTCGTTCCTGGTGAGACCCCTGACGATCAGTCGGATGCGGGTATCGTTCGCACGGTCGAACGCGTCGGGTTGCCGGTGCTGATCAAAGCCTCGGCTGGTGGTGGTGGCAAAGGGATGCGGCGCGTGACCAGGCGTGATGAGTTGCAAGAAGCGGTGTCATCGGCCCGGCGCGAAGCAACGGCGGCGTTTGACGATGGCACGCTCTATGTCGAGCGGTGGTTCGAGCGTCCGAGGCATCTCGAAGTCCAGGTTTTGGCGGATGCCCATGGCCGCATCGTGCATCTGTTCGAGCGCGAGTGTTCGATTCAACGGCGTCATCAGAAAGTGATTGAAGAAAGCCCGTCGATCGCGTTGACACCCCAGCTTCGCGATCAGCTCACCCAGGCGGCCGTCACGGCGGCCCGCTCGGTGCGCTATCGAAACGCCGGGACGATTGAATTTCTCCTGGACACACACGGTGGCAATGAAGACGCGCGGTTCTATTTTCTGGAGATGAACACTCGGTTGCAGGTGGAGCATCCGGTAACCGAGCTGGTGACGGGTGTGGATCTGGTTCGAGCGCAGATTCTCGTCGCCTCGGGGGATCCAATCCCGTGGACGGCTGATTCACTGATTCAGCGTGGCCACGCCATTGAAGCGCGCGTCTATGCCGAAGACCCGTCTCGCGGGTTTCTCCCGCAGGCTGGGCGCATCTGGCTGTATCGAGAGCCGCCTGGACCAGGGATCCGCATTGATTCAGGTGTTCAGGAAGGCAGCGAGGTCCCCGTCCACTACGATCCGCTGCTCGCAAAGGTGATTGCCATTGGTGAGAGTCGCGACGTCGCGGCAGTGCGTCTGATGGACGCCCTTCGACGATTTCCCATTCTCGGCGTTCGGACCAATATCCCCTTCCTGTTGCGTGTGCTATCACACCCGCGCTTCGAGGCCGGTCAGATTGATACCGGCTTTCTGGACGCAGAAGACGCGGTGCTGACAGCATCAGGCCCCGAGAGCCTGCCAGACGTCGTTCGAGCGGCGTTTGCGGCCCATGCGCCTGAAGAGGGGCCCACTCGACAGAAATCCCCAATGGCTGTCGACAGTCGCGATCCATGGAAACGCCTGAAAGGGTGGCGGGCGTGAGATTGCGGCCCACCGTGACGCCAATTGCCGCCGGGACATATCGGGTGGAACACGATGGTCGCGTGGCGATTGTCTATGTCGCAGGGCCACCGGAAGATCGGTGGGCCTTTTGGGATGGTCACGTTTATCATGACGACCCTCCCGGTGACGGACGAGTGGACAGCGGCCCCCGAGCGTCCGCCGAGCCGCTCCTCACGGCACCAATGCCGGCCACCGTCGTGAAAGTTCTCGTAGCGGCCGGATCGCCCGTGCGCCGGGGCGACGCGCTGGTTGTGCTCGAAGCCATGAAGATGGAGTTGGCGGTTCGGGCTCCACGGGACGGCGTTGTCACCGCTGTTCACTGTCGCGAAGGTGATCTCGTCCAACCAGAACGTGTCTTGATTGAAATCGCATAGAGAAGTTATCGGATATCAGTTGTCAGTTTTCAGTTGGGTTTTCGGCGAGCACCAACCGAGAACTGGATAACTGACAACTGAGAACTACGTTGGAACTCTTCTTGCACCGCCGATGGTGTGAACGTGCGTGCTTCAATCGGTCTGCTCGCGACGATTCTGGCAGTCGTCCTTCCGCTCGAGCGGGTCACCTCCGACGACCGCCCATCGATGAGCCTCCTGGTCCGCGGTCTGGAGGTTACGGTTCGTCAAACGTCGATTTTTGCACTCCCAGGTGAGCGTGTGCCGGTCCAGGTTCGCGGCCCGGTCTCCCGTCTTCGGGACGAAGGGGTACCGAGCCGTGTGACTGCCGTCGCTCCGAATCGGTGGATGTGGGAGGCGCCAGCCGAGCCGGGCAAGTATTCATTGAAGGTTGACGGGGCCCCGGGTTCCGAGGGCATTGACGTCACGGCCCTCGTCATGGTGCGCGCCTCGGAGGTGAAGCAGGGATTGTTGAACGGCTACCGCATTGGTGACTATCCCGTGAAACCACTTCGCGGGGATCCCATCTATCATCCGCCGCCGGGGTTTATCGAGGTCACACGCGACAACGCGGATGATCGTGTGTCGCCGCATTTCAAGCTCGAACAGTTTCTGTCGCATCAGGCCGCCGACTTTCCCAAGTACCTCGTGCTGAATGAGGGTCTTGTTGTCGTGCTCGAACTCATCGGACGAGCGCTCGAACCCCTCGACGTTGACGCCGGTGACATCCACGTCATGAGTGGGTTCAGAACACCTTTCTACAACCGCGCGATTGGGAACGTGGAGTACAGCCTCCATCAGTGGGGACGAGCCGCCGACATTTTCATCGACGAGGACCACAACGGGATGATGGACGACCTGAACCGTGACAAGAAGATCGATCGTACTGACGCGCAGACGCTCTACGACTTGCTGGATCAGCTGTCGAAAACGGGGGAAGGAAATCTGATTGGCGGACTCTCCGTGTACGATCGAACGTCAACGCATGGACCGTTCGTGCACGTTGACGTTCGCACGCGCAAAGCTCGATGGCAAATCTCTAACGTCGGGCCCTGGCTCTCGCCACCTGCTCGGTCGTCGGCGCCTCTGGCAGGCGATCCAATCGCGTTTCCATTTGCACGAACGCGGGTGAGTCTCCTCGAGGCCGGTCAACCGGCAGCATGTCGGCTTCTCGGCTGATGGCTTCGTAGCGGTTTCCGGGATTGGGATGATCGCTCAGCCATTCCGGGCCTCCGCTGCCACCTTCCCGTTCCAGTGTTCTGAACATGTCCGCCATGTCGCGGGGATCGTAGCCGGCACGAGCCATGATCTGGGCGCCAAGGGTATCGGCCTGCCGCTCAAACTCACGGCCGAATCGCAGAAAGGCGGTGCCGAGGCCGAACTGCGTTCCCTGCGAGACGATATTGCCCGTTCGTCCACCAATCAACGACCCGATGATGGCGCCCGCCACCATGCCAATCTGATATTTAGTGGCCCTGGTGGCCTGTGCGGTGCCGTGCCGCAGCGCGACGTGACTGATTTCGTGCGCCAGCACGCCCGCCACCTCACCTTCGTCATCGGCCGCCTCGAGCATGCCGCGATTGACGTAAATCGGGCCGCCAGGCAACGCAAACGCGTTGATGTCCCTCACGTTCACGACTTCGAAGGTATACCGGAACTCGGGATGTCTGAACTCTCCCGGGATCGCGCTCACCAGGCGGCGACCGATCGAGGCGACGGTCGAACGTACCTGTCCATCGCGCAACAGCGGGAGTTGTTCTGTCACCTCTGACGCCGCTTCGCGACCCAGACGGACATCATCCGAGGGTTTGAAACGATTCGATGGCGCGGAAATTGGCGTCTGAGCGGTAACGATACTTGCCGTCAGTACCAACGCCGTGAGACTCAAAGGCACCCGTGACATCATGATGGCCCCCTGCCAGAAATTTCAGCAAAGGCTGTGCCATAGAAATATCGGGGAATTTCCACGAGAAGGTGGGCCAACTGTCGCAATCAGACGACAGCCATTGGCAGTTGGCAGTGAGTCTACAACTACAAAATGCATACAGAGCCAGATCCGCGTATTCCGTATTCCGAATTCTGTATTCCCTCTCCTGTCTTCTGTCTTCTGTCTTCTATTTCTTCACTTCCCCTCCAATGAATTCACCGCGGGCTACGCGGTTGCAACCTAGACGTTTCGCATTCACCAGCGCGCGTTCGGTGGCCGCAATGAGCTCGATTTCCTGCCAGGTGGCGGTGCGGCTCGGGACCGCAGTGGCAATGCCGAGGCTGATGGTCACGTAGCTGGCAGTAGGGGATGCCGGATGAGGGATCTCGAGCGCTTCAATGGCGGCGCGAAGTTTGACCGCCAGCGCGTGAACCCCGTCGCTGTCGGTGCGGGCCAGCACGATGACGAATTTGTCTCCGTCGTGGCGGCCGACGAGATCGCCGGGACGGCCAACCGCATCGCGCAGGATCGTCGCGACCTCCTTGAGACAGGCATTCCCTGCTTCGTCTCCCAGCCGGTGGCGGTAGCTGTCGAAGTGATCGAGCTCGAGCGTGATCAGGGAGATTGGGGTCAACTCGCGACTGGCGCGTCGCCATTCACCTTCGAGAAATTGCTGGAAGTGGGGGTACGTTGCCAGCGCCGTCAACGCATCCCGTGACGACAGCCGTGCGATCTCGGAGCGCGCTGCCTGCAACTCCTCGTTGCGTTCGGCGAGCAGCGAGGTCAGCTCGCGCTCGCGGACACGCGATCGCCACGCGCCTGCTGCGTACCCGCCAATGGCCAGCAGAATGGCGACAAGCGCCATGCTGGTCAGGATGGGCATGCGCGGTAGCTTAATCGATCCGCCGCTCGCTCGGGAAGGCAGGCATGCGATAAGATTTCCGTTCAGGTCAGCAACCGACGGGTGGTCAGCAACGAAAACGTCGCATCCGGCTTCAGCCGGACGTTCGTTGAGGAGGGCGCGTGAAGATCCGAAGGTGGCTCGTGCTGCTCGGAGCGTTGTCGTGGGCCTGCGGCGGCTCCGAGTCGGACACCTCAACTCAGAACCGCGCAACAGAGATGAACGCTCCACCGATCGAGGCCGGCTCGCTCCTGAACCACATCAAGGTGCTGGCCGCCGATGAGTTCGAAGGACGGGCGCCGGGAAGCAAAGGCGAGGACCTGACCGTGGCCTATCTCACGGATCAGTTCAAGAAGATCGGGCTCCAACCGGGTAATGCTGACGGGACATACGTGCAGAAAGTACCGCTTGTGGGGATCACTCCGGACGGGACCGTCGCGTTGACGTTCAAGAGGGGCAGTCGCCAGACCACCCTCAAATACCCGGATGATTTCGTGGCGTGGACCAAGCGGGTGGTCGAAAAGGTTGGTCTGAGCGATTCCGAGCTCGTGTTTGTCGGATATGGGGTCGTGGCACCGGAATTCAATTGGGATGACTACAAGGGTCTCGACGTGAAGGGCAAGACCCTGGTGATGCTCGTCAACGATCCTCCCGTGCCGGATCCCGCCAATCCCAACGAGCTGGATCCGAAGATGTTCGGCGGCAAGGCGATGACCTACTACGGCCGCTGGACCTACAAGTTCGAGATCGCGGCCGAAAAAGGAGCCGCCGGAGCATTCGTCATCCATGAAACGGGACCTGCCGGTTATCCCTACGAAGTGGTCAAGGGAAACACGGGTGAGAAATTTGATCTGGTGACACCCGACAAAAACATGAGCCGGTCGGCCATCGAAGGCTGGATGACGCTCGAGCAGGCGAAGGCGTTGCTTGCCATGTCGGGGCAGGACTTCGACGCGCTCAAAAAGCAGGCGGCGACGCGTGATTTCAAACCGGTTTCGCTCGGCACGACCGCGTCTATCACGCTCAAGAACACCCTGCGCACGGTTGACTCTCAAAACGTGCTAGCGAAGCTCGAGGGGAGCGATGCCGTGCTCAAGAACGAGTACGTGATTTACACGGCCCACTGGGACCACCTGGGCCGGGGCGAAGCGGTCAAGGGTGACGACATTTACAACGGCGCCGTTGATAATGGCACCGGTACGGCAGCGCTCATCGAAATCGGGCGAGCGTTTCAAGGGCTGCCCACACACCCGAAACGGTCAATTCTGTTCCTGGCCGTGACCGCGGAAGAGCAGGGGCTCCTCGGTTCGCAGTTCTATTCGGTCGCGCCAATCTATCCCCTCAACAAGACGCTCGCCGTCATCAACATGGATGGCCTCAACGTCCACGGCCGGACCAAGGACCTCACGATTATCGGACTTGGTAATTCAGACCTGGACGATTACGCTCGCGACGCTGCCGCAACCCAATCTCGCGAGTTGCGCCCGGATCAGGAGCCCGAGAAGGGCTTCTACTATCGGTCGGACCATTTCAATTTCGCCAAGCAAGGCGTGCCGGCCCTGAACACGGATTCCGGTATCGAATTCATTGGAAAGTCGCCTGAATACTCCAAACAGGTGCGCGACAACTGGACCGCCAACATCTACCACACGCCACAAGACGACGTGAAGGCGGATTGGGATCTCAGCGGTCTGGTGGAAGATGCGCAGTTGTTCTGGCTGATCGGCTATCGCGTGGCCCAGGCCGACAGGTATCCGGAATGGAAGCCTGGAACCGAGTTCAAGGCGCTCCGTGAAGCTTCGCTCAAGCAGAATTGACGACTAAAGCAGACAATAAAAAATGCGGACACCAGTCAGCAGTCTGAGAGGGATTGCTCTTGTCGTATTTCTGATTGGCGGAAGCTTGACCCTTCTGTCAAAGGGATCCACGGCCGATCCGGCGGCGGTGGAGCGCGCCCTGGACCGGTTCCTCACCGCGACGAGTCGCGCGTCGGCTGAGTCACACATCACGAACGTGATCGAATCGGGTGCAACGTTCGATCAGGCATATGCGCGGTTGAAGCGCGGCCGGAGCTATTCGCCATCCGTGACGGTAGGTGTTCAGCGATTGAAGCGACGCACGTCAGATCGGCTCGAGCACACCTACGCGCTCGTCATTCCCAACGATTACACGCCGAAGCAGATGTACCAGGTACGGGTGCAATTGCACGGCGGGATTGCCCGACCGTCAGCCGTCCCCGGTCGTGAAGGTATCGATCGCATCCCCGGTAGTCCGAATCAGATTGGCGTCTATCCCAACGGTTGGGTGGACGCAATGTGGTGGTATGGGAATCAGGTCGAGAACATTGCGGGGATCCTCGACGAACTGAAACGTACCTACAATATCGACGAAAATCGTGTGTATTTGACGGGCATTTCCGACGGCGCGACCGGTGCCTACTTTCTGGGCCTGCGCGACACGACACCCTGGGCCAGTTTTCTGCCCCTCAACGGACACATGGCCGTGCTGGCGAACCCGGACACTGGAGCCGACGGCGAACTGCATCCGGGCAACGCCATCAACAAGCCCTGGTTTATCGTCAACGGCGGCCAGGATCGACTGTATCCGACGCGTAGCGTCGATCCGTACATCGAGCATCTCAAGAAAATCGGGACGACGGTGGTCTACCATCCCCGGCCCGACGCAGGCCACAACGTCGACTGGTGGCCGATGGAGAAAGACCACTTCGAGCAGTTCGTCCGCGATCATCCCCGGGATCCGATCCCCGATCGACTATCGTGGGAGACCGAGCGCACCGATCGCTACAATCGAGCCCACTGGCTGGTGATCGACGAGCTGGGTTTGCGGGACAGTCACGCAACGCTCGACGATACGAACCTGATGGACCTCGGTCTGATGGTGCGGGAGGTGTTTCCGCACCGAAAGCCGTCGGGTCGTGTGGACCTCGTACGGAAGGGCAATACCGTGGAAGTCTCGACCAGAGGCGTTCGGGCGCTCACGCTGCTCGTGTCTCCGGACGAGTTTGATTTTTCGGCGCCGCTGAAGGTGACGACCAACGGGCGTGTGGCGTACGAAGGGAAACTCGTCAAGAGCCTGGGGACGCTCCTGAAGTGGAGCGCTCGGGACAACGATCGCACGATGCTCTTTGGCGCGGAAATTTCTGTGTCGGTGAGATAGGAGAGAAGTCTTCTGTCTTCTGACGGGCGAAGATCCATTCATGCAGTATCGAATTACACAATATCCACTTGAGCAGGGAGCGCTCGAGATTCAGTACATTGAGGAGTTTTTCTGGGAGTTTCCGCGGAAGAAGACCGCTGCAGAAATTGTCGCGCGGCTGAAGGGGCGCGCGCACCTGATTCTGATGGCCGACGCTCCTCTCTCGGACGATCCAGCGACCGTCGTCCCAGTGTCTTTCAAGGTAGCCCACGAAGTTACGGCGCAGGATACCGATCCGAAGCTTGCGGACTTGATCGGACGGCTCAGGGATTGTGTCACGTTCCCGGGCCGCCGGGTGTTGTACAGCTGGATTGGCGGCACCCGCCGGGATTGGCGGGGCCAGGGTCATTTCCGCGCCCTCACCGAACAGCAGGAAGCTTGGGCCATCGAAGCAGGCTTTGACGAGATCATTCACAAGACCAAGAACAAGTTCTACCAGATGCGCGGGACCCTCGATCATCTGCGCTTTGACGTGGTCAAGTACGAGCGGAATTCGAGCGACAATCGCGAGTCAAAAGTGTACCTGAGCAAGCGACTGGCGCCGGATTTGATCGACAGTCATCGCAGCCGACGGACCGTCGTCCATGCGGGACGCTGACGGCTTCTAGAGGTTCTCCCTGTGGCGAAGCGATCGAGGAAACAGACTCAATCCCTGTTCGATCTCGAAGATACTGGCAGTGCTATCCGTGTGTCGAGCGGACCGCCTGGAAACGGGCATGGTACCGCCGTAGCCCTCCACGAAGCGGCCCAGTCCCGCTACCTCAACTACGCCCTGTCTGTCATAACCTCCCGCGCGCTACCCGACGTGCGCGACGGGCTGAAGCCGGTGCAGCGCCGCATCCTGTACACGATGTGGCAGCAGAACCTCACGGCAGACGCCAAGCATCGCAAGTGCGCCAAGGTCGTTGGCGACGTCATGGGGAGCTATCACCCGCACGGTGATGCCGCCATCTACGAGACGCTCGTCCGCGTGGCGCAACCGTTTTCCCTGCGGTATCCCCTCGTGGACGGATCGGGGAACTTCGGGTCGCTCGATGGTGACGGCGCGGCGGCAATGCGGTACACGGAATGTCGCCTCGCCCGGTTGAGCGACGAGCTGCTTTCGGAGATTGATCAAGAAACCGTCCCGTTCCGACCAAACTACGACGGCACCAAGTTCGAACCGGTGATGCTGCCCGCGCGATTACCTAACCTGCTGGTGAACGGTACGACCGGCATCGCGGTTGGGATGGCCACCAACATCCCGCCGCATCATCTTGGTGAAGTCTGTACGGCGCTGCTCAAGCTCCTCGAGAACGAAGACCTCTCGAGTGTTGCCCTGTGCCGCTATATCAAGGGCCCAGATTTTCCGACGGGCGGCCAGATCCTCAACTCGCCCGACGAGCTCAAGGCCATCTACAAAACCGGCTCGGGCACGATCCGCCTTCGTGCCACGTGGGAGAGCGCCGGTCCCAACAGAACGGGGAAAGTCGTTCACATCACCAGCGTCCCGTATACGGTCAACAAGGCGCAGCTTGTCGAGCGGATTGCAGAAGTTGTCCTCAGCCGCAAACTGCCGCCGCTTCTCGACGTCAAGGACGTATCGACCGACGACGTCCGGATCGAACTGACCCTCAAGCGAGACGCGGACGCGCGAATGGTGATGGCGTATCTGTTCAAGCACACGCCGCTTCAGACGACGTTTCCAGTCAATCTGACGTGCCTGATTCCGACGGAGAATCCGGAGGTCGGGCGACCCGACCGTCTCGATCTCCATCAGATCCTCTGGCACTTTCTGCATTTCCGGCTCGAGGTCGTGACGCGGCGGCTCGAGCACGAGCTCGCTGCGCTCAAAAAGCGCATTCACGTCCTCGAGGGCTTCGCCAAGATTTTCGATGCGCTGGACGAGATCCTGAAGCTGATCCGCAAGTCGGATGGCAAGCAGGACGCCGCGGTCAAGATCATGAAGCGGTTCGGCCTCGATGACGAACAGACGGACGCGATCCTCGAACTGAAACTCTATCGACTCGCTCGGCTCGAGATCCTGGTTATTCAGAACGAGCTCGAAGAGAAACGGCGGCGCGCGCGGCAAATCGGCAGCTTGCTTCGGGATGAAGAAGGAAGATGGAAGGTCGTGCGGTCGGAGATCGAGGAAATTCAAAAGACGTATAGCGATCCGAAAACCGATCCGCGACGCACGCTCATTCAGGCCGAGGCCGACGTCGAGTTCAGCGCTGACGACTTCATCGTCGAGGAAGACAATGTCGTGATCGTGTCGCACGACGGATGGGTGAAGCGCCAGAAAGAGGTCCGCGATTTGTCATCGACGCGCCTCCGCGAAGGGGATGCTGTTCTCGCGGTGCTGCCGGGGAGCACGCGATCGAGCGCCGTGTTCTTTACGAATTTCGGGATGGCCTATTCCTGCCGCCTCGTCGATGTGCCCGCCTCAACCGGCTACGGCGAGCCTATCCAGAGCCTGTTCAAGTTCAAGGACGGCGAGAAGGTCGTTGCGGCACTGAGCCTGGATTCGCGAGTCGTTGGCAATGTCGCCGCGCCTCGGGAGGGCGCTGAGCCTCCAGCCCATGCCGTGGCCGTGACCAGTGACGGCTACAGCCTGCGATTCTCGCTCGAAGGGCTCGTCGAGCCCAGCACGCGGGCAGGTCGGCGCTTTGCTCGGACTGCGGAAGGCGCCGAAGTTGTCGGTGTCTCGCGCGTTGAAGGCGACGAAGTGCTCATCGCGGCCACCCGACAGGCGCGGGCGATTCTCTGTAAGGCCGATGAAGTCAATTTCCTGTCGGGCCCCGGACGCGGCGTCATTCTCATCAAGCTGGCACGAGACGATGATCGCGTTCTGGGGTTCGTAGCCTCACGGGGCGACCGCGATTTGCTGACCGTCGAGACCAGCCGCGGCGCATCACAAACCATCAGCACCGCGAAGTACGAAGTCACCGGCCGCGGTGGCAAAGGCCGCGAGCTCCTTCAGCGCGGCGAGTTCGTCCGCGTGCTGCCAGCCGCCATCGAAGCGCCCCCACCGCTCGAATCGAACTGAGACGGGACGCGGATTACGCGGATCTTGAACCACGAAGAAAGTGTTATGAACCACGACGGCACGACGAACGGGTAACCAAAGAGCAAGAGACCAGACGGTACACTCCGGTTCACCGCCTCCAGCCGCACGCCCGGGCTTTGAAGGCCATGTCGAAATCGAACGGACACGGGACGCGGATTTGCGCGGATCTTGAACCACGAAGAACGCGGATCTTGAACCACGAAGAAAGTGTTATGAACCACGACGGCACGACGAACCTGTAGGTTGCCGAGTGCAGTCATTCGAACGTCGTGATCGTCGGGTGTTCTTCGTGGTTCCTGAAGGGCAGGGTGGTCACCCTCAGCCTCCCGTCGCGAGATCCGCGTGAATCTGCGCCAAATCCGCGTCCCGTGAAGGACCGAGCGGACCCGCACCAAAGTGACAGGCCTCCCGTCCAAGGTCGGCACTTGACCCGCGCCGGCGACGGCGCTAGAGTCTCGTCTTCTCGCGCACAATCCGTGATTCCCGGGAGGTCCCCATGAAAGTCTGGGTCCTCGGCGCCGTTCTCGTGCTGACATCGGGCGTGACGGCACATGCGCAGGTGCCGTGTGCCCCAGGGAAGTCGCGCCAGCTCGTGCAATCCCTCACACCGGTCACTGGTCAAAGCCCCATGTGGGTGACGACGGGTGCTGGCCCGATCGCGTGGAAAGGCCCGAACGATCCTGTCATCCTCCTGTGGGTCCGCGATGTCTCCGTGACAGGTTCAGCTCTCCTCAACGGGCAGCGACGCGGACCATCTCCGGTCAAGGTGCGGTTCTCCGCGCCGGGTTCGACGCTTGGCGTGCGAGAGGAGCGCTACAAGCTCGATCAGATAGGCTTCAAACCCGGCAAGGTCACACCTGAAGATTTGCAGAAGTACTCGTTTCACCGGACCAACGTCTGGTTTTCCGAGCCTGGATGCTACGAGCTCACCGCCAGGGTGGGTCGGCAGCAGTCGCTCATCGTTTTGAAGGTCGACGGCCCGGCAGGCAAGTAGTCAGGGACGGTAACGGAAGGAGGGAGGCGACGTGGTGACTCTGATCAATCGTATCCGACGCCGTCGTTCGGCTCGGCTCGTCTGCGTGCTCGTCGTGGCAGGGCTGGTGAGTTCGACGATTGGCTGTTCCAATCAAGCGTCCGATCAGGCGGCAGTCGACTCACCGCTGTCGATCAGCGTCAAGCAGCAGTTCATGACCATCCAGAACAAGGCGGGTCTTCCGCTGACAGACGTCACGATCGCCATCGTCCCGGTCGGTCGGCAGACCGAGTACACGAAGTTCTACGGGCGGATCGAGAGTACGCAAAACCTCGATCTTTCGCTCGGTGAATTCCACGGCCGGGATGGTACTCCGTTCAGCCTGCGCGTCGTGAAGCCGAGGTCCATCAAGATCAAGGCGAGCACGATGGCCGGCAAGAAGTACGACGTCGAGCTGCCCTGGAACTAGGACTCTCAACACCGAGGCCGCCGACTATTTGGGAGATCGAACGAGCGGGACGAACCTTACCGGAATCGTGCGCTGCTGAACGACGCCCTGCGGTGTGCGGGTGATCAGGAGCAGGTCCTGCTCTGCGCGGCCGACGGGAATGACCAGACGTCCGCCGGTTGCCAGTTGATCGATAAGCGGCTGTGGGACGTGATCGGGCGCTGCAGTCACCATGATGCGATCGAAGGGAGCCTGTTCGGGCCAGCCCAGATACCCATCCCCCGTTCGCACGCGAATGTTCTTGTAGCCCAATGCGCTGAGCGTTTGCCGGGCGCGCTCGGCCAGCTGCGGTACGATTTCAATCGAGTAGACGTCACCAGCAAGCTCGCCTAATACGGCGGCCTGATAACCCGAACCGGTGCCAATTTCCAGTACCTTCGAGCTTTTCGAGATCTGTAACGCCTCACTCATGTACGCAACGATGTACGGCTGCGAGATCGTCTGACCAAAGCCAATCGGGAGTGGGTGGTCGGCGTAGGCTTCGGTGCTCACGTTGGCGGGGACGAATCGCTCGCGCGGCACCGACCGCATGGCTGCCAACACACGCTGATCGGTAATTCCCCGGCCCTGGATTTGATCATCCACCATGGTCTGGCGCTCGACCCGCCTGGCGTCTCGCGTCGGCTGCCCGATCGCGTGACCGATCTTCCGCGAGTCCACGCCTGTTCCAAACGCTACGAGGGCCGCGACAACGAGAACTCGCTGCATTTTGGCGCACGCGAACAGGGACGTTCACAATCCTATCAGACTTGGTACAATCTCTCCCGCTCGGCCGGTGGGTCCAAAGACCCGCCGCTCCGTTACGTCATGGCGTCCACGTACACCGCAAAAGACATTACCGTTCTCGAGGGGCTCGAGCCGGTCCGCAAGCGGCCCGGGATGTACATCGGGGGTGTCGGCACGTCCGGCCTCCACCATCTCGTCTGGGAGATTCTCGACAACTCCATTGACGAGGCCATGAACGGCTACGCGGCCAACATCTGGGTCACGCTCCACAAGGACGGATCGTCGATCACCATCGAGGATGATGGGCGCGGCATTCCGGTCGACAAACACCCGCGGAGCAAGAAGAGCGCGCTTGAGGTCATCTTCACCACCCTGCATGCTGGCGGGAAGTTCGAACACGGCAGCTACAAGACGGCAGGTGGCCTGCACGGTGTCGGCGCGAGCGTTGTGAATGCGCTCTCCAAAGAGCTCATTGCCACTTCGAGACGTGACGGCGCCCAGTGGGAGCACCGGTTCAAGCAGGGGAAACCTGTCGGCCCGCTCAAGAAGGTGGGACCGGCGCGCGGAAGTGGCACGACGGTGTACTTCCACCCCGATCCGGCGATCTTCCCGAAGGTCGAATTCGATCCCGCGCTGATCCAGGAGCGTCTGGACGTCGCCAGTTATCTGCACAAGGGGCTCAAGATCCACTTCGAGAATGAGGACACCAAGGAGAAGCAGGTCTTTGAACACACAGACGGCTTGAACGCGTATCTGCGGAAGATTCTCGTCGAACGCGCGGCCAAACCCGTCCATGATGCTCCCTTTGCGTACGCGACGTCAGGCAAGGACGAGGGAATGCGCGTGGACCTGGTGCTGCAGTGGACCGAGGCGACCGACGAGCACGTCCGGAGCTACGTCAACGGTATTCCGACAGGGTCGGGCGGCACACATGAGAACGGTCTTCGGGCAGGACTTGGTAAGGCGATGCGGAATTTCATCGAGACGCACAACCTGTCGCCAAAGGGTGTGACACTGGTTGCCGAAGATCTGCGCGAAGGGCTGACTGGTGTCCTCAGCGTGTTCCTGTCGGACCCGCAGTTTCAGGGCCAGACGAAGGACCGCCTGAACAATCCCGAAGTGTTGTCCGCGGTAGATTCGGTGGTGCGTCCGGCGCTCGAGCACTGGCTCAACCACAACATCAGTATCGCCGAAGCCATTATTGCCAGAATCATTCTCGCAGCGCGGGCGCGCGAAGCCAGCCGTGCCGCCCAGCAGGAAGTCACGCGCCGGGGCGGCACCGGTTCCCGCCTCAACTTGCCGGGCAAGCTGAGCGACTGCACGGCGTCGAGCCGCGAGAATACCGAGCTCTTCATCGTGGAGGGCGACTCGGCCGGCGGGTCGGCCAAGCAGGGGCGCGATCGTGGGCGCCAGGCCATCCTGCCGCTCCGAGGCAAAGTGCTCAACACCGAGAGCGTGTCGCTCGCCAAGGTGCTCGAGAACAAAGAGCTGGCGGATCTGGTGACGGCGCTCGGCTGCGGGCTCGGGAAGAACTTCGATCTGCGCGGGCTTCGTTACGAGCGCGTCATCATCCTTGCGGATGCCGATTCCGACGGCAATCACATTGCGACGCTCCTGTTGACGTTCATCTACCGCCACATACCGCAGCTCATCGCAAACGGTCGCGTCTTTCTTGCGCAGCCTCCGCTCTATCGCATCGACGTGGGCAAGGAGACATTCTGGGCGCTCGATGACGGGCAGCGCGATGAGATCGTCAAGAAACAGAAGGGCGGCAACGGCCGCGCCACGCCGGAAATCACCAGGTTCAAGGGACTCGGCGAGATGATGCCGAAGGTGCTCTGGGAGACGACCCTCAACCCGAAGACGCGCAGGCTGCTCCGGGTCGAGGTGGTCGATCAGATTGTCACCGACCGTGTGATCAACGAGCTCATGGGGAAGGACGCGTCCGCGAGGTTCCGGTTCATCATGGAGCGCGCCGAGGATGCTGAAGCCCTGGATGTTTGATGAGAAGTTGACTGAGGTTGAAGGCAAGATCCGGAGCGTAAGCGACGGCAGCGCGTGGGGGTGGCGCCCCACGCGAACCAACACATCGATGACTGACACCGTCACATTTCAGCGAGTGCGACTGCTGCTGATGGTGACGCTCGTCCTGGGCGTGACGGGCGTCGGGGCCGAACTGCTGCTTCTGGAGCATACCGACGGCTTCAAGCAGGGAGTTCCGGTTGCCCTGCTTGCCCTTGGCTTGATCGTGCTCCTCTGGCATGCCGTCTCAAAACGTGCGTCGAGCGTGCGCGCGATCCAGATAACCATGGCGCTTTTTGTGGCCAGTGGGTTTATCGGGATGGTGTGGCATTATCAGGGGAACATGGAATTCGAGTTGGAAACATATCCTTCCCTGTCCGGGCTGGCGCTGTTCAAAGAGGCCATGATGGGGGCAACCCCGGCGCTTGCCCCTGGAACGATGATTGAACTTGGCCTGATTGGGTTGGCCTATACGTACCGGCACCCGTTGCTCGTGCATCCTGCGGACTGACCCATCGACTGGGGCGGTTGACTGCTTGATTGGTGAGGTGATGAAAATGCGTGTGAAGGCGATCGGTCGAATTACTGGCGTCGCAGTGGTGATGGCCCTCATTGGCGTTGGCATCCACGCGCAGGTGGGTCGTGCGACAGGGCTGGTCGAGCCCAATCTCGCGGGCGAGAAGGAACTGCTGGCGTTACCGCATCTCAATGCCGCGCTGGTCAAGGGGATCCTGGAACGCCGGCCGTTCCTCAACATGACCGAGCTGAATACGTTCTTGAGCCAGTCGCTCTCGCAACAACAGCGCACCGAACTGTACGGGCGGATGTTCATCCATCTGAACCTGAACACGGCGAGCAAGGAGGAGATCCTCCTCATTCCTGGCGTGGGCAATCGCATGCTGCACGAATTCGAGGAGTATCGCCCTTACAAGGCGCTCGCGGTGTTTCACCGCGAGATTGACAAGTACGTGGACGACAAGGAGCTCGCCCGGCTGGAGCAGTACGTCTTTGTGCCGATCAATCTGAACACTGCCAGCGACGCGGATATTCTGACCATTCCCGGCATCGGTCAGCGCATGCTTCATGAGTTCAAAGAGTACCGGCCATACAAGACGATGGATCAGTTCCGTCGTGAGATTGGCAAGTACGTGGACAAGAAAGAAGTGGCGCGGCTGGAGCGGTATGTTACGTTGAATTAGAGTGGGGACTCGGATTTCGGCTCTCGGCTCTCGGACGAGGTGTGAGCGCCGAAATCCGACTACGACATCCGAAATCCGAAATCCGAAATTCGAAATCCGAGAGCCGAATTTCCGAGGTGATCATGAGCCTGAAGATGCAAGGTCCCGTGCTGGGCGTCCTGCTGATTTCGATGGGGTTGGCGCTGCCCGTGTGTGCGCAGAGTCCCGCACAGACGACCAGCGGTGGATCGTCAGATACCGTCGTTGCGACCGTTGGCGATCGCACGCTTCGGATGAGCGACATCGAAAAGCACTGGCAGCAGCAGGATCCCGCGTCGTTCGAACGCATGCGTCAGCAGGTGTACGACGTCAATCGGCGCGTACTCGACGACCTGATCGGCGAGGTGCTCCTCCAGAACGAAGCGAAGAAGCGCAACGTGACGGTTGAGCAGCTGTTGGCGGCGGAAACCCCCAAACGACTGCAGCCGGTTACCGAAGATCAAATCAAGGACCTCTACGAGCAGTCACGCGAGCGGACCCAGGGCATGACGTTCGATGCGCTGCGGCCGGCCATCGTGTCCTATCTCGAGCAACAGCGTCCCGTGGAAGCGCGCAAGCGGTATATCGAGGAGTTGCGCAAAGCTTCGAGCGACGTGGCCATCAGGCTCGATGTGCCTCGAACGGTCATCAAAGTCCTGCCGAACGATCCGATCACTGGTCCAGCATCAGCCAGCATCGAAATCGTCGAGTTTTCAGATTTTCAGTGCCCGTACTGCAAGCGCGTGGCGCCTGTGCTGAAGCAGGTCGCGGCGAAGTACGGCGACCGCGTGAAGCTCGTCTGGAAGGATTTTCCGTTGCCGAATCATGCGGATGCCCGACCCGCCGCCGAGGCAGCCCTGTGTGCCAACGATCAGGGCAAGTTCTGGGCCTACCATGACAAGTTGTTCGACAACCAGAACGAGCTGACGGCTGCCAACTTGAAAGCGTGGGCTGCACAGTTGGGGATGAACGCGACGACCTTCAACACCTGTTTTGACAAAGGAACCCATCGACAGCTCGTAGAACAGGACCAGGAAGAGGGTTCACGCTACGGCGTGTCGTCAACCCCGACCGTGTACATCAACGGCCGAGCCATTGTCGGGGCCATGCCACTTGAAACCTACGAGGCGATCATTCAAGAGGAGCTCGCGCGGAAGTAGCACATCCGGCAGCGGTATCAATCATCGGCTCGCGTCACGTCAATCGAATAATCGTCCTCGTCTGAAGTCACCGCAACGTGCATTGGTCTGCAGCAGACTTCGCAGTCTTCGATATACGTTTGACTCGCACCGCCACCCTCGTCGATCACGAGCGTGATATGTTCGCCGCAGTACGGACAGGTCGTCTCGAGTTCCATGGGGACCTCAGTCGACAGTCGTCAGTCGACAGTCGTCAGTCGTCAGTCGTCAGCCGTCAGTCGTCAGCCGGCGCGGTGAAATATCTGCGACCGCGTTGGTGATTTCACGAATGTGCTCGGGCGATGTCCCGCAGCATCCGCCTACGATGTTCAGAAGTCCTTGCTGAGCGGCCTCCCGGGCGAGCGAGGCGGTTTCGGTGGGCTGCTCTTCGTACTGTCCGGCGGGATCGGGTACGCCGGCGCTGGGACGCCAGCTGACCCAGGTGTCTGACACGCGTGCGAGCTGGGTCAGCGCCGGCACCATTCCGCGAGCACCAAACGAACAGTTGATGCCGACTGCAAACGGGCGAGTGCGCTTGACCGAATTCCAGAACTCGAACAATGTCTGGCCCCCCTGCGTTCGATTCCCGCCGGCGTCCAGGGTCACCGATAACATCAGAGGAATCTGGTTCAGACGCCTGTCG